>SICM01000082.1 GCA_009694805.1 Candidatus Latescibacterota bacterium
CTAACTGTCCCGCCCAGCAGCGATGCCAAACCAGTCGCAGTCGTTTGCCCAAACGAACTGATGAGGTAATCGCTATACAGGTCAAGAAGGTCTTTGTTGGTCATACCCCAAATTTAATCAATTCTCCCCGCGCTGCGTAAGGTGAGTTCCTTATAAGCATCCGGAAACCCGGTCTCCACGGCCACCTGGAGAGAGCACCCATCGGCAAAGTCCCCGATCTCCCGGAAGACCTCCGCCATCTCCCTCCAGTACTCCTTCAGGGCAAAGCCCCGCTTGGGGTTCGCGCGCAATGTGACCATCCGGGCCCCCAGCATCCAGGCCGCCTCGATGGAGAAAAAGACCTGTCGCATGGGGCCTCCCGCTGTATCCCCCGGTTGCAGGTGAACAGGGGGACGTCCTCCGAATGGGCCTGAATGAAGATCCTTTCAAACCGACGCAGAGAGCGCTTCAACTGGTCGATCTCCTCTTCGGTCATATCATCAAACCAGAAGCCGGGGATCTCCCCCTGGCGTCCCCGCGACCCGGCATAGGCTGCCAGGCCAACGGCCTGGAACTCCAGCCTGCTGACGGTCTGAATGGCAGCGCTCAGATTGTAATCGGCCAGACTCGAAAGGTTTACGCCCACAAAGGAGGAGTCCAAGATAGCCTCGAAAAGACAGGGAAACGGCAGACGGCAAGCGTGAAGCGTATCTCGTGAAGCGTGAAGCGTAGAAGGGTTTACGAGATACGAGATACGTTTTTTCACGTCTCAGCGATACAACCCGTGCTCGCAGATGTAGCTTTCAACCTCACGAGGGACCAGATATCGGATCGACCGCCCCTCCCGGATGCGTCTCCGGATGTCGGTCGAAGAGATCTCGATGAAGGGGGTCTCCACGAAGCGCATCCGCTGCGTCAGCGCGGGGTCGGCCCGGCCCAGGGTCGCGCCGGGACGCCGGACGACCACGACGGTCGCCAGGTCCAGAATCCTGTCCGGACGGTGCCAGGAGGAGATTTCCGACACATTGTCCGCGCCGATGATCAGGAAGAGGGCCGTCTTCTCCCCGAGGGTCTGGTGGAGTTCGGAAAGGGTGTCGACCGTGTAGGATCGTCCGGCGCGACGAAGTTCGATGGGCGACAGCTCAAAGCGGGGATGATCCTGTATGGCCAGACGGACCATCTCGGCCCGCGCCTCCGCAGAGGCCATGCCGGTATCCCGCTTGTGAGGGGGGTCTGAGGCAGGGATGAACATCACCTGTCCCAGGCCGCAGGCTTCCCGGGCGGCCTCTGCCGCGATCAGATGGCCGTTATGAACCGGGTCGAATACCCCCCCCAGGAGGCCGATCCGTTGCTCCGGGTTTAGATCCAAGGTCTTTCCGGGAAGCTGCGCGTTTTTTTTCGAGTTCCTCAATCTGTTCCTGGGCCCGTTTCTTGATCGCCGGGGATACCCCGTCTGACAAGAGCTGCCGCAGGTCCGTCAGGGCCGCATCGACCTCGCCCTTCCTGGCCTTCGCCAATGCCAGCCCCAGCCGGGCATCCTCGGCCCAGGGAGTATCCCCGTAGGCGTCCAGGATGCGCTGGTAGTAGATGCGCGCGGACTCAGGGTAGCCCCAGCTCAGGTAGTTTTCGGCGATGTGCACATCCTTTGCCGCCAGTTTGCTCTTGAGTTTTATCATCTCTTTCCGGGCCTCCGGGGTGAGCCGGGTGTCCGGGTAATCGTCGATAAAACGCTGGTATTCGGCGATGGCCTTCCTGGTCTCCGTCTGGTCGAGGTCGATGCCTCCGGACTGCTCTGCATAACAGACCGCAATCTTATAGCGGCTGTCCTCGGAAAGCGGGCTATTGGGAAATTCGTCGATCAGCCGTTGATACTCGAAGACGGCCTCCACGTATTCCCGTGCGCAGAACCTGGCCTCCCCCACCCCGAACTGCGCTTCGTCCGCCAGGACGGAGCCCGGAAAATTGATGACCACCTTCTGGAACAGCTCCGCGGCCTTCAGACAGTGCTTCTGCTTCAGTTCCAGTGTGGCCTCGTCAAAATAGGACTGCGCGTCCCGCTGGGCCACGGCCTTCGTCCCGCCGCCGCCGCACCCCGCCGCCCATGCCGCCACTGCACCCGCGACCAGGACATATCTCCAACACGTTATCTTCACTTTGTCCGTTGCCTCTTTTGATCCTGGAGATCTCGGAGCAGACCCTCCGCGCGTCTGACGTATTCGCTCTCCGGGTAATCGACCGTCAGCCTCTTCAGTTCGATGGTGGCCTTATCCTGGTCGCCCAGATCGATGTAGCAACGGGCGATCTTGAACTGGGCATCATCGTCCTTCTCCGTATCCGAGTAGGTGAAGACCTTCTGAAATTCCTTGATCGCCTGCGTATAATGTCCCAGACCGTAGTGACATTCCCCGATCCAGTACTGCGCGTTGTCGGCCAGGTCGTCCTTGGGCGCGGCGGCGAGCGCCTCCGAGAACGCTCGCAGGGCGTTTTCAAAATGCCGGGCCTCGAAATCCCGGAAGGCGGCCTGATAGACCGTCTTGACGCGGTTTGACGGAGAGGGCGGTGGAGCGGCCTTCTTCCGGCGTCCCGAGGCAGAACGGGCCGGGGGCTGCGGTGGCGAGAGGGAGGCCTGAAGGCGATCCTCCAGCGCCCTGATCCGGTCGTTGAGTACGGCGACCTTGCCGGACAGTTCCGTATGAATCACTTCAAGGTCGGCCATTTTCTGGACCTGGCCGGACAGAAGGGCTTTCAGGCTGTCGATCTCCGTCAGGGCGACCGGCTGAGCCTTCTTCACCTCAAGGGTGTCCACCTGCGCCAGGGGCCGAGCCTGGGCCTTCTTCAAAACAAGGGTGTCCGCCCGCGCCAGGGGCCGAGCCGGGACAGGCGGGGGCGCTTCCCCGGTCTCATAGCGCGTGGTGGCACACCCTCCGGCAGAGAGCGCCAGCATCAGCGCCCAGCCTCCCGCACGAACTTGAAAGAGGCCGGAGATACGAATCACGAAACCCTCCTTCTTCATATTTTCCTGTGAAGCAAAAACATAAAGAAACGGCGGAGGCAAGTCAAGGGCAAACGCGATTCCTCCGCCTCCGGAGGCCGGCCTGATGGGTCTCTATAACTTCTGCTTGACGGAGGGGTGATTCGGATGGTATAATAACGTGAGACAGCAGACCATGAGACCACGAGACCGCTGACCACAAGACCCCTGACCCCTGATCCTCTGTGTTTTGATGCCATCCATCCGTGACCTGGTCATCCGGGGTTATTCCCATACCTGGGTGGTCAACCGCTATTCGAAGATGGGGCTCTGGCCCTCCGAAGAGATCCTCTGCCGGCAGCACTTCCCCCACGGGGCCGAGGTCCTGGACATCGGCTGCGGGACGGGCCGCACCACGATCCCGCTGTCTCAGATGGGCTACCGGACCACGGGCATCGACCTCTCGCCTGCCATGATCCGGCAGGCGCAGGCCCTCTCAGCAGGGCTCCAGGTGCGTTATAGGGTCATGGATGCGGCGGACCTCCAGTTCCCGGATGGGACGTTCGACGCAGCCCTCTTCTCCTACAACGGCATCGAACTGTTGCCGGGACGGGAGGGCAAGCGACAGGTCCTCCGGGAGGCGCACCGGGTGCTCCGGCCGGGCGGGGTCCTCATCTTCACCACGCACTCCATCTTTGCGCTCAACCGGTTCGCCACGTTTCGAGCGCAACGCTTTCTCCAGTTCTGCCTGGCGAAGCTCCTGCGGCGTCCCACCCTGGAGCGGGAGGTCGGAGAGGCCTACTACACCGGGGACAACCTGGAGGTCTACTACATGCAGGTCCTCTCCCCGGGTTTTTACAAACGGGCGATTCGCGCGGCCGGGTTCGACCTGTTGTACTACAACAGCCGGCGGCGGATCGAGGCGGGCAAAGGGCCCTGGCCCTTCACGGCGTTCGAGGACAAGGAGCGATTCTACGTCGCGCGGAAGAGGTCCGCAGATGTCGCAGATAGACGCAGATGAAAAGACAGAGGCGGAAGAAATAGCCGAAACGGAGAAGGGTGAAACGGGAAAACGGAGAGATATGGAAGGTCCTTTGCACGGCATTCGCGTCCTGGACGTCAGCCGCGTGCTGGCCGGCCCGTTCGCGGCGATGGTCCTGGCGGATCTGGGCGCGGAGGTGATCAAGGTCGAGATGCCGGAGGCCGGGGACGAATCGCGCGGGTTCGGCCCCTTTTTACCCCACCCCAGACGATTCACAGGATCGTCTCCCCACCCTGGCGAGAGCGCCTACTTCATCAGCATCAACCGGGGCAAGAAGGGCCTCACCGTCAACCTCTCCCACCCGAGAGGGGCCTCCCTCGTCCGGCGGCTGGCCGGCCGGTGCGATGTCCTGATCGAGAACTTCCGGCCCGGCACCATGGCGCGCTTCGGGCTGGACGCAGAGACGCTCCGGGCGGACAACCCCGGACTCATCTACGCCTCCGTCTCGGGCTTCGGGCAGACCGGGCCTTACGCGAAGCGGCCTGCGTACGACGTGATCATCCAGGGCATGAGCGGGGTGGCCAGCATCACGGGGAACCCCGGCGAACCCCCGGTCAAGGTCGGGAACTCCATCGCCGACCTGTCGGCCTCCCTGTTCGCCGTGATCGGCATCCTGACGGCCCTCTATGCGCGGGGGCGCGGGGGCGGGGGGCAGTCCCTGGACGTGGCCATGCTGGACTGCCAGATCGCCCTCCTGGAGAATGCCATTGCCCGCTATGTCGTGGAGGGCGTCCCGCCCGGCCCCCTCGGCTCCCGGCACCCGACCATCACCCCCTTCCAGTTCTTCGAGGCTTCGGATGGACACCTCGTCGTGGGGGCGGGGAACAACGGCCTGTTCGCGAAGCTCTGCCGCGCCCTGGGGCTGGACGGCCTGATCGACGACCCCCGGTTCAGCTCCAACGCGCGCCGGACCGAGCACTGTGAGGCGCTGGCGGCGTTTTTGAACGAACGGCTCCGGGCGCGGACTGTGGCCGAGTGGCTGCCTCTCCTGGAGACGGCAGGCGTGCCCTGCGGGCCGATCCACCGGATCGACCAGGTCGTGCGCGACCCCCACGTGAACGCACGGGGCATGATCGTGGAGGCCGGCCACCGGGGAGGTGAGAAGTTGAAGGTCCCCGGCTCCCCCCTCAAGTTCTCCCGCGAGGTCGTGGACGCGACGCAGCCCCCGCCCCGTCTCGGGGAGCATACGGAGGAGATCCTGAAGGACCTGCTCGGGTTGACGGATGAGGAGATCGCCGAGTTGAGGGCGGAAAAGGTGATATAGGAATCTTCTACGAACGCAGACATGTAGATATCCTGAAAAAGTGTTGCCATTATAAAGCCCGGAAAATTGGCCCTCTGTGACCGATCAGTTTAGATCTTGGTGAATTAGACGAATTTTCAGTGTCCTATCATATCGGAATGATGCAGCGCAAGTCAGATTTTACCGGAAGGACAGACCCATGAACCACCGCATCCTCGGAAAGACCGGCCTGAAGGTCTCGGAGATCGGCCTGGGGGCCGCGCAGATCGGCAACGCAAAGATCCCCGAAGCGCAGGCCGAACGGGTGTTGCTCCGGGCGCTGGACCTGGGGATCAATTTCATCGACACCGCGGCCATGTACGGCGAGAGCGAGGCCCGCATCGGCAGGTTCATCTCGCACCGGCGGGACGCCTTCATCCTGGCCACAAAATGCGGCGATTATATGGACGCGGCGGGGAAGATCGTCAAGGGCTACACGCGCGAGGGCATCCTGCGGACCATCGACGAGAGCCGCCAGAAACTCCGCATGGACGTGATCGACATCGTCCAGTTCCACGGCCTGCCGGGGGAGAAGGATGACGCGAAGGCGGCGTTCGAGGCCCTGCTGGAGGCAAAATCAAAGGGCTGGACGCGGTTCGTCGGCGTCTCCCACGACGGGACGGCTGCGGCCACCGCCGCCGACCAGTGGCCCCTGGACACCCAGGAGTTCACCTATAACATCCTCTACCAGGAGGCCGACCAGAACCTCATGCCCACGCTGCAAAAGCGGAACATGGGGACCATCATCAAGCGCCCCATCTCCAACGCCGTATGGGAGCGGACGGAGCGCCACCCGGACGGGTTCCACAGCGGGCCGTGGGACCGGGCGCAGACCTTTCCCCTCCGGGACCTGGCCGGAGGGATGCCGCTGGTGGAATTCGCCCTCCGCTTCACCCTGTCACACCCGGGCGTCTGCACGGCCATCATCGGGACCACGAATCCGGACCACATGGCGGCCAACACCCGGATCTCGGACGGCCGCCGCCTGCCCGACGACCTCCTCCAGAAGGCACAAAACGCCTTCAAAGAAAATTTTGGCCAATAGAAAGCGCAACGCGCAGAAGTCAGACCCAACATCAAGGTAGCGCGGCGTCGGAATCCCCCTCGATAACGGCCACTCGGAGGCAACTCCCCCCTCGCGGCCATCCATTCCCCGATCTGACAGGGGGAGCATTTACGCCGCGCTCAAGCCCCTCGCGGCGTCTGAGCGAGCGTGCTTCTTTTGCCTACTTTTCTTGCACGAGCAAGAAAAGTAGGATTGCAATGAGGGTCCTCTTTGAACCCCACATCCGACATCCACATCGGCATCAGCAGTTGCCTGATGGGGGAACCGGTCCGCTACGACGGCGGGCACAGGAAACACGACGACATCGTGAACGTCCTGGGCCAGCGCGTCACCTTCGTGCCGGTCTGTCCGGAATTCGAGGTCGGGATGGGCGTGCCTCGCGAGACCCTCCGCCTGATCGGGGACCCGGAGGCCCCCCGCCTGGTCACGACGGAGACTGGCATCGACCACACGGACCGGATGCTAACGTTCGCGCGGGAACGTGTCCGGCAACTGGAGGCGATGGACCTGAGCGGCTACATCTTCAAAAGCCGTTCGCCAAGCTGCGGGGTGGAGAGAGTGGAGGTGGTTTCGGAGGGAGGGTCACGGAGCGGACGGGGGCTTTTCGCGCGGGTCCTTATGGAACACCTTCCGGGCATGCCGGTCGCCGAGGAGCGCCATCTATCCGACCCGGCGCTGCTGGAAAATTTTCTGGCGCGGGTTCTGCACTTTCATAGGAATAAACGATAGTAGGGGCACGGTGCGCCGTGCCCCTACAGAATACCCGATTCTGGTCATCTTTTCCCCGATCTCCGATCCCTGACCCCACCTCACACGCCTACCGCCTCCTCCACCTCTTCCTTCTCCTTCTCCCCCTCCGGCGCCTCCTGCTCCATCGTCTCGATCTGCGTCCTGAACATGTCGTAGAAGGTCCCCTGCTTCCGGACCAGCTTGTCGTAGGTCCCCTGCTCCACCAGCTGGCCCCCCTTCAGCACCAGGACCAGGTCGGCCTTCCGGCACATGGCCACCTTCTGGGTGATCACGAACGCCGTCCGGTCCTTGGAAATCCGCCCGATGGTCCTCTGAATGCGCCCCTCCGTCTTGGCGTCCAGCGCGGACGTGCTGTCGTCCAGGATCAGCACGGAGGGGTTCGTGATCAGCGTCATGGCCATCGACAGCCGCTGCTTCTGCCCCCCGGACAACGAGACCCCTCCCTCTCCGATCTCCGTCTCGTATTTCGCCGGAAGCGACATGATGAACTCGTGGAGTTCCGCCTTCTCCGACGCCTGGATGACCTCCGACGGCGTGGCCTCCGGATGGCCGTAGCGGATGTTGGAGGCCAGGGTCCCGGAGAAGAGCATCGCCTCCTGAGGGACCATGCGGATGTGCTTTCGGAGGGATTTCAGGCTGATGTCCCGGATATCCTCGCCATCGATCGTGATCCGGCCCTCGGTGGGGTCGTAGAGCCGAAGGAGGAGGTTGACCAGCGAACTCTTTCCCGCCCCGGACTGTCCAACGATACAGACCAGGGAGCCCGGCATCACGGCGAAGTTGAGACCCTTCAGGGCGTAACCCGGCGCGTCCTCGTAGCGGAGGGAGACGTGCCGGAAGATCACCTCCCCGTACATCTCCTCCATGTCGACGGCGTTCTCGGATTCCTCGATCTTGACCTCCTCGTCCAGCACCTCGAACACTCGCGTCAGGGCCGTCATGAACCACTGGATCTTGATGTTCATGTCCGACAGGGAGACGATGGGGCCGAACAGGAACCCGACGGAGTTGGAGAAATACAGGAAGTTGCCCAGCGTCATCGTCCCATCCCGCATGGCCAGGATGCCCATGTAGAGCACGATGGTCGTGCCGACCCCGCTGATCAGGCCGCAGAGCGTGCTCATGAAGGTGTTATAAACAGCGTTGGTGCTCTCGAGGCGCAGGAACTGCGAGATCTTGCGGTAGAAACGCCAGGTCTCGTAGCGCTCGCGGGCGAACGACTTGACGACCCGGACGCCGTTCAGGTTTTCGCCGATGATGCCGTAGATCTCCGAGTTGCGCTCCCGGACGAGCTTGCTGACCGCCCGGACGCGGCGGAGGAAGAACCGGTAGGTGAGGACGTAAAACGGCAGCGTGCAGAAGGCCACCATCGACATTTGGACGTGGATGCTGGTCATGATGACGATCCCGACCAGCAGCGTGGTGATATTGGAGAAAAATTGGATGAAAAGGCCGGAGATGCTCCACTGAATGGCGCCCACGTCGTCCATCACGCGAGCCATGATCTTGCCGGTCTGCCGGCGGTCAAAGTAGGAGAGCTGGAGGCTCTGGAGCTTGTCGTAGACGTCTTTGCGAAGGTGAAAGATCAGGTCCTGCCCCATCCGGACGATCAGGTAGTTGGAGAACCAGTTGAGACACGCGAAGAAGACGCGGATGAAGACGTAGCCGATGAAGATCCACTTGAGCAGATTCAGCCGCTCGACCTGGGAGTGTTTCCTCGGGCCTTTCCCCCCCATTCCCGCCTCGGACCGCACCCGGTCGTCCTGGCTGGCGGGCCGCTCCCCCTCCCAGCGTCGCTCGTCCCCGGGCGCGGCGAGTCTGCCCTTCGCAGACCCCGCCGAGCCGATCTGGAGCACCTGGTCCACCATGACCTTGCTCAGATAGCCCATGGTGAACCACTGTGTGGTGGAGACCTGCGCCGCCACCAGGGCCACCAGAAGCATCTTCCACTGGGGCCGGATATAACTGTTGAAGAGACGGAAGATTTTGTTCATATAAAATCAGGGGTGAGGGGCGAGGATCGAGGGGCGAGAAAAAGCAAAAACAGAGGTGAAAAGAAGTTTCCTCATTCCTCATTCCCCATTCCTCGCCTTTATGCGGCGGCCTCGTGGCGGCCTTTGGCGAACTGTTCCTCGTAGAGCTGCCGGTAGGCGCCTTCGGGCCTGTCCAGCAGTTCCCAGTGGTTGCCCTTCTCCAGGACCTGTCCTTTTTCCATGACCACGATCATGTTGGCGTTGACGATCGTGGACAGGCGATGGGCGATCACGAAGGACGTGCGGTTCTTCATGACATTCTGGAGCGCCTTCTGGATCAGAGATTCCGACTTGGAATCGAGCGAGGAGGTGGCCTCGTCCAGGACCAGGATGCCGGGGTTGGTGAGCACGGCGCGGGCGATGGACATCCGCTGCTTCTCGCCCACGGACAGCTTGATGCCGCCATCGCCTATGATCGTATCGTAGGCGTCGGGCTTGCCAACGACGAAGTCGTGGATCTCCGCGATCTTCGCGCAGTTGATCACCTCGCTGTCCTCCGTGTCCTTCTTCCCGTAACGCAGGTTCTGGCGGACCGTGGCGTTGAACAGGATCGACTCCTGGAGGACCACCCCGACCTGGCGACGGAGGGACTTGAGGGTCACCTTCGAGATGTCGTGCCCGTCGATCAGGATCTGCCCCGACTTGATGTCGTAGAACCGCATCAACAGGCTCGTCATCGTGGTCTTGCCACAACCGGTGTGTCCCACCAGGGCCACGGTCTGCCCCGGCTCGACGATCAGGTTGATCCCCTTCAGGATCGGCTCGCCGGGGACGTATTCGAACCAGACGTCCCGGAACTCCACGCGGCCCTGGATGGGCGGAAGTTCGTAGGCATCGGGGGCCTCCTGCACCTCCGGCTGCGTGTCCAGCACCTCGAACACGCGGCCCACGGAGACCGCCGTCTGCTGGAGCATGTTCGAGATCTCCGTGAACCGGAGGGCGGGCTGGAGGATGCGGAAGACATAGGCCCCGAACGCCGCCACGTCCCCGTAGCTCATCTTCCCCACGATGACCATGTAGCAACCGAGACAGTAGATGACCGTGTAGCCGAGGCCGTTGATCAACTGCGAGGTCCCGGAGAAGGCGGCGCTCAACTGCGAGCCTTCCAGGGCCTCGGCCTGGACCTCCCGCGTCCCCTCCGCAAAGGCCGTGGACTCCCGGTCCTCGCTCACGAACGCCCGGACCATCCGGGTCCCCCGGATGCGCTCCTGGACGCTGTTGGCCACCCGGTCCATCTTCTGCCAGACGGAGATGTTCTTCCGGCGGATGCGCTTGACGAAGAAGTAATAGTTCAGGAAATAGAACGGCAGGATGGCCAGAGTGATCAGGGCGAGCTGCCAGCTCAGGTAGAAGGTCATCGCCAGGCCCACGCAGAACGAGATGATGTCGTTCACGACGGAGAGCGTCTGCCAGGTGACCATACTCTGGATGTTGGAGACGTCCCCCATGATCCGGTTCATGAGCCTTCCGGTCCCCATCTTTTCGTAGAAGCCGAGGGACAGCTTCTGGAGGTGCCGGTAGAGTTCGTCGCGGACGTTGAACACGAAAAGCTGGCTGACGTAGTAGACGACCAGGTTGCTCCAGAGGTTGAGCCCTGCGGAGAGGAAGTTGATGACCAGCATCACCATCAGGATCGCCGGGGCCATGTTCCACTTCCCCGCCTCCACCACGTCGTTGATGATGTAGCGCGTCACGATCGGGGGCACCATGCCCAGGATCGTCATGACGACCGTGATGACGAGGGCGAGGAGGATCCGGTTCCGGAACGGCTGGATGAAGCGAAAGACCTTCTTGAGCGTGCCCATAGCGAATGTCTACAAAAAAAGCCGCCCTCCCCTTTCGGGAGATGCGGCACCGTCACAGGATGTCGCCGGGGGGAGTTGTGTGCCGGAGAGCAGCCGTTCAAAAAGCAGACCGCAAGCCGTCCGGCAATACGCCGTGAGATGATGACGTCAAGTGTCTTTCGACCTTGAGCTTCTCCCCGCAGGCGACTGGTGAAAGCAGATGAGGTGAACCGGAACATCCGCTCCGATTCGACTTCTGACGCGATTTTTCAATCGCTCATCAAACAAAGAGTAAAGAAATTGTCCATCGATGTCAAGCAAAAACCAGAGACCAAAGATCGGGTGGCAGGGGTCAGGTATCAGAGGTCAGAAAAAACAGAGGTCGGTTCTGTTTTTACCTGATCCCGGCACACGATACCCGGCGCCGCCGTTGTCCCTTCCCCGGCCCCTCACATCTTCAGGATCCTCGCCACGTTCTCCCCCAGCACCTTCCGCCGGTCGGCCTCGGAGAGGTCCGCGGTCATCACCCGGCCCACGTGGACGCGGGGCTCGATCAGCGGGAGGTCAGACCCGTAGAGCACCCGGTCCGCCCCCGCCCCGGAGACGAGGTCTTCGATGGCGCCGGGGTTCCGCCAGGAGGAACAGATCTCCAGGTAGAGGTTCGGGACCTTCCGGGCCGCCTCCACGGCGATGCCCCGCCCGGCCCCCGTCCCGCCCGCGTGTCCCACGATCCACGACACGTTGGGATACCGTTCGGCCAGGGGCACGAACAGGGAGGGGCAGCACTTGGCGTCTCCCCCCCAGGTGTGCGAGAGCAGGGGCAGCCCCCGCTCGTTCGCGAACGCGAAAACCGGGTCCCAGACCGGGTCGGACACAGGGAGGGGAAAATAGGGAGGATAAATCTTGATCCCCTTGAACCCCAGGCGATCCACGGCCCGCTCCAGCTCCGGCACCATCTCCTCCGGGTAGTGGGGCGTCACAAACGCGAACCCGATGAACCGGTCGGGCCGCGCCTGCACGAACGCGGCCAGGGCGTCGTTCCCCCGGCGCGCCTCGCCCCAGAAGACGTTGAACAGACAGGCCACGTCCACGCCCCCCCGGTCCATCATATGGAGCACCCCGTCCAGCCCGTCGTCCATCCCGTACTGCTGCCACGATCCTACGTGGCCGTGCGCGTCGATGATGCGGTACCCGTCGAGCATAACTTACTTCTCCAAAAGTCTTACCAGATTGTCGTGGCAGATGGCCTGGAGCGTCTCCCGGTCGAACCCGCAGTGATGCAGGTAAAAGAGGTAAGGGGCCGGGTCGAGGTCCGGGAAGGCCGACCCGTAGAGCAGCCTGTCCGACCCCATCCGGGCCACGATCCCCTCCACGGCGTTCGGCACGTCGTAGCGCGACAGGTCCACGTGGAGGTTGGGCAGCGCCCTGAGGAGCGGCTCAAGGACGGCGTGATGGACGTAGTGAACGTCGGTCAGGATCACCCGGAGCCTCTGCCATGTCGAAGCGACCTCATAAAGGTCCTTGGGATCGACCTCGTAGGCCGAGACCCACAGCCCGACCCCCGCCCCGGCCATCCAGTCCCCCCAATCCCCCATCATCCAGCCCGTCAGCGGGTAGAGGTGCGTCTTCGGGAAGACCCTCAGGCTCCGCACCCCGGCCTTCATCACACCCTTTCCGAACGTCTCAACGGTATCCGCCGTGAAGTTCACCACGAACTGCGGGGTCAGCCGCGCCTCGCCGCCGATCAGCTCCAGGACGTGCCGGTTGCCGACCTGCGTGTCGTAGGTGACGGCATAGGGGGTGTGGACGAGGGCCCGGCTGATCCCTGCCCGGTCCATCGCCGCGATCATCCCCTCCCGGCTGTCGGAATGGACCCGCTGGTCGTGACGCCGGCCCAGGACGGCGTTCCCGTCGAACACCGGCACATCGGGTTTGAACACGCTACACCTCGTCGGCTTGACATGAAGGGGACAAACCGGTAAATTTGAGGGCCGGTCGCCCCTACAAACCCATCATCTTTTCGAGGACCCATGATCGAGCCCGCTTACCTCCGCCTCTACGAGACCGGCGAACTGCGCACGCGTGTCGAGCGCCTCGAGGCGATGCTCGCCTCCTGCGACATCTGCCCGCGCGACTGCCGGATCGACCGCCTGAAGGACGAGGTCGCGGCCTGTCACTCCGGCTATCTGCCCGTCGTCTCCTCCTACACGCCCCACTTCGGGGAGGAACCCCCGCTCGTGGGCAAGAACGGCGCGGGCAACATCTTCTTCGGCAACTGCAACCTCCGGTGCGTCTATTGCCAGAACTACCAGATCAGCCAGCGGCACCGGGAGCAGCGGATCAATGAGGTCTCGTTTGAGCGCCTGGCGGAGATGATGCTGGAGCTTCAGGGGAGGGGTTGTCACAACATCAACTTCGTCTCCCCCACCCACTTCGTCCCCCAGATGGTCAGGGCCCTGCTCATCGCCGTGGAACAGGGCCTGCGCCTCCCGCTCGTCTACAACACGAACGCCTACGACGCCGTGGAGGTCCTGAAGCTCCTGGACGGCATCGTGGACATCTACCTGCCGGACCTCAAATACAGCGACGACGGGGCGGGCTGGCGCTACTCCAAGATCGACGGCTACGTCGGTCACGCCCGCGCGGCCCTCCGGGAGATGTGCCGCCAGGTCGGCCCCGGCCTGACGTTCGACGACCAGGGCCTGTTGCGCCGGGGCCTGGTCGTCCGCCTGCTCGTGCTCCCGAACGATCAGGCCGGCATCCGGGACTCCCTCCGGTTCATCCGGGATGAACTCTCCCCGAAGGTCGCCCTGAGCATCATGGCCCAGTATTTTCCGATCAACCAGGCCACGGTCGAGCGCAACCCCCTCCTCAGCCGGAAGATCATGGCCAGCGAATACTGGAACGTCATCGACCTTCTGGAGGAGCTCGGCCTGGAGGAGGGATGGGTGCAGGAGTTCGAGAGCGCCGACTACTACCGCCCGGACTTCGCCGATTCCGACGTGCCCTTCAAGGACATCCGGGACTTTCAGGGCTCCCTCTCCTCGGCCTATGTTCCCACGTCCTTGCTGTCTATCCAGCCCGCAATGGATTGACGCCCTTACCCTACCCCAAGTGCCACGTGCCACGAAAAACAGTGCCACGTGTCCACGTTCCAAGTGTCACGTAAAACCTGAACCTGGCACTTGGCACTTGGCGCTCGTCACTCCTTCACCCGATGCACCTGCCCCGATGCCTCGGCCTCGGCCACGATCTTCTGCGTGATCTCTCCCGGCACCGACTCGTACCGGGCGAACTTCCTGCGGAAGTCCCCCCGACCCTGGGTCATCGACCTCAGAGAGGTGGAGTAGCGGTGTAGCTCCGACAGGGGGACGTCGGCCTTGATGGTCTGGAAGTGGCCGTTGGGCTCCATCCCCTGGATCTTCCCCCGTCGCCCTGAAAGGTCCCCCATCACGTCCCCCGAGAACTCCTCCGGCACCGTCACCTCAATGTGATAGATCGGCTCCAGCAGGATCGGCCGGGCATCCATGAATCCCTTCTTGAACGCCATCGACCCGGCGATCTTGAACGCCATGTCGGAGGAGTCCACCGCGTGGAAGGAGCCGTCGTGGAGCGACACCTTCACGTCCACCACCGGATACCCGGCCAGCACGCCCTCCGTCATCGCCTCCTGGATGCCCTTCTCCACCGAAGGGACGAACTTGCCGGGGATGGCCCCCCCCACGGTGTCGTCCTCGAACTCGAACCCCGCCCCCCGCTTGTTCGGCTCCATCCGGAGGAACACCTCGCCGAACTGTCCCCGGCCCCCGGTCTGCTTCTTGTGTCGGTGCATCGACTCTGACTTGCCGACGATGGCTTCCCGGTAGGGGATCCTCGGCTCGATGATGTCCACCTCCACGCCGAACTTGCTCTTCAGCTTGTTGATCACGACCTCCAGGTGCAGCTCCCCCTGCCCGTAGATGACGGTCTGCTTGATCTCCGGGTCGTACATCGCCGTGAAGCTGGAGTCCTCCTCGTGGATGCGGGAGAGGCCCATGCTGATCTTCTCCTCATCCCCCTTCGAGCGCGGCAGGATCGCCGTATGGATGACCGGCTCCGGGAACTGGATGCCCGGCAGAATCACGGGCCGGTCCTTGCCGCAGAGCGTGTCCCCGGTCTTCGTGTGCTTGAGCTTGACGAGGGCCGCGATGTCCCCCGCGGCCACCAGCCCCACCTCGCCGCGGTCCTTTCCGTTCATGACGTAGATCTGCCCGATCCGCTCCGTCGTGCCCTGCGTGCTGTTGAGGACCTCGTCCCCGGGCTTGAGCGTCCCGGAGGTGATCCGGAAGAAGGAGAGTTCGCCCACGTGTGACTCCGACAGGGTCTTGAACACCACGGCCGCGAGGGGACCGTCCGGCTTCGGACTGAGGGTCACCTGCTCCTCGGCGTGGGGCCTCTTCCCGGTCACATCCCCCCGGTCTCTGGGCGAGGGGAGGTCGTCCACAACCGTGTCCAGCAGCAGGTCGGTCCCGATGTTCTTCGGCGCATCGCTGCACAGAAGGGGGAAGAGCATCCGTCTGGCCACGCCCGCGCGGAGGCCCTGAAGGACGTCCTCCGGGGAGAGTTCCCCCTGCTCCAGATACTTCTCCGTCAGCGCGTCGTCGCTCTCCGCCACCGCCTCGATCAGGCGATCCCGCATCTCCGCCACCCGGCCCGCCAGCGCCGCTGGCACCTCCCCCTCCGTGGTCTTCCCGCTCCCGTCCGTCGCGTAGGTGAATGCCCGCATCCGCAGGATGTCCACGATGCCGTTGAACCCGAGGCCGGGGTTGACCGGAAGGTGGAGGGCCACCACCCCGTTGCCGAACCGTTCGATGGCCGACGCGAGCGTCTTGTCGAAGTTGGCGAACTCCTTGTCCGTGTGGTTGACCAGCAGCAGACAGGGGAGGTTGTATTCCGTGGCGTAACCCCACACCTTCTCCGTGCCCACCTCCACGCCCGACATCGCGTTGAGGAGGACCACCACGCCGTCCACGGCCCGCAACGCCCCCTTGACCTCTCCCGTGAAGTCGGCATACCCCGGCGTGTCGAAGATGTTGAGCTTCGTCCCCTTCCACTCGCAGTGGAGCATCGTGGCGCTGATGGAGATCTTCCGGGCGATCTCGTCAGGCGTGTAGTCGGACTTCGTCGTGCCGTCCTCCACCCGCCCGATTCGGCTGGTGACCTCTGCGGAGAAGAGGATGGCCTCGGAGAGCGAGGTCTTGCCGGAGTGGCTGTGTCCCACCAGGGCAATGTTCCGAATCTGCTCCATCGTATGTTGGTTCACGGGAAACCTCCTCCTGACGCGCAGTCAGCCATGACCTTTGAACAGGCTCGCTTTTCATAGTCCAAATTTATGGAGAAAATCCGACTCGCGGGTAACTTAAGAAAACCGCCGGAGGCTGTCAAGGACTGTTTTGTCGGATTCAGGCACAGGGAAATAGAGGTTGACAGGGGAGGGGAGGGGGTCTATAATAGATGTAAAGGGAGGCATTTGTACGCATTGAGGAGAGACGCCCTTCCTGTTGTTTGTCCGCGCATACTTCGCCCCTGCGAACGAGAAACCATGCCTACGTTCTCACGTATCCGCTTCATCGTGAACCCCTCGGCGGGTCGCCGGAAGGGGGACATCGGGGCGATCATCCGGGAGACCCTGGGGCCGGTCAGGGGTGGACTTCGAGGTCCTCTGGACGCAGCGACGGGGGCACGCAGAGGCCCTGGCGCGGGAGGCCGCCGAAGCCGGGGACGGCCTGGTCGTGGCCGCGGGCGGGGACGGGACGGTCCACGAAGTCGCATCGGGCCTGGTGGGTACGGACACGGCGCTCGGCATCCTCCCCTGCGGGTCGGGGAACGGCCTGGCGCGCGCGCTGAGGATGCCCCTCGACCTGCGTCGCGCCTGCCGGGCGCTCCTGAACACCGGCGTCCGCCGGATCGACGCGGGTCGGGTCAACGGACGCTTCTTCTTCGCCACCGCCGGTACGGGGCTCGATGCCCTGGTGGCCGCGCGCTACGACGAAAGGCCGGGCAAGAGACGCGGTCTGCTCCCCTACGTCGTCCTGACGGCCCGGACCTTCCTCGCCTGCGTCCCCGAAGAGGTCACCCTCACCCTGGACCACGGCCCCCCCCTGACGGCCCGGCCCCTCCTCCTGACCGTTGCCAACACGCGCCAGTACGGCGGCGGCGCAATCATCGCCCCGAACGCCCGGCCCGACGACGGCCTGCTGGATGTCTGCCTGATGGAAAACATCTCCCCGTTCCGCGCCCTCCTCCACGCCCCCCGGCTGTTCACCGGCGCCATTCATCGGATGCCCGGCGTGCGCCTCTTCCAGGCGGCTGCCGTCCAGATTGTGCGCCAGGCTCCTGGCCCCTTTCAGATGGATGGCGAGGCCCTGCAGGGAGAGGCCATCCTGAACGTGGAGGTCGTTCCGGGAGCGCTGAAGGTGGCCGCGCCATGAAAAAATTCTTCCCCCACTTTGCGATTTTCTGGGCCTCCCTGGCGCTCTTCGCAGGGCATGTTTTTCCCATCCTTGCGCACGCCGCAGAGCGGGACTCCCTGCACATCGTGACCCGCGAGGAGCTGGCCCGGGCCATGCGGCAGCACGGGAAATATGATGTCACCAAGACCACAAACGCCGGACGGCTTCAGGCCGAGACCCTTCTGGCGCTCGTCCGGGCCGCACAGGTGCGGGACCCGAGATGGAGTCCTCTTTTCATCAACCATAAAGACTGGTTTGAGGTCTATCTCGAAGTGGCGGGTCTGACCCTGAAGACCGCGCCCATCTTTGCGAGGCTGGGCTATGAATACGGACAGGACGTCCGGATCGAGCATCGCCCGGAGCGGGTGATCCGCAGCCTCAAGGGACCGCGACCGAAGGCGGCGCTCCACGTCACGATCTGGTGGCCGGAGTCCTCTCCCAGGCCGGATCGCTACTCCTATGAGGATACGCTGTCGGTCCCGCGCCTGCAGGTCACGGACCATCGCGTGATCACCTATCGCATGCTCGACTTCGGAGACATGGTCCTTCTGGACGACATCCACGGCCTGACGGGCCGGCCCACCACCGGACTTCTGGGACTCCTCTTCCGGCTGGTCGGGGAGGGGTCCATCATCGAGACGCGGATGGCCTTCTCGACGGACGGCCTTCAGGTGGTGCGTGGCCGGGCGAAAAAGGGCTTTTTTGACAAAACGACCACAGTCACCATCTATCCCGACGGCCTCGGAATCAAGGACCTTCCGGACGGGCGGGCGGATTTACGGAAGATCGAGGAGCGGCTGAAGCGGGAGATCGAGGTGGAGTACGTCCCGATCCCCCAGGAATCCCGTTGACAAACCGGACAAGACGGGCTATCTTGGAATGCCTCTTTCAAGGCGATTCATCGCCGCGACCCAGATTCATCGCTACAACGTGAAAGGAGCCTTTGGGATGGCGAAGAAGATCCGGATGGGATTCATCGGGTGCGGGGGCAACGCCTCCGGTCACGTGAAGCGGGTCATGGAGACCCTCAAGAACGACGTGGAGGTCGTGGCCCTGAACGACACGAGCCAGGCCAGCCTGGACCGGCTGTTCGAGCGACTCCCCGACGCGAAGGGCCTGCCGACGTTCTCGGACTACAAGGAGATGATTAAGAAGATGGAACTGGACGCCGTGGAGATCTCCACGCCCCACACCCTCCACTTCGAGCAGATCATGGCCTCCATGGACGCCGGCCTCCACGTCCTGACCGAGAAACCGATGGTATCATTCGTGATCGGTTTAGGGATAACTTATTGCGGGACAGAGGTTCGAGAATCTGAGAATATCCCCCCCAGAAACTCTATTTGAATCTTGCTCCCAGCCGTCTCCAGGAAGGACGCGGGCCTCTTTTCCTGCCTCCTGGCTGGGACAC
>SICM01000083.1 GCA_009694805.1 Candidatus Latescibacterota bacterium
CTCTATTTGAATCTTGCTCCCAGCCGTCTCCAGGAAGGACGCGGGCCTCTTTTCCTGCCTCCTGGCTGGGACACAATACCAGATGAAATTTTGAATTTCGATCTTTCAATATTTTCAATATCTTACACCTAAACCGATCACGAATGTACAGGCAATAGGCAACAGGCAACAGGCAATAGTAAAACCTAAAAAATAGAAGCGGAAGGGCGGGGAACTATTGCCTATTGCCTTCTTTTTAGAAAGGAGTCCATTCGCCGAACATGAGCCAGCCCATCGACCTGAGCTATCTCAGCCTCTACCTGTTCATAGAAGACCGGCGGAAGTCCGGCCAGAAGTATCTCGACCCGGACTTCGAGCAGTACCGGAGTCTCTTCGAGGCCCGTATGCACGCGAACCCCGACGCGTTCTTCGGGGTGGGGAACAACACCCACTCCGACGGCGGCGTGGGCCTGATCGGACACCAGGCGGACTACATCGTCCGGAACGCCGACGACCACCCCATGTTCTGGTACCGACGCCGGCTGCCGCTGGCGGGGGACAACCGGGAATGCCTGCGGGAGGGCCTGCACGATCTTCTGACGATGGCCGACAGCCTGGCCGCCGAGCCCCGGCTCGAAGGGGCCGTGACGTTTCGCGCCGATCGGCTGCGCGTGTTCGTGGACCGTTCCCGGGAGGTCGCGAACACCGACGAGGCCCTGCAGCGCCTCCTGCCCGACCTGGCGCCCGTGGCCCGGACGCTTTATGGGGGAGACGTGAAGATCTCGCGCGTCCCCTTCGGGGGCCGGCTGGGCGTTGAGGTTACAGGCCCTTCCGGGGTGAGCGTGAAGCAGATGCTGGAGCATATCGGGTGAGGGAGAGGAGGGGCGTACCTGCGCTTGACATTGTCCCCGCCGTTCGTTAGATTATGATCCTATGCGATCCCTTCTGGCGTCCGTGCTCTGCACCCTCTTTATCCTCTCCGTCGCCCGTGCCGACGTCCCTCCCGTCGCGCACGACCTCCTCGACCCACAGATGCTCGCCGACCGTGCGCTCCGCCTCCTCGATCCCTCCCACACCGGAGCGGTTCCAGGGCCTTCGCGGGCCACGTGCGGCACGGCCACGCTCATGGCCGTCCGGAGCGGGTGGAACGACCTCCCGGAGAAGACGCGGGGGCGTCTGGCGCTCCTTCTCCAGCAACAGGGCCGCCCCACCACGCAGGCCGTCACCGTCAGCCCCTCCGGGCGCTTCCGCATCCACTACGACACGAGCGGCCTCCACGCCGTAGCCCTCACGGACCTCAATGGTAACGGTGTGCCCGACTACGTGGAGGAGGTCGGGACCACGGCGGACAGCGCCTGGTCCTTGCAGATCGACGGCTTCGGGTTCCATCCGCCGCCGTCCGACGGGACCGTGGGGGGAGGCGCCGGCCAGTACGACATCTACATCCAGGAGCTGAGCCGGAGCAGCGCCTACGGGTTCACCTACCCGGAGACCACCACCACCCCGACCACCACGAGCTACCTGGAGGTGGACAACAACTTCACCGATAAAATCTACACCTCCAAGGGGAACGACGGCCTCCACGTGACGATCGCTCACGAGTTCTTCCACGCGATTCAGTTCGGTTACTACAGCCTGTTCGACGCCCAGTGGTGGCAGGAGGTCACGGCGGTCTGGATGGAGGACGCCGCGTACCCGGAGGTCAACGACTACTACCAGTACCTTCCCAGCTTCTTCGACTCTCCTACCGTGTCTCTCGACCGCTTCCTCCTGTTCGGGGACCTTCACCCCTTCGGCTCCGCGGTCTTCATCCACAACCTCCACGCCCTGTTCGGCATCACGGCCATGCGCGCCGGATGGGAGCGCCTGGCCGCCCAGAAGGCCTGGGACATCCAGTTCATCAACGATGCGCTGCCCGGCGGGTTCGACCAGGTCTTTCCGAGGTTTGTGATCTGGGACTATTTCACGAAGACCCGCGCGCTGCCCGGATACTATCGGGAGGCGTCGGCCTATCCCCTCGTCAAGACCCGATCCATGTTGATGAAGGCCGGGACGGCGCTCGCGGACAGCGGCCGGGTGGACCATCTGGGCGCCGACTATCTCCAGTTCAAGCCCGGCGGCCAGGCCGGGGGCCTCTCGATCACCCTGACCCTGGCCTCCAGGGCCCGGTGGAAGGTGTCCGTGCTGTTGATTCAGGCCGGGGGTGTCCAGATCATGGAGTCGGACGGGCGCCAGATCCGGGTCCCGGCCTGGGGCCAGTACGACGAGATCGTCGTCATCCCCATCTGCCTGTCTCTGGCCGAGTCCGGCTTCACCTACCGGATCACCGCCGAGGTGCGGAGCGACATCCTCAAGCCCGCACGGGCCGTCGGCGACTTCAACGTGGACGGGTCCGTGGACTTCACGGACTTTTTCGCGTTTGCCGAGGCCTACGGCAAGGGGGCTGCGTCCGCCGGGTTCAACCCGGGCTGCGACCTGAACGGGGATGGCGCGGTCAACCTGGACGACTTCTTCATCTTCGCCGTCCATTTTGGAGAGACGAGCGGGTAATCCACCGCAGAGACTATGATCTCCATCAAAACCTCCCGCGAAATCGAACTCATCCGCACCAGTTGCCAGCTCGTGGCCGACGCCCACCGGGCCGTGCGCGATCTCATCGTCCCCGGCGTCACCACCGCCGAGCTGGACCGCCTGGTCGAACGGCTCATCCGGTCGCGCGGGGCCGAGCCGGCCTGGAAGGGGTATCACGGCTATCCGGCCACGATCTGCGCCTCGGTGAACGCCCAGATCGTCCACGGCATCCCGAACGACCATCCCCTTCAGAACGGTGATATGATCGGCCTCGACATCGGGTGCCGGCTGGGGGGCTACTACGGCGACCAGGGCTACACCTATCCCGTCGGGGACCTCTCCCCGGAGACGTGGCGGCTGATGCGCGTCACCCTCGAATCCCTCTACAAAGGGATCGAACAGGCCCGCCCCGGCAACCGCCTGTCGGACGTGACCGGGACGATCCAGGCGTGGGTGGAGTCCCACGGTTACTACATCGTCCGGAATTTCGTGGGGCACGGCATCGGGCGAAAGCTCCACGAGGAGCCGCAGGTCCCCAATTACGCCCCGCTGGAGAAGAACCCCCGCCTGAAGCCGGGGATGGTGATCTGCATCGAGCCGATGGTCAACATGGGCACGGAGGAGGTCGTGGTCGCCTCGGACAACTGGACCGCCGCGGCCGCGGACGGCCTCCCGTCGGCCCACTATGAACACGTCGTGGCCATCACCTCCAGCGGGCCGGAGATCCTGTCCGTACGCCTAGAGGATGAGACGGCTTCATTGGAACCCATACGGCAGAAAGTGTAAAATGAAAAATGCAAGATGCAAAATGCAAAATGGGGATTTCCCCTTTTTCCTTTGCACTTTGCACTTTGCACTTTGCATTTTCTTTTCTTTCGTGTTTTTTAGCAATGATTAAACTGACCTTTTTGGGTACCGGTACCTCCCACGGCGTGCCCATGATCGCCTGCGAGTGCCGGGTCTGCACCTCTCCGAACCCCCGGAATCATCGGACGCGCACCTCCGCCTTCCTCGAATACAACGGCGGATGCGTCCTGATTGACACCCCCCAGGAGCACCGCATTCAGGCCATCCGGAACCGCATCCAGCGGGTGGACGCGCTGCTGCTCACCCATACCCACGCGGACCACATCCACGGCCTGGACGACGTTCGGCGCTACTCCCAGTTACACAAGAAGCCCGTCCCGTGCTACGGGACGCCGACGACGCTGGACACCGTCCGGCGCGTGTTCGAATATGCCTTCACCGAGACCCCGAGAGGGGGCGGCAAGCCCCAGATCGACCTCCATCCCATCGACGAGGACCGCGCCTTCCCGCTCTTCGACATCGATGTCCTGCCCGTCCCCGTCTGGCACGGGGAGACCCCCGTCCTCGGCTTCCGGTTCAACGGCCTGGCATACGTCACGGACACGAACCAGATCCCCCCTTCCTCCTTCGAGCGGCTGAAGGATCTCGACGTCCTGGTCCTCGACGCCCTCCGCCCCCGGCCGCACATCACCCACTACAGCCTCTACCAGGCCCTCGACGTGGTGGACCGACTCCGCCCGAAACGGGCCTACTTCGTCCACATGACCCACGACCTGGACCACGAGGAGACAAACGCCTGGCTGGGGACGCTGATGGAGGGGGTGGAACTGGCGTATGACGGGCTGACCATCACGGTGTAGGGGCCACCATACTCGTAGCTCGGAGATGAATCTCCGAGCTACCTCAGACGCGCCCGGCTGCGCCGGGCTAAAGCCCGATTTATCGGGCGCATACAAAGTAGCGCGGGAACTTCATTCCCGCGCTACGGCGGAGGCACGGGTTTATCTTCATGCCATTCAGCCGTGCCCCTACAGGAAATCTCCATGACCTTATTCAGTAAAATCCTGAAGACGCCCGTGGTGACCGAACCGTTGCGGACGGACGAAGACGCGCAGGTGGAAATCCTGGCGAGGCATATCGACGAACGCGCCCGCAGGCTGTTCGGGCGTTCCCTGCACATCCGGGAGGTGGACGCGGGCTCGTGCAACGGCTGCGAGCTGGAGATCGGCGCGTTGAACAACCCCTACTACGACCTGGAGCGGTTCGGGCTCCATTTCGTCGCTTCCCCCCGCCACGCGGACTGCCTGCTCGTGACAGGGCCGGTGACGCGTAACATGGCCGATCCCCTCAAGCGGACCTATGACGCCACCCCGGACCCCAAGATCGTCGTGGCCGTGGGGGATTGCGCCCGGGACTGCGGGGTCTTCGCGGGCGGCTACGGGGTGGTCGGTCCCGTCTCCTCGGTGGTGTCCGTGGACGTGGTGGTGTCCGGCTGCCCCCCGACGCCGCGCGCGATCCTGGCGGGCATCCTGGCGGCGCTGGAGAGACCCCGATGATCGACGGAACGCTGACCCTCAACCTGTTGCTGGCGGCCCTGGCCTGTTTCGGCGCGGGCGCGGCAGGGGCGCTGCTCACGGCCGGCCGGCCGGGGCTGTCGCGCGTGGTCGGGCATACGCTGGCGCTGCTCGGTTCCGGGTTCGCGCTCGCCCTGGGCGCGGCCGGGTTGATGGGCGGGACGCTGCGCGTGGCGATCCCGGAGGTGCTGCCGGTCGGGGGGGGCCTGGCGCTGGGCATGGACCGCCTGAGCGCCTTTTTCATTCTGGTGATCGCCGTGGGGGCGGTCCCCGCCTCGTTGTATGCGCTCGGCTACACGCGCGCGTATGAGGGGCGGGCGTCTCTGGCGGGCCTGGGCCTGGCGTTCAACGCCTTCCTCGCCTCCATGGTCCTGGTCGCGCTGGCGCGCAACGTCCTGACGTTTCTCGCGCTTTGGGAGGCGATGTCCCTGGCCTCCTACTTTCTGGTGATGACGGAGAGCGAACGCGAGGACACCCAGCGCGCGGGGTGGGTCTATCTGGTGATGACGCACGCGGGGTTCGCCTGTCTGCTGATGGGCCTCCTGTTGATGACCCGCGCGACGGGCACGATGGACTTCGCGGACTGGGGCGCGCTGTCCGGGATGTTGAAGGGGACGGAGCGGAACGCGATCTTCGTCCTGCTCGCCCTGGGCTTCGGGTCCAAGGCGGGCGTGATCCCCCTCCACGTCTGGCTGCCGCGCGCACACCCCGCCGCGCCCAGCCACGTCTCCGCGCTGATGTCGGGCGTCATGATCAAGCTCGGCGTCTATGGGCTCGTGCGCGCCGGGTTCGACTGGCTGGGCGTCGGACCCGCGTGGTGGGGGGGCGCGGTGCTGGTCGTCGCGGCCCTCTCCGCGGTGCTCGGCGTGCTGTACGCGCTGGTGGACAACGACCTGAAACGGTTGCTCGCCTACTCCAGCGTCGAGAACATCGGCATCATCCTGCTGGGCGTGGGCGCGGGGATGCTGTTCCAGAGCTACGCTCTTCCCGCCCTGGCGGCCCTCGCGCTGGTCGCCGCGCTGTATCACACGCTGAACCACGCGGCGTTCAAGAGCCTGCTGTTCATGGGCGCGGGGGCGGTCCTGCACGCGACGCACACGCGCAACCTGGAGGAGATGGGCGGGCTCATCAAGCGCATGCCCCAGACCGCTGTCTTTTTTCTCGTCGGGTCGGTGGCCATCGCCGCGCTGCCTCCGTTCAACGGGTTCCTCAGCGAGTGGCTGACCTTTCAGGCACTCCTGCTCAGCTTCCGGATCTCCGCGCCCGCGGTCAACCTGATCTTCGGGCTGGGGGTCGCTGCGCTGGCGCTGACGGGGGGGCTGGCGGCGGCCTGTTTCGTCAAGGCGTTCGGCATCTCGTTCCTGGCGCTGCCCCGGAGCGAACCGGCCCGAAACGCGCACGAGGTAGGGTGGACGCTGCGGGCGGCGATGGCCGTCCTGGCCGTCGCGTGCCTCCTGCTCGGCGTGGCGCCGTCCATCGTCCTGGGGCCGCTGAGCGCGACGGCCCTCGACCTGACGCACGCCGCCCCGGAGATGCGCTTCGCGTGGGACGGGGTCGGGGTGAAGGAGGCGTTCGCGACGGCCTCGCCGCTCTGCCTGGCCGTCGCCCTGGTCGCGCTGCTCGGGGCAGTTCCCCTGGCCCTCCGGCTCCTGGGGGCGAACGCCCGGCGGCGCACCTATGAGACGTGGGGGTGCGGGCGGGCGCTGCAGACGGCGCGCTTCGAGTACACCGGCACGGCGTTCGCCCACCCGTTCAAGCGCGTGTTCGACCTCCTGTATCGCCCCGTGGCGCGGCTCGACATCGAGGCTCACCCCGAATCCCGCTTTTTCGTGCGGACGATCACCTATCGCCACGAGACGCGTTCGGTGTTCGAGGACGCGCTCTATCGTCCGCTGATCCGGTTCACGCAGCGCCTGGCGCAGTGGGCCCGCATCGTGCAGTCGGGCAACGTCCACAGCTATCTGCTCTACATCCTGATCGCCCTGGTGGTCCTGCTGGTGGTGGCGAGGTGAAGTCCCTATGCTCACTTCCATCCTGATCGAACTCCTCCAACTCCTCCTGGTGGCCCTGGGCGCGCCCCTGCTGGTGGGGAGCATACGCCGGCTGAAGGCGCGCCTGCAGGGTCGGCGCGGGGCCAGTCCATTCCTGCCCTACGCGGACCTGCGGAAACTGCTGTCCAAGGAGGCGGTCATCTCCGAGAACACCTCGTGGATCTTCCGGTTCACGCCCTACCTGCTCGCGGTGACCATGCTGCTGTCCGCGCTGATCGTGCCCGTGCTCACGACGCGCACCCCCATGGGGTTCATGGGCAACATCATCGTGCTGATGTATCTCTTCCTGCTCGGCACGTTTTTTCTGGCCCTGGCCGGCCTGGATGCCGGGAGCGCGTTCGGGGGGATGGGCTCCAGCCGTGAGATGGCGGTGGCCGCGCTGGCCGAGCCGACGGTGATGATCGCGATCCTGGCGATTGCGCTCCGCGCGGGCACCACCAGCCTGGATGACATCGTCACCCGTTCCGCAGCCGACGCCCTCCTGCTCCTGAACCCCGGCCATCTGCTGGCGTTCGTCGCCTTCTTCATCGTCGCCCTGGCGGAGACGGGCCGGCTGCCCGTGGACAACCCGGCCACCCACCTGGAGCTGACGATGATCCACGAGGCGATGGTCCTGGAGTACTCGGGGCGGTATCTCGCGCTGGTGGAATGGGCGGCGGGGATGAAACTGCTCATGTTCCTGATCCTGCTCGCGAACCTGTTCTTCCCGTGGGGGGTGGCCCTGACGCTCACGCCTTCGGCGCTGGCCCTCTCGTGCCTGGCCCTGGCCCTGAAGGTGGGGGCGCTGGCGGCGGGGATCGCCGTGCTGGAGACGGCGGTGGCCAAGCTGCGGCTGTTCCGCGTGCCGGAATTGTTGAGCGGGTCGTTCACGCTGGCCCTGCTGGCGGTGGTGTCGTTCTTCTTCGCGAGGTGAGCGCCTTGTTCGTCGAGATCTTTCCCCGGCTGGCCAACCTGCTGTCGTTCGTCGCCCTGGGCGCGGCGTTCCTGCTGACCTTGCGGGGGAGCCTGACGGCGCAGGTTCGCACGTTCGCGTTTCAGTCGTTCGTCCTGGCTGCCCTGGCCGGGGCCGTGGCCGCATTTGCCGGCAGCCTGGAACTGCTCGGCGTGGCGGTGGTTCTGGCGGTCCTCAAGGGGCTGATCATCCCTCGCGTCCTTCACCGGGCCGTGACGAACATCGGCCTGCACCGCGCGGCCGCGCCGTATCTGGGGGCCCCCGCGGCCCTGACTGTCTGCGGGGCCCTGGTCGGGGTCGCGTTTTACGTGATGGGGCCGGTAGCCGCCTCGAACCCGCTTCCGACTGCCGACGCGATCCCCCTGGCGTTTGCGGGCGTGCTCGTGGGATTTTTCGTGACCGTGAACCGGCGCCGGGCCCTGACGCAGATCCTGGGGTTCCTGGTGCTGGAGAACAGCATCTTTCTCCTGGCCCTGCTCTGTACCTACGGGGTTCCGTTCATCGTGGAGATGGGGGTCTTTCTGGACGTTCTGGTGGCGGTCCTGATCCTGGAGGTGTTCACCTACCGGATCAAGGAGAACTTCGACTCGACTGAGGTGGACCGAATGGAGACCTTGAGAGGATGATGCTCATCGCCCTCCCGTTGATCCCGCTCGCAGCCTCGGGGCTGATCGCGCTGGCCGGACGCCGGGCGTGGATGGAAACCGTTCATACGCTCGCCTCCCTCGGGACGCTGGGCGCGGGTCTCCTGGTGGCCGGACAGGTGTGGGGGGGGGCACCGCTGGTCGCGCTCGACGGCCTCCTGCGGGCGGATGCGCTGTCCGCCCTGATGGTCGTGATCATCACGTTGCTGGGGGGGATCTCGGCCCTGTACGCGCCGGGGTTCATCCGCGCCGAATTCGATGCCCTCGGGTGCGCACGGACGTTCTTCGCCCTGTTTCACCTGTTCATCTTCACCATGCTCGTGGCCGTGAGCACGGACAACCTGGGCGTCATGTGGGTGGCCATCGAGGGCACGACCCTGGCGACGGTCTTTCTGGTCAACCTGCACGACACGCGCACGTCGCTGGAGGCGGCGTATAAATATCTGATCCTGTCCTCGGTCGGGATCGCCATGGCGTTCATCGGCACGGTTCTGATGTATTACGCGGCTGCGCCCCAGGCGGGGGAGATCGCCGTGAACTGGACCTCGCTGCGCGCCGCTGCCCCGTCCCTGAACCCCCAGGTGGTCCGGATCGCCTTCGTGTTCATCCTGATCGGTTACGGGACGAAGATGGGGCTGGCCCCGATGCACACCTGGCTGCCCGACGCGCACAGCGAGGCCCCCGCCCCCATCAGCGCGCTGATGTCGGGCGTGCTGCTCAACGTCGGCTTCTATGCCCTGGTACGTTTCAAGGCGGTGGCTGACGCCACCCTGGGAGAGGAGGTCGCGGCGCACTGGCTGATGGCCGCCGGGCTGCTGTCCCTGGCCGTGGCCGCCCTGTTTCTCCTGCGGCAGCGCAACTACAAGCGGATGCTGGCGTATTCGAGCGTCGAACACATGGGCATCATCTGCCTGGGCCTGGGGTTCGGCGGGTACTGGGGGACGTTCGGGGCGCTGTTGCACGTGATCAATCACGCGCTGTCGAAATCGCTCCTGTTCATCCTGTCGGGAAACATCCTGCTGAAGTACGGGACGACCGAGATCCACCGGGTGCGAGGGCTGTTGCGCGCGTCCCCGCTGACCGGGGGCGCATTTCTGGCAGGGACGCTCGCGCTGGTGGGTCTGCCCCCGTTCGGGCTGTTCCTGAGCGAGTTCCTCATCTTCCGCGCGGGCCTGGAGGGGGGGGCCGCGTGGGTCGCCATTGCGGGGCTGGCCCTGGTCGTGGTCGTGTTCGCGGGGATGCTCCGGAGCGTGAATCAGATGCTCTACGGGAGGCCGCCTGAAGGCATGGACCGGGGCGATGCCCTCACCTGGCCGCTCGCGCCGCTGGCGGTGAATTTCGCGCTGCTGCTCGTGCTGGGACTGACGTTGCCTCCCACGCTCGTCGGGGCGCTGGAGCAGGCGCTGAAGGTGATGAAATGAATCCACAGTCCGCCCCTCGCCCGGAGATGAATCTCCGGGCTACTTCAGAAGCGCCCGGCTGCGCCGGGCTGAAGCCCGATTTATCGGGCGCATACCAGGTAGCGCGGGAACTTCATTCCCGCGCTACCGTTGCGGATGTCTTGGAGTTGACGTGGCCGATCTGAATGCCATCGCTCACCGGCTGGAAGGAACGAACCTGGGCCTGACCGGCGTGGAGACGCGCGCCCCCCGGGAGGTGCGTCTCACGGTCCAGGGGGAGAAGATCCCCGCCCTGGCGGACTACCTGCGGGACTATCTGGGCGCGCGGCCCGAACTCATCGTGGCGGAGGAGGCGCGCGCGGGGGGGTTCATGCTTCGGTACGTGTTCGAGATCGAGGGCGCGGACGCCTTCGTGGTCGCGTCCTCCCCTGTTCCGGCGGACGCCCCGGCGTTCCCGTCGCTGGCGACGCGCTGGTACCTGGCCAGCCGGTTTGAGCGCGAGATCCACGACCTGTTCGGGCTCACGCCAGCCGGCCACCCGGACCTGCGCCGGCTGCCGCTGCACCAGTTCTGGCCGGCCGGCTATCACCCGCTCCGGAAGGATGCGGGCCAGCCCCCGGCCTTCGTGGACGACGGTTCCCCCTTCCCGTTCCGCCGCGTGGAGGGGGAGGGGATCTTTGAGATCACGGTGGGCCCCGTACACGCGGGCATCATCGAGCCGGGCCACTTCCGGTTCAGCGTGGAGGGGGAGACGATCGTCAACCTCGAATCGCGCCTCTACTTCGTCCACAAGGGGATCGAGAAGCTGTTCGAGACGAGGCCCTTTGCGCAGGGCGTGGCGCTGGCCGAGCGGATCTCGGGGGACACGAGCGTGGGGCACGCGATGGCGTTCTGCCAGGCCGTCGAGTCGCTGGCAGGGGTGGCAGTTCCGCCCCGCGCCGCCTTCCTGCGCGTCCTCCTGCTGGAGCTCGAACGCCTCTACAACCACGTGGCGGACGTGGGCGCGATCTGCACGGACACGGGCTTCACCGTGGCCCACACGCACGCGATGCGAATCCGCGAGGAGGTCCTGCGCCTGAACGCGCGTCTGACCGGACACCGCCTGTTGCGCGGGACGCTGGCGCCGGGCGGGACGTCCTGGGACCTCCCGCCGGGGGGGGGCGCGGACGTGCGGGCGACCGTGCCCCGTCTGGTGGCCGATTTCGACGAGGTGGTGGAGATCGCCCTGGGCAACAGCCTGCTCCTGGACCGCCTGCACGGGACGGGGACGCTGACGCGGCGGACGGCGCGCGAGATGCAGGTCGTGGGCCTGGCCGCGCGGGCCAGCGGGATCGACGCGGACGCCCGGCGGGATCACCCCTTTGCCGCGTACGGGGACCTGGAGGTCCAGACGAAGGTCTTCACCGAGGGGGATGTCTGGGCGCGGCTGATGGTGCGGGTGGAGGAGGTGCGCGAGGCGGCCCGGTTGATCGCGGCTGCCCTGGAGGCGCTGCCGGCGGGGGAGGTTGTGACGCCCGTGCGGGGGCTGCCGGAGGGGGGGAGCGCCTTCGGGCTGGTCGAGGGGTGGCGCGGGCCAGTCTGGCACTGGGCCGTGGCTGGCCGGGACGGGATGCTCGACCGGGTGAAGGTGAAGGACCCGTCCTTCGCCAACTGGCCCGCGCTGAACTACGCCGTCCTGAAGGACATCGTGCCCGATTTTCCGCTCGTGAACAAGAGCTTCAACCTCTCCTACGCGGGGAATGACTTGTAGCGCCAGGGCGAAAATTCGGTATATTTATGCAGCCCTCACCCCTTGTAGAAAACGCTTTTTAGTCAGGAGTTTGATGTCCCAACCTTTTCGACATAAAGCCGAGGCCCTCATGGCCCGCGAGCGGGGCGACGTGTTCCGCGACCGGGGGGGCGCAGGCCTGCGCATCGCGCTGGCCTACCCCAATGTCTACCATCTGGCCATGTCCAATCTCGGTTTCCAGTCCATGTACCGGTATTTCAACCTGATGCCGGGCGTGGCCTGCGAGCGGGTCTTTCTGCCCGACCCCGAGGACGAGCGGGAGATGGGGGGGCTGACCTCCTTCGAGACCGGGCGGCCCCTGTCCGATTTCGACCTCTTCGCCTTCTCGGTGTCGTTCGAGAACGACTACGTCCACGTCCTGAAGATCCTCGATCTGGCCCGTATCCCGTTCCTGGCGCGGGACCGGGATGAACGACATCCCCTGGTTCTGATCGGGGGGGCCATGACCTTCATCAACCCGGAGCCGCTGGCGGACTTCGCGGATGTGATGATCATCGGGGAGGGGGAGGAGACCTCGGACCGGTACCTCGACCTGTTCCAGCAGGACCGGGGGCGGGACCGGGCGTCTCACCTCCGGGCGGCGGCAACGATCCCCGGGGTCTACATCCCGTCCCTGGCCGCGACCTACGAGGCGCAGGAGGTCCCCCATGACCTCCTCACGCCTGCGCCCGTCGAGAAGCAGCAGCGCCCGGACCTGGCCGATCACGTCGCCTATTCCGCGATCGTGACCGACCGGACGGCGTTCAGCGATCTTTTCCTGATCGAGATCTCGCGGGGCTGTCCGCGCCACTGCCGGTTCTGCGCCGTCAGCTACATCTACCCCAAGTTTCGCACGGTTCCGGCGCAGCGCGTCCTGGAGGTCGTCCGGGACTGTCGCGTCCGGTACGGCCGGGACGGCCAGCCGGGGTTCGACCGGGTGGGCCTGGTCTCCTCCGCGGTCTGTGACTACCAGGAGACCGACGCCCTGTGCGAGGGGCTTCTGGACATGGGCCTGCGCGTCTCCGTCTCCTCGCTCCGGATCGACCTCCTGACGGACGGCCTCCTGAATGCCCTGGCCCGGTCTGGGCAGGAGACCATGACCGTGGCCCCGGAGGCCGGGAGCTACCGCCTTCGCAAGGCCATCAAGAAGACGATGACGGACGAGCAGATCCTGGACGGGGCGGGCCGGGCCCTGGACCGGGGCATCCGCAACCTCAAGGTCTACGCCATGGTCGGCCTCCCCACCGAGACCGAGGAGGACCTCCAGGCGCTCGTGGACCTGACGCTCAAGCTCCGCAAGCTGATGCAGGAGCGCCAGGGCGGCCGCGCCGGACGCCTCAGCCTGAGCGTCAACCCCTTCATCCCGAAACCGCTCACCCCGTTCCAGTGGTGCCGGATGGAGCCTATGCAGGAGATCAAGCGCCGCGTCCGGTTCATCGAGCGGGGGATCGGGAAGCACGCGGAGGTCGGCGTGGAGAACTACCGCTCCGCGTACCTGGAGGGCATCCTGTCGCGCGGGGGGCGCGAGATGAGCGACTTCCTCATCGCCATCCATCGCTGCGCGGGGGACTGGAAGCGCGCGGCCCGCGAGACGGGCCTGGACGTGGACGCCTGCCTGGCCGAGCAGCCCGACCGGATGGCCGCCCAGCCCTGGGACTTCATCTATCACGACGGCGAGCGCGACAAGCTCGACCGGGAGCTCAACCGGGCGCTCAAGACCTCCGCCCCGCTCACCGCAGAAACAACCTGAACCCCAGAGCGCACAGAGGCCAAGAAAATGCAAAGTGCAAAGCAGAAACCCTCGCTTTGCATTTTGCATTTTGTATTTTGTATTTTGCACTTTCTCTCTCCTTCCCATGCCCCGCACCCGCTGGATCATCGCCGGCGTCCTCTTCGTCACCCTCGTCACGGCCCTCGTGAAGCCGATGCGAGGGCCTGCGACCAGTCCCCCCATCGTTCCCGCCCAAACGAATTTTTCTGCCCTGATCGCCCGCCTGCTGGACGGCGACGCGGATGCCCACCGCGTTGCGCAGGAGGCGGGGGTTCGGCTGGACGCCCCTGCGTTCCCAGACCGCCTCAGCCGCCTGTGCGCGGACGCCTCCGCAGACTTCGGCCTCCGGGTCTGCGCGGCCCGGCTCCTGGTCCGCGCTTACGGGCTGGCCGGATACGGGCTGAGGGTCGATTCGACGGCCTCCGCGCCTTTCTGGGAGCGGAGGGAGACGCTCGGTCTGATTCCGAAGGCGCCTGCCCCATCCGGCGCTGTCCCCCGATCTGCGGTGGGCCCGCTCCTGGTCGCGACCCTGGAGGAGACGCCTTTCTGGCCGGCGGCTGACGGGGCGGACCGGATCTCCCGCCGCCTTGCGGCCACGAGGGACACGGCCCTCACGTCCTACCTCCTGGGTCAGGTCAGGGCCCCGGGCCGGAGACAGGCCGCCCTCGGCGTCACGCTGGCGCGGATGGGGCATCCGGAGGGGAGGGCGTGGCTGCTGTCGGCCGTGCGGGGGCAGAGGTTCCGGGGAGGGGCGCTCGTGGCCGAGGCCCTGAAGGAGGGGTTGCGGGACGGCCCGCCGTGGGCGCGCCTGCGGTCTGCGGAACTCCTCGCCCGGCTCGGGGACCCGTCCGGCGTCGATGCCCTCCGCTCCCTGGTCTCGAACGCGACGCCCGATGCCCCCACGCTGGCCCTCAACGCCGCAGACGTCATCGCGGACCTCGGCCTCACCTCTGTGATCCCGGCCCTCCGCGCGTCCGCCTCCCGGCAAGGGGGGTATGGGCTGTCGGTGATCGCGTCCGCCCTCTCCAGGCTGGGGGACGAGGCGGGCGTCCGGACCCTGATCGACACCGCGCTCGCACGGCCTGAGTCCCGCGCAGCAGGGGTGTACATGGCCGGACGATGGGGCCGTATCGACCTGAGGCCCTTTCTGGCGGACCCCGACACGGTCGTCCGGTTCTATGCGACAGAAGCGATGAAAGAGCAGGGGTTAGGGGTCAGGGGGCAGGGGGCAGGAAAAGCAAAGGCAGGTATCAGGTATCAGGTGTCAGGTGTCAGGGATTCGTCTTTACCCGACACCCGACGCCCGACACCGCTTTTCACAAGGGCGTGAGCCTCGACGGCTGGCGCGTGCAGCGGGTGACGCCGGAGACGCTCGCGGAGTTGAAGGGCCTCGGGGTCAATGCCGTCTCCTACCTGCCGTTCGTGTACCAGGACGAGGACGACGGGCCGGCGCTGCGGGAGGGGGAGTTCGAACAGTACGGGGCGGTCCTGTCCGCGTGCGCGGAGGCCCACCGCGCCGGGATGGGGATCGCGATCAAGCCCCACGTCTGGGTGCGGGAGCGGGAGACCTGGCACGGACGGATTGCCATGAAGACCGAGGAGGACTGGAAGGCGTGGTTCCAGGGGTATGGCGGGGTCCTCCTCAAATTCGCCGCCGTCGCGGATGCGGGGGGGGCAGACCTGTTCTGCGTGGGGACGGAGCTGTCCGGGACCACGGAACGGGAGGCGGACTGGCGGGCCCTCATCCGGGAGGTCCGGTCGGTCTACCGGGGGCGGCTCGCCTACGCGGCCAACTGGGACCGGGAGCCGGAGCGGGTGGCGTTCTGGGACGCGCTCGACTTCATCGGGATCGACGCCTACTATCCGCTGAGCACGAAGGCTTTGCCGTCGGTGGACGATCTGGTGGCCGGGTGGGGGCCGATTCTGGGGAGGATCGAGGCGCTGCACCGGAGGTTCGACAGGCCGGTCCTGTTTATGGAGGTGGGGTATCCGGCCACGGAGGGCGCGGCGCAGACGCCCTACCGGGAGGAGCGGGGCAGGCCGCTCGACCTGGTGGGACAGGCGACGTGCTATGAGGCCCTGTTCCGGGCCTGTCTGGGAAGGCCCTGGATGGCCGGGATGTACCTCTGGCGGTGGAACGACCCGGACTGGCGGAGCGGGCCGTGGGACCCGTCCTACAACCCGAAGGACAAGCCGGCAGTGGCGGTGATCCGAAAGTGGTACGGGGGGAATTGAACAGGGAGATACAGGATATGCGGGATGGAAAGAAGTAGTGGATCTGGAATTTCATATTGATCGGTCCGATAAACTGAGTTATATTGTGATGGAGAGCAGGCGCGATGGAATTTCTGTTTGAATGGGATGAAGAGAAAGCCCAAAGCAATCTGATTAAAATCGACGAAAACATAGGGCAAACCGGGTAAGGAGATTTGCAATGCCTGTGGTCAGGATCGGGGCCAGTCGTCAGGTCGTCATCCCCAAGAAGATCCACGATCAACTTGGGCTTGAGGCAGGAGACTACCTTGAGGTTGAACTTCAGGAGGGGAAGGTCGTCTTTACTCCCAGAGCCCTTGTAGACAAGCGCATTGAGGAGGGTCTGGAAGACATCAAACGGGGTCGAGTCTATGGACCGTTTCATTCCGCTCAAGAATTGATTCACTCCTTGCACGGCTCCTCGAAGAAATCCAGAAGGCCCAAAAAATCCTGAATGCGCCTCCACTACACCGAGCGCTTTCGAAAGAGCTATCAGGACGCCCCACCTAATATCCAGCGAGCGTTCGATCGGCGTGTCAAACTCCTGATCGCTAATCTCCGTCACCCCTCTCTCCGTGCCAAGAAATACGATGAGGCCAGAGACATCTGGCAGGCCCGGGTCAATGGTGGGTGGCGTTTTTGTTTCAAAATAGATGGCGATGTCTATTATCTCGTTGATATCATGCCTCATCCGAAATAGGATCATGAACCCGAGCAAACAGATCACGCGCCAACACGATATCCTGAGGACGCTGACGGCCCGGCGCTACGGGGCCACGCTGGAGGAGTTGAGCGGGGGCATCTGGACGCGGCTGCCGACCTTGCCGAGCCCGTATATTCTCGGGTGTGTCCCACCTATTCTACTTGGTTTTTTGCAAGTTCCGGGGGTGGATGATAGACCGTCCAGCCGAGATATTTAACAGCCTGATAGATTCGCGGGAAGTTTTCACGACCCTTGTCGGACCGAAAGCCATCGTGTTCGACTTCCAACCGTCGTAACACCCGCATTCCGGTCTCAGCCAGCGAATTGCGTTTCACCTCTTTGTGACGCAGAAAGGTGGTCATCCAGGAGAAGTGGTCTTCCAAAAACTGGATCACCTTCAAGAACGGTTCAGGGGAGCGTCGGTCCGTGGGCAGCCCCTTCAAGGCATCAAGTGCAAGTTTGGCTTCCTGTTCATCCTGGCTGTCTTCGAAGATATGCCAGATGCCCCCCAGGAATGCCCGTAGTCGACCGACCTTCTGGTCGGCCTCCACCAGTTGGGCCAGGCGCTGCTTTTCCTCTTGAGAAAGACGTTCGTCGGCCTTGAACAACAGATAACGATCTTCCCACAGGCTCTTGGCCAGTGCTTCCAACTTCTTCTTATACCAGGGGGTCTCAACTTCGGCGCTGTTGGCCTGAATCTCTTTTCGATGAGCCACCGCCCACTTCCACAGTTTCCGCCAGGCGTTCTGAAGGATGTGGAAGTAGTCATACTGGATTTTGACAGCTTGACCAAACACAGACCGGATGGCATTGAAATACGCCTGACAGCCGTCTATGTAGAAGACCTGTAAACCAAGGCCCAGATCCTTCATCCGCTGCAAAAAGGGCCTGACCGATTCCTCATCGCGCTTGTCCACCGTCTGAGTCGCCAATAGGCGACCGTGCTCATCCTTGAGCACCAGTACGCAGCGGTCAGTACCTTTGGGGAATATCTCGTCGAAGTGAGCCTCGGTAATGGGCTGCTTTGCATCCAGCATCCGAACGATCTCATCGGCACTGGGTAGCTGTCCTGCAACCTCCTCCACCCAACGTTGAAGGGCGGATTTGGATACCTCCACGTGAAACAGATGCTCAAGCAGCCAACAGGCCCGGCGATAACCCACACCAGCGATCACCACCAACAGCATCGCCGCTCGCATCAGCACGCGCGAAACCAGGCGATGGCTATCTATTCCATCGGCTTGTGTAGTGAAATGGACACGCCCACCATCCCCGTCCAGATAATATCCGTCACAGGTCAAAATCCGGTAACGGATCGGCCAGGACAACCCGCTCAACTCTTGGACTTCAAAACTGTGCTGTTGACCCCAGTGCAGTTGGGTCTGGTTTTCCAACCCCAAACGTTGATGATGATTCTTATGCCGAGTGTCGATGGTAATCAGAAGCTTCCCATTCTCATAGGCTCCGCTGAACCTGCAATCGGGGTTGGATTCGATCACCTCCGTGCTCACAGGGACAGTCACATATATGGCCATGTTCCCCTCCATTTGTAGCGCCTGCCACAAAGGAGGGACAGAAACCTTAACTTGTCAAGCCATATCAACCACTTAACCACCACTCAGAATAGATTGTGTGGGACTCACCCGTAATGTCATAGCCAATGCGGGCAGCTTTGCGACCTTCACCGTGACAACAACGGGCACGGCACCCTTGAGCTACCAGTGGCACAAGGACGGAGTGAACGTCCCTGGGGCCACGAGTGCCTCTTTGACGTTGAGCAACGTGCAGACCAACGAGGTCGGAAACTACGCCGTCGTCATCACGAATGCCTACGGCAGCGTGACGAGCAGCGTGGCGGTGCTGACAGTGAACGCGCCAGCCCTGCCCGGCGACTTCAACGGCGACGGCCTGGTCAACTTTGACGACTTCTTCCTATTTGCCGCCGCCTTCGGGAAGCCAGGAACCGGGGCAAATGCGAAGTTTGATCTGGACGGGGAGGGGAACATCGGTTTTGGGGACTTCTTCATCTTTGCCGCGAATTTTGGAAAGACAGCGAAATAGGATGAGTCTGTAGCTACTCGACTTTAGACAATGGGGTCTACGTCAAAGGCGGACCGGACGTACAGGCGCAGGTGAAGGCGGCCTTGCCCGACGGCTGGAAGGTCTATAATGGTCTGGGATTTTTGGACAGGGGAATAAGGTGGATTTGCCGATAGGATCAGGGATCGATTCAGGAGGCAAACCATGCGGAAGAGCTATACGGCAGAGTTCAAGGCGAATGTGGCGTTGGAGGCGGTGAAGGGAGAGCGGAGTC
>SICM01000084.1 GCA_009694805.1 Candidatus Latescibacterota bacterium
GATACTTCAGGTCATAGACGGCATGGGATGATCTTTGGATAGCCATACCGTCAATATATCAAACCCAAACCACGATTATCAACTCAAAACCCCCGCTTTCCTCCCCTCAGTAGAACTGAGGGGCATCCAGCGGGTCTTTTAGTGAAGAGAAAAGCAGGTGTCAGGTGTCAGGTATGGGGCTTTACCCGATACCCGAAACCTGTCACCCGAAACCGCAGTTATCTCTTCCCCGACACCCGACACCCAGGTGGGGAAGGGAACGGGGTCCTGGACCGGCTCAGCGTCTGCCTGATCGTCAGAGACGGCGCCCAGACCCTGGACGCCTGCCTGGAGAGCGTGAAGGACCTGGCCGACGAGATCGTGGTGGTGGACACGGGGTCCGGCGACGGGACCGTGGAGATCGCCCGGCGTCACGGGGCAAAGATCGGGCATTTTACCTGGTGCGACGATTTTGCGGCGGCGCGCAACGCCTCCCTGCGTCTGGCGACCGGGGACTGGACCCTCTGGATGGACGCGGACGACATCCTGCCCCGGGAGGCGCACGACCAGGTCCGCCAGGCGATGGCGCGGGGGCGTCAGGAGGCCTTCTACTTCACGCTGGAGAACGTCGGCGCGGATCGGAGCCGCTACCCCCAGCTCCGGCTCTTCCCGAACGTGCCGGGCGCGGCCTTCGAGCGGACCGTCCACGAACAGATCGCCCCCTCCCTGGAGCGCCTGGGCATCGCCTGCGTCCGCACGGACATCCGGGTGGTGCACACGGGCTACACGACCCCGGAGCGGACCTCGGAGAAGCGCCGGAAGTACCTCGGCATGATGCGCCAGTGGCTGGAGACCCATCCGGAGGACGCGGACATCCGGTTCCGCGTGGCCCACACCCTCTACGGCGAGGGAGACCTCGAAGCCGCCGGGGCCGAATTCCGGGCGCTGGTCTCGGACGAGTCCCTCAAGGCCCGGCGTCCGTCCGTTGCCCGGATGGCGAGGACCTTCCTGGGGCGCGTTCGGATGGACCGGGGGCATCACGCAGAGGCCCTCAGTCCCCTTCAGGAGTCGGTGGCCCTCTCTCCCGACGCCTCGCTGGCCCGACTCTACCTGGGCGAGTGCTGCCTGGCGCTGGGGCAGCCGGAGGCCGCGCAGGAGCACCTCGCGCATGCGCTCACACACGAGGACGGCGAGCCCTTCTTCCCCCTGGACCGGGCCGCGTTCCGGGTCGAGTGTGAAAAGCTGATGGAAAGATGTGAGGCAGAAGGCAGAGAGCAGAGAGCAGAGAGCGAGCCCTCACCCCGCCTCGCTCCGCTCGGCTTCCCCTCTCCCGCCTGTGGGAGAGGGGTGGCACACATCGTGAGCCGGGGTGAGGGCCTGCCCCGATCCCCGATCCCCGATCCCCGATCCCTTGCGGGGGGCGGAGGCGGCGGGCGTCTATCTCTCGCCATGATCGTCAGGAACGAGGAGGCCCGCCTGGGCCGCTGCCTGGAGAGCGTGCAGGGGCTGGTGGACGAGATCGTCGTTGTGGACACCGGCTCGACCGACCGGACCGTGGAGGTCGCGCGGGGCTACGGCGCGAAGATCCACTTCTTCGAGTGGTGCGAGGACTTCTCCGCGGCCCGCAACGAGGCCATCCGGCACGCCACCGGCGACTGGATCATGTGGCTGGACGCGGACGACCTCTTCCCGGAGGAGAACTTCCCGAAGGTCCGCAAGGCTCTGGAGATGGGCAGGGGTCACGCCTTCTACTTCCGCCTCCAGGACGAGGGATATGACGCCACGACCTGTCTGCAACTCAGGCTCTTCCCCAACCTGCCGGGGGTGAAGTTCGAGATGCCGGTCCACGAACAGGTCGCCCTCTCCCTGAACCGCCTCGGCGTCCGGATCCTCCCCACGGACATCGTGGTCCGTCACACCGGCTACACCACCGAGGAGGTCGTCAAAGCCAAGCAGAGGCGCTACTTCAACATCATGCAGCGGTGGCTGGAGCAGCACCCCGACGACTACATCGTGCGCCACCACGAGGCGCAGACGCACTACATCTGGGGAGAGATGGACGAGGCCATCGCCGACTACCGCCGCATCCTGGAGGAAGGCAGGGCCGCCTCGGACCGAAACCTGATCATCGTGACCACGGCCCACCTCTACCTGGGCCGGTCCCTCATGCGAAAAGGGGAGCACGAACAGGCCCTCGGCCCGCTTCACGAGGCCCTGAAGATGGACGACCGCTACGCCGTCACCCACCTGACCCTCGGCGAGTGCTACCTGCGCCTGAACCGGCTCGACGAGTCCATCCGTCACCTGGAGCTCGCGCAACAGCACGAGGACCAGGTGACCTTCGCCCCCAACGACCCCCGCAAGGTGAAATCCCTGATCCGCCTCTTCCTGGGGCACGTCCACGAGGCGAAGGGGGACCCGCAGGAGGCCGTCCGGCGCTACGAGGCCTCCGCAGCCGTCGGAGGGGCGGAGGCCCTCGGCCCGCTCTCCACGGCCCTGCGGAAGCTGGGCCGGCGGGAGGAGGCGCAACGGACCCTGGAACAGGCCTCGGAGCGTGACCCGGACAACCCCCACCACCCATTCAACCTGGGCGTGATGGCCCTGGAGGCGGGCGACCTGGACCGCGCGGAGCAGCGCTTCGTCCAGGCCACACAGCGCGGGGACGGCGTGCCCCAGGCCTTCCTCAACCTCGGCTTCATTCAAAAGAAACGGGGGGACTTCGGCCGGGCCGAGGAGATGTATCGCAGGGCCCTGGAACGGATGGAGGACACCTCGGAGGCCCACGCCAACCTGGGGCACCTCCATCTCTCCCTTAAACGCTACAGGGAGGCCGCACAGGCCTTCCGGAAGGTCCGGGAGAAAAAGCCGGACCTGCTGGACATCAACCTCGGCCTGGCCCTGGCCTCGGCGCACGAAGGGGATGCGACAGCGGTGCGGGAGATGCTGGAGCGGGTCCTGCGCGCCACCTGCGGGGACGCGCTGACCGACGACCCCCCGGCCGTCCTGCCCCCCCCGGACACGGCCCAGCTCTTTGCGGAGATGGGCCGGATGCTCGTGGGCAGGGGGCAGCCCAGGTGCGCGGAGTTCGCGTTCGAGACGGCCTGGACCCTCGACCCCACGTTCCGCACCGCGGCCCTCTCCCTGGCCGAGGTGCTCCGGCACCAGGGCGAATTCTGGAGGGCCGTCGAGGTCTACGAGGGACTGATCAGAACCGCCCCGGAGGACGCGGACCTGTTCCGCCGGCTGGGCGCGTGCTACCGCCAGTTCGGATCGGACGCGGCGGCCCAGGCGTGCGAGCAGCAGGCCACGATGATCGAGCAGGGGAAGGCGTCTGTCCCCCTGCCTGGAGAGTAAGAGTCCGTACGGAAATTCGCTCTGAGGCCCGAAAGCGAGCGAGAAAGCGATGGACAAGGCTTGTGAAGGAGGCGCATCCTAAAAGGCGGATGCGGCGACTGAGCGTAACGCAGGCCATCGCTTTCGCAGCCGCTTGAAGCCCGGATGGGATTTCCGTACGGACTCTAAATCGTTATAAGGGAGGACAAGCCAAGGTGGATCTTTCTGCTGGAAGGTATTCGACGCTGGCGCTCACGCTGCTGCGCGTCATCACCGGCTTTCTCTTCATGCCGCACGGGGCGCAGAAACTCTTCGCCTGGCTGGGGGGCATGAAAGGCGAGGGGGCGTCCGCGTCATTTCCGAGCCTGATCTGGTTCGCCGGCGCACTGGAATTCTTCGGGGGCCTCTGCATGATCCTGGGGCTCGGGACCCGTCCGGTCGCCTTCCTGCTGTCCGGCCTGATGGCGGTGGCCTATTTCATGGCGCACGCCCCGGGGGCTTCTGGCCCTTGCTCAATCACGGGGAGATGGCCGTCTTGTACTGCTTTGTCTTTCTGTTCTTCGCGGCCAACGGCGGCGGGCCGTATACCGTGGAGCGGCTGTGGCGGAAAAGGTGAAGTGACCTGCGCGACCTGCTGAGGATCCCGTCTTTCACAGACCCTTGTTTTACGATCAGCCCGGCGCCCTCGCCCTGAGGGTTGCCGGGCTGTTTTTTGTTGACACCCGGCGGTGCGCGCCTTACATTGCCGCCCATCCGCTGCCCTACCTCCAGACCTCTATCCGTAGAAAGGGCCTCCCCATGCGCCTCGGCGTCATCGGCATGTTCCCCGCCGACTTCCGCGACACCACCCCCGAACACCTGAAGGCCATCCGCGCCCTCGGCCTCACCGGGGCCGGCTTTCACGCCCCCGGCGACCGGCTCTTCGAGGTCCAGACCGCCGACTGCCGGAAGATCAGAAACCTCTTCTCCGAGGCCGGGATGGACCTGGCGCAGTTCGGCGTCGCCTACCGCGAGTGCCTCTTCGATCCCGACCCCGGCGTCTGCGACGGCGTCATCCGGAAGATCGAGCGGGGCATCGAAGTGGGCCGTGAACTCGGCGCCCACGTCTGCATGATCCGCCCCGGCAGCCTCAGCCCCCGGGGCTCCTACAGCCCCTCTCCCCGGAACCTGGAGCCCGCGTGCCGGGAGCGCCTCCTGGAGACCCTCGACCGGATCGCCCGCAAGGCCGAAGCCGAGGGCCTGACCGTGATCACCGAGACCCACCTCCTGACCATCCTGAACACCCCGGAGACCATCCGCCAGATCGTCGAGGCCGTGGGCTCAGACCGCATCCGGGCCGTCATGGACTATGTCAACCACTTCCAGTCCCTGGACCAGGTCTACCACAGCGCCGAACGTCTCAATCAGATCTTCGACATCATGGGACCCGTCTGCCCGGTCGGCCACTGCAAGGACCTCCGGGTGGGCGAGGGCCTGGTCCTCCACCTCCACGAGGAGATCCCCGGCGAGGGGGAGCTGCACATGGCCACGGCCCTCCGCCTCTGGCACGCCCTCCGCCCGGACGGCTACATGCTCCTGGAGCACCTGCCGGACGAGAAGTACCCCCTGGCCAGCCGGAACACGCATCGCATCGCAGCAGAGGCCGGGGTGGAGATTCACTGATACCCCTATGTCACGACGTATCATCCTCATCGTACTCGACGGCCTCAGACCCGATTCCGTGGGCGACGCGCTGACCCCGCACATGGCCGCGCTGGCGCTGACCGGGGTCACGTTCACCCACCACCACGCCGTGTTCCCGTCCGTGACGCGGGTGAATTCCGCTTCCATCGCCACCGGCTGCCATCCGGGGAACCACGGCCTCGTGGACAATGTGCTCTACCTTCCAGGCATCCTCCCGGACCCGATAGACACGGGGGATCATCAGGCCCTAAAGACCCTCGACCGGGCGACCGACGGGCATCTCCTCGACACGCCCTCCCTCACCGAAATCCTGGGAAGCGCCGGCCGGCAGGTTGCAGTGGCCACGACATGCACGACGGGGGCATGTTTTCTGCAGAACCCTCGCGGCTACGGGCTGACGGTCAATCCCGGATTCATCTCCCCTGAGAGGCCTGGAATCCCGGCGCGTTTTGGGACCTGCCCGCCGAAACACCGGCCGGCAACGGAGGCGAACACGTGGGCCACGGCCATCGCCACCGAATACCTCTGGAAGGAACACCGCCCGGACCTGATGATCCTGTGGTTCTGCGACCCGGACCATACGCAGCACGGCTTCGGGCTGGGTGCGCAGGAATCGCACGAGGCGATTCGTGCGGCAGACGCCTGCGTGGGACGGATGGTCCGGACAGTCTACGACAGCCGCGAGCGGGACGACACGGACATCCTCGTGATGTCGGACCACGGATGGATCAGCCACCGCGCCCCGTTGCCGGTTGAGAAGGCGCTCATTGCCGCCGGACTCAAGCAGTCTCCCGAATCCCGCGAGGTCGTCGTCGCAGGTCAGGGGGTCTATCTCGCGTCAGACGCGGGGGTTTCGGTTCAGGAGGTCGTCGCCTGTCTGCAGCGCCTGGACGGTATCGGCGCGCTTTTCACGCGCGAGGGCGGCTTCGGGACCTTCCCACTGGCTGCGGTCTCGTGTGGCCATTCACGAAGCCCGGACGTGCTGTGGGCCTCCGCATGGGACGCTGCCGCCAACACGCACGGCGTGCCGGGGATGGCGCTGGGCGGCGGGGCAGGGGGACACGGGGGGGCAAGTGTCTATGAGATGAACGCGACCCTGATCGCCGCCGGGCCGGATTTTCGCAGAGGCGTTATCAGCCGCGTCCCGACCGGGCAGGCCGACCTGCTGCCGACCCTCCTGCATCTCCTCGGACACCCCCCGGCGCCCGGCAAGGACGGGCGCGTGCTGCTGGAGGCGCTGGCGGATGGCGTGTCTGAGCAGGAGATCGAGGTTCGGAAAGAGACGATGACCGTGGAACAGGGCGCCTATCGCTCCGTGTTGCAGCGCGCTCACGCAGGCGGATCGATGTATGTCGATCAGGCGAACGCGGTGTCGAGGAGCCGGCCGTGATGTTCAAATTCTCCCGGCCATGAAGATGAAACATGAGGGGGAGCTATGTATCAAACAAACATGTACGAAGGCATGCTGGCGGAGACCGTCACGGTCCCCGGCGCCGGCGGGGACATCATCAACGCCTATTTTGCCCGGCCCCTGGGCCCCGGCCCCTTCCCCGGCATGGTCATGGTTCATCACGCTCCCGGCTGGGATGAATGGTATCGAGAGGCCACGCGAAAATTTGCCCACCACGGCTATGCCACGATCTCTCCAAACCTCTACTGCCGCGAAGGCCACGGGACGCCGGAGGACGTGGCGGCCAAAGCCCGCGCGGCCGGGGGCGTGTCCGACGACCAGGCCGTGGGGGACCTGGAAGGGGCGATGCGTTTCCTGCGCTCGCTCCCTTACATCAACGGCAGAGTGGGCGTTTTCGGAACCTGTTCAGGGGGCCGTCACGCCTTCCTGGTGGCCTGCCGCGTGAAGGGCTTTGGCGCGATCGTGGACTGCTGGGGCGGGCGTGTGGTGATGGCGCAGGAGGGGCTCTCGCCCAGGCAGCCCGTCGCCCCGATCGACTATACGAAAGACCTGCCGTGTCCGCTCCTGGGCCTCTTCGGCGAGGAGGACCGGAGCCCCTCGCCCGAACAGGTGGACCAGCACGAGCAGGAACTCAAGAAGCACGGCAAGATCTATGAGTTCTACATGTACCCCAAGGCCGGCCACGGCTTCTTCTACTATGACCGGCCGAACTACCGGCAGGAGCAGACCGTGGACGGCTGGAAGAAGATATTCGCCTTCCTTGAAAAGCAGCTCAGTACGCCTTGAAGTCGGCTTAGCCTGTCCACGGAGCACAAAAAGGAGTGCGACGATGTGTACGATGATTGTCCAGCAGATGGAGATCGAGGGGAGCGGCAAGGGGATGAGCGGCTGGTTTCCCGTGCGTCAGGCGAACGTGTCGTATGACCACCCCTTCAACGCGCCGCTGGAACACGCGCTGAACATCGACTTCGTGAACGAGGCGCAGGGCCCGGGGGCCCGGGTGGCCGTGGAACTCAGCGTGGCATCGGCGCGTAACCTGGTGGAGACCATCCTGGCGGTGCTGGCCCGGGCTGAGGCGGGCGGATACCTGGAGGAACCGGCAGTCGCTGAGCCTCACTGAATCGGCGAGCATATCGATCCCCGAACCAGCGCCTGTTCTGTCATCGGCCCGGCGATCCCTTCGGTTGTCCCGACCAGCCGTGGAAGGGGGTTGCGGGGCCTCTTTTTTGTTGACACCCGGCAGTGCCCGCCTTACATTGTTCAAGGGGTCCACGGCCTGCATTTTGCACTTTGCATTTTACATTTGCATTTTGCATGGCCCTTCTCTGCGCTCTCCGCGTGCTCTGCGGTAAATAGGGGTCACCCATGAAACTCAACGAACGCCAGGATCGCCTGCTCAGGCGCACCTTCCTGGATTACCAGCAGACCTCCGGGTTCCTGAAGCAGCCCCTGATCGTGAACAGGGCGGAGGGGCTCTACTACTGGGACGTGGAGGGGAAACGCTACTTCGACGGCATCGGAGGCATCTTCGTCGCGGCCCTCGGCCACCGGCACCCGAGGGTGATGGAGGCCGTGCTGCGTCAGATGGAGAAGCTCACCTTCTCCCCCCCGATGCACGGCACATCGGACGTGGCCCTGGACCTGGTCGAGCGGCTGGGCGCCGTGACCCCCGGCGACCTGAACCACGTCAAGTCCTACAGCGGCGGGTCCGAATCCGTCGAGGCCGCCCTCAAGTTCACCCGGCAGTACTTCAAGCAGACCGGGCGTCCGGGGAAGTACAAGTTCATCAGCCGATACTTCGGCTACCACGGGGCCACCGCCGGGGCCATGGCCGCCAGCGGCACGGGCAAACGCAAGACCCCCTTTGAGCCCCAGATGCCGGGGTTTCTCAAGGTCTTCCCGCCCACCTACTATCGCGACCAGTTCGACTCCTGGGAGGCATGCAACCGGTTCTGCGCGCAGACCATCGAGGACGTGATCGTCAACGAGGACCCGGACACCGTCGCCGGCGTCATCCTGGAGCCCATCAGCAACACCGGCGGGGTCATCACCCCCACCGAGGAATACTTCCAGATCATCCGAAACGCCTGCGACCGCCATAACGTCGTCCTGATCTTCGACGAGATCATCACCGGGTTCGGCCGGACCGGGTCCATGTTCGCGGCCCAGACCTTCGGCGTGACCCCGGACATCCTCTGCGGGGGCAAGGCCCTCTCCAGCGGCGTCATCCCCATAGGGGCCACGATGGCCAGGGAGGCCATGGGGGACGCCTTCTTCGGCCCGCCGGAGGAGGACCTCCACTTCGCGCACGGCCACACCTTTGCGGGCCACCCCCTGGCCTGCGCCGCTGGCATCGCCGTGATCGACGAGATCGTGGAGCAGGGACTGGACCGGAAGGCCCGGGAACTGGGGGACTATCTGACCAGCAGGCTGGAGGGCCTGAAGCGCTACGGCGTGGTCCGCGAGGTCCGGGGCAGGGGGCTGCTGCGCGGCGTGGAGCTAGTGAAGGACGCCCGAACGATGGAACCCTTCCCCGACCTGGGCCGGGCGCTCAAACGGACCGCCCTCCAGAACGGCCTGCTCATCCGCGTGGACCCCTCCTGGTTCGCCGTGGCCCCGGCCCTGATCGCCCGGCAGGAGGACATCGACGAGATGTGCGGCCTGATCGAGAAGAGCCTGACCGACGCGCTCGAAGAGGTGCGCAGGCCGGGCAAGTAATCCAGAAGGAACTGTGCGTCATGGATTTCACCCTGACCCCTGATCATGAAGCCCTGCGGGACGCCACACGCGCCTTCTGCCGCCGTGAGCTCCTGCCCCGCGTGCGCGAATGGGACCGCGGCCAGCAGTTCCCGCGTGAGATCGTCCCGGGCCTGGCCTCGGAAGGGCTGCTGGGGGTCTGCATCCCCCGGCGCTACGGCGGCCTGGGCCGGGACTACCTGAGCCTCGGCCTCGTCTCCGAGGAGCTGGAGCGCGTGGACAGCGCGTTTCGCGTGCTGCTCGCCGTCCACCTCGGCCTCAACTCCCTCGCCCTGTTCCAGTGGGGCAGCGAAGCCCAGAAGCAGAAGTACCTCGCCCCCCAGGCGCGCGGCGAGAAGCTGGCCGCCTTCGGCCTGACCGAGCCGGGGGCCGGCAGCGACGTGGAGGGCCTCCGCACGGCCGCACGGCGCGACGGCGACGCCTACGTCCTCAACGGGGAGAAGACCTGGATCGGCTTCGCCGGCGTCGCGGACCACTTCCTCATCTTCGCCTGCACCGACCCCGCCGCCCGGCATCGCGGCCTCTCCGCCTTCATCGTCGAGCGCGGGTTCGACGGCCTCAGCACCTCCAGCATCCGCCACAAGCTGGGCGGCCGCCTCGGGGACACCGGGAGCATCGTCCTGAGCGACGTGCGCGTCCCGGCCGAAAACCGGCTGGGGGAAGAGGGCGAGGGGTTCAAGGTCGCCATGAGCGCCCTGGACAACGGCCGCTACACGGTTGCGGCGGGCGGCGTCGGCCTGATCGAGGCCTGCCTGGAGGCCAGCCTGGACTACGCCCGCAAACGGGAGACCTTCGGAAAGCCCATCGGAGAACACCAGCTCGTCCAGCAGAAGATCGCCCGCATGGTCGCCGGGCGGGACATCGGCCGCCTGCTCTACTACCAGATCGGCTGGCTGAAGAACCAGGGGAGGCGCTGCACCCGCGAGGTCAGCCTGGCCAAATGGACCACCTGCCAGAACGCCTTCCAGGCCGCCGACGACGCCGTGCAGATCCACGGGGCGCACGGCTACAGCGACGAATACCCCGTCGAGCGCTACTTCCGAAACGCGCGCGGGGCCCTGATCTACGAAGGCACGCAGGAGATCCACCAGATCCTCCAGGCGGAGTACGCCCTGGGGGACCGCGTCGACAGGCCCCTCTCGCGCCCCCTGCCCCCCTATCCGTTTGGGGAAGACGCATGACCGGCGCGCTGGACGGCATCCGGGTGCTGGACCTCTCCCGGCACCTGGCGGGGCCCACCTGCGCCATGATGCTGGGCGACCTGGGCGCGGAGGTCCTCAAGGTCGAGCGCCCCGGCGTCGGCGACGAGACCCGCCAGTGGGGCCCCCCCTTCGTCGGCGGGGAGTCCGCCTACTACCTCTGCTGCAACCGCAACAAGCGGAGCCTCACCCTCAACCTCAAGCACGAACGCGGCGTCGCCCTCGCGCGGGACCTGGCGCGCCAGAGCGACGTCCTGATCGAGAACTTCCGCGTCCACGGCCTGGACGAACTCGGCCTCGGCGATGCAGACCTCAGGCCCCTCAACCCGCGCCTGATCACCTGCTCCATCAGCGGGTTCGGGCAGACGGGCCCGGACCGCCACCTGGGTGGCTATGACTTCATGATCCAGGGTCGCGGCGGCCTCATGTCCATCACCGGCGAGCGCGACGGCCCCCCCCTCAAGGTCGGCGTCGCCGTCGTGGACGTGGCCACGGCCCTGTTCGCGTGCAACGCCGTCCTCGCCGCCCTGTTCGCCCGCGAGCGCACGGGCGTCGGGCAGCGCCTCGACCTGGCCCTGTTCGACGCGGAGATCGCCCTCCTGGCCAACGTCGGCAGCAGCTACCTCTGTTCGGGGCAGGTCCCCGAACGCCGGGGCAACGCCCACGCCAGCATCGTGCCCTATCAGGCCTTCCATGCCTCGGACGGCTACCTGATCCTGGCCGTCGGCAACGACCCGCAATGGCGGAGGTTCTGCGCGGCCTCGGGCGTGCCCGCCTGGGCCGAAGACCCCCGCTTTGCGACCAACCCCTCCCGCGTCGCGCACCGCGAGGTCCTGGTCCCCCTGCTGGAGGACCTGTTCCCGAACAGGACCGTCGCCGAATGGCTGCGCCTCTGCGCGGATGCGGATGTACCCGCCGGGCCGGTGAACACCCTTGAGAGCGTCTTCTCCGACCCCCAGGCCCTCGCGCGCGGGATGTGGGTCTCGATGCCTCACCCCACGGCGGGTACTGTCCATCTGGCCGGTACCCCCCTCAACCTGTCGGCCACCCCGGCGCAGATGCGTCTCCCCCCGCCCCTGCTCGGCGAGCACACGGATGAGATCCTCACCCGCCTGCTGGGCCTGGACGAGGACGCCATCGCAGACCTGCGGCGGGAAGGCGTGATTTGAAAGCCGTGAGACGAAACCTCGTGAAACATATCTCGTGAAGCGTGGGGAGGGGTGGAGCGAGATACGAGATACGAGATACGTTTTTTTCGCATGTGCCGTTTGCCTGTTCACCTCGGAGGTTTCCTTGGACCGTCTCACCCGGCGGATTCTGATCGGCATCGTGGCGGGGATCGCCGTGGGCCTGGCGCTGCCCGAGCAGACCGTCTATCTCAAGCCCATCGGGGACCTGTTCGTCCGGCTCCTGAAGATGCTCATCGCCCCGCTCATCCTGAGCGCCATCGTCACCGGCGTGGTCTCCCTCGGAGACCTGACGCGGCTGGGCCGGATGGGGGGCAAGGCCCTGGCCTACTACCTGACCACCGGGACCTTCGCCGTCCTGAACGGCCTGCTCCTGGTCAACCTGATCCGGCCCGGCGAGGGGACCAGCATCCTCGTCCATGAGACCCCGGAGATCCTCCAGAAGGGCCCGCCCAACCTGCTCAACGATGTCCTCCTCCCCATCGTCCCCACGAACGTGTTTCAGGCCATGGCGGAGGGCAACGTCCTGGCCATCATCTTCTTCGGCGTCCTGATGGGCGCGGCCCTGTCCGTGCTCGGAGACCGGGGAAAGGCGCTCCTGGGCGTCCTCGACGGCCTCGGCGCGGTGATGATGCGGATCACCGAATGGGTCATGGCCGTGGCCCCCATCGGCGTCTTCGCGCTCATGGCCTCCCTGATCGGCGCGTCCGGCCTGAAGGTCCTTCTCCCCCTGTTCAAGTACGTCGTCACCGTGCTGCTCGGCGTGGGCCTCCACGGGGCCGTGACCCTCTGCCTCCTGCTCTACCTCGTGGGCCGGCGCAGGCCCCTCCCCTTCATCCGGTCCGTCTCCCCGGCCCTGACCACGGCCTTCGCCACGTCTTCCAGCGCCGCGACCCTGCCCGTCACCTACGACACGCTCGTGAAGAAGGCGGGCATCTCCCACCGGGTGGCCTCCTTCTTCCTCCCCGTCTCCTCGATGATCAACTCGGACGGGACCGCGGTCTACGAGGCCGTGGCCGCGGTGTTCATCGCCCAGGTCTACGGCATTCACCTCACGGCGGCCCAGCAGGTCCTCGTGTTCCTGACGGCCATGGCCGCGTCCGTGGGCGCGCCGGGCATCCCCAGCGCTGGCCTGGTGACCATGGCGATGGTCCTGCGGGCCGTGGGCCTGCCCCTGGAGGGCATCGCCCTCCTGCTGCCGGTGGATCGCATCCTGGATCAGTTCCGGACTGCGTGCAACGTGTTCGGGGACTGCGTGGGCGCGGCGATTCTGGAGAGGAGTGAGGGGGACGGGGTGGACAGGGGTGAACAGAATGAGGGACGCGTTTTATCGCGTCCGGCGGAGTAGGGACGCGTTTTATCGCGTCCAGCGATTCGAGGTGCCAAGTGTCAAGTGTCAGGTGCCAAGAGCCTGTAGCGCGGGAATTCATTCCCGCGCTAGGGCGGGGTCCTACTCCACGATCCGCACCATGGTCCATTCGGACGCCTCGGCCCCCGTGTGAAGATCCTTCACCGTCAGGCGGAGCTTCTGGAGCCCCATCTGGGCCTGCCGGACGTCGATCCGGAGGGTGCGCGGCTCCTCCGTCCGATCCCCCTCGTAGCGGATCGTGACGGTCGTGCTGAAAGGCTTCCGGGTCAGGCCCAGTTCCCGCGCCCGCTCCGGCGTCAACTGCGACGCCTCGCGGGCCTCGGCCTGGTACTCCACCCGGTATTCCACCACGCGCCCGTCGGACGCCGGGGGACGGAAGAGATCCGTGGATCCGCCCCACGTGTCGATGCCGGGACGGTACACCACCGCGCGCACCGGCGGCTTGGATTTGACGACCGGGGTCCCCCCCAGCTCCGGGAAGAGGCGGAGGTCCACCTCCCCCGGCTCGGGCCGGCCCAGGGAGTAGGAGACCTGGTAGGCCGTGCGCCCGTCCGCATCGGGCTTCAACCCGTAGACCTCGAAGCACACGGCCAGGTCGTCCGTCACCCGGTAGATGCGGAGCGGGTTGGGAGTCACGGCGAAGGACGCCTCCCCGGCGCTCCGGATGTCCCGGGCCAGCAGGATGTCGCTCAGGCAGAGCCCCGGCGTGGCGAATCGGTGGACATCCACCGCCCGACGGAACTGCCCGATCCGGCCCGACAGGTTGTCCCGGACCTCCACGGCGGCCGTGTACCGGCCCGGCAGGACCGTCCAGCGGGCCTCGTCCACCGTGTAGATCGAGCCTCGCGGGTCATAATTCACCGGGCGGAGCGTCGCGTCCCGGACCACGTTTCGGGAGACCTCCACGAGGGCGCTGTCGAGCAGGAAGGCCCCCCGCTCCGTGTCCACGGTGTAGCGGTTGCCGATGCGCCGGTAGCGCAGCTCGTCCACCGGAAGGGCGTAGGAGGCCTCAAGGCGGACCTTTCCGCCCTCCCCCCGTGAAGGCCACGACCTGGTGGGGGAGGTCATACTTCTTGTCCTCGTAGGGGTCCAGATACCGTCCCGGGTAGCGCCTGTAGAGATCCTTCATGTTCGAGACCGGGCCGGGGTACGCGGGCGAACGGTAAGACTCGAACCGCCAGTGATCCAGCCCGTCCCAGTTCTGGAACGTGACGTTGAATCCCTCGTAGCTCCAGGTCTCGTGGTAGATCTGCCCGACCTCGTTCGGACGAAGGACGGTCCGGCCCAGGTACCGGCCGTAGCGGATGTAGACCTGCCCCTGTTCGGTCTTCCACCCCGGAATCCCCTCCTCCGGCAGGCCGAACCGCAGGTTGGCGTAGGCCACCCGGTTGTAGTGCTCCATCCGGCGCTCGTTGAAGGGCGTGAGCAGGAGGGGGTCGCGCTGCCCCCAGAAATGTGTCAGACCGGGCGTCTCCGTCCAGGACGCTGCGAGCCGGAGACCGGGGGCCAGGGCCTTCTGCTCGTCGGCGGAGGCGATCTCCTCCAAAGACTCCATCACGGCCCGCGCCCCGGCGGGCATGGATCTCATGGCCTTCTCGTAGGACCCGGCGGCCAGGGCCAGCTTCCCCATGGCCTGGTATCCAAGCCCCTGGTAGAGCAGGGCATCCTCGTCGTCCGGATGGCGCTCCAGATACCGCCCGGCCACGGCCACGGCGCTGTCCGCCCGGTTGTCCTCGTAGTGGAGGAGACAGAGCCGGGCCACGCTGGGCTTGTGGTCGGGGTTCGCGGCGAGGGCGCGATTCAGGTAGTCGAGGGCCCGGTCCCGGTCCCGTTCGCCGAAGCTTCGGAGGGCCAGGACGTGGACATCATCCTGGAGAAGCGCGGAAGGAAGGCGGGCATCCAGGCAGTCCGTGATCACGGACTGCATGTCCAGATAGCGGAACATGTCGAACAGGAAATAGCGGGCTGCGCCGGAGGCGGCCTCGGCGTTGTCCGGCGCGGACTTCAGGACCTGCTCGTACTGCCGGCGGGCCTCGTCGGGCATGCCCTTGCGCCAGAGGAGGTCCGCGGAGGTCAGGTGGTACTCCACGTTGTCCCGGTCCTGGTACAGGGCCTCCTGGAGTTCGAACTCGGCGCTCATGCGCGAGCCCACGGTCCCCGCTCGATGTAGCAACGGGCAAGCTGGTGATGCGCCGGGGCGTGCCTGGAGTCCAGCTTGAGCACCTGCTTGAATCGTCGGATGCGCTCTTTGAGGGAGAGGCCGGCGGTGTCCCGGATCGCGACCGCGTAGAGCGAGTCGGCCTGGGTCCTGCGCGCCTTCGACGCCGCGAACGCGGGGGCCGTCCAGCACAGGATCAGCAAGAGGAGGAAGGGGAAGGTGTGACGGATGGGGACCATGGCGAAATCCTCCACAGCCGGCAGAAAAAGGGGGATGGAAATAATAAATAATATACGATATCGCCAGCGAGAGGACGATAAAAAAGAGTTCGAAGGAGACATCATGGGTCAGATCGTGACGTGCGAGATCGGCGGGGAGACCATCCTCCTGGATGTGGAGCCGGAGATCCAGGAGGGCGAGACGAGGAACTTCGAGCGCTGGCGGGCGGACACCTACGCCACGAAGGAACCGGACACGATCGCCTGGATCGACGCCTTCCTGCAACCGGGTGACGCCCTCTACGACGTCGGAGCGAACATCGGACAGTACGCCCTCTATGCGGCCAGGCGGCGGGACTGCCGGGTCTTCGCCTTCGAGCCGGAAGCGCTCAACTACGCCAAACTGAACCGAAACATCGTCCTGAACGGCCTGACGGAGGCTGTCACCGCCTACTGCCTGGCGATTGCGGACAGGACGGCCCTGGACCTCTTCTACGTGAAATCCTTCGCCCCCGGCGCCTCCCTTCACGCCTATGGGAGGCCCATCACGCAGGGCGAAAAACCCTTTCCCCCGAGGAACCGGCAGGGCGCGATGGGCGTCTCCCTGGACGACCTGACGGGCCGGCTTGCGCTCCCCTTCCCGAACCACATCAAGATCGACGTGGACGGGATCGAGGAGCGAATCGTCCAGGGCGCGGGCCAGACGCTGGCCGACCCCCGCCTGAAGAGCGTCCTGGTGGAGGTGTTCATGCACGAGGACGTCGCCCCCCGGATCAAGGAGATGTTTTTTAAGAAGGACTTCACGCTCCACAACGCCGACGCCATCGACTACAGTCCGGGCATCGTGCAGAACCTGATTTTCAAGCGATAGGAGGCCCTCATGAAGATCCCCATCACCATGTGCCACGGCATCGCGACGAACCATAAAAAGCCCCTCAGCGAAGAGCATTTCGACCGCCTGATGAAGATCGCCAGCGACCTCGGCTTCAAGTCGGTCGACTACGACGACCTGGCGGCCTGGCGCGAGGGGACGGGGACCCTCCCCGAACACCCGATCATGATCGACTTCGACCACCCCGTGAAGTCCATGCGCTACGAGATCCACGACGTCCTGAGCCGTTATGGCTTCAGTGGGAACCTGTTCATCAACACGGGACCCCTGGATCAGATGTACAGCGCCCCCCTGCCGACCGACGAAGAGCGGAAGTTCATGACCTGGGAGGAGATCGGCGAACTGAGGGACGCCGGCTGGCACATCGGCGCGCACACCGTCACCCATCCCAACCTCTCCCAGTTGAGCGTGGAGGACCCCACCGGCGAGCGCCTTCGCACGGAACTGGAGGGGTGTGACGAGACGCTCCAGAAGCACCTCGGCATCACCCCGAAGGACTTCGCCTTCACCGGCACGAGCTGGAGCAGCGCCGCCGAGCGGGAGGTCGCCAGGCGCTACCGCTTCGGCCGGCTCTGGATCGTCGGCACCGAGTACCAGGCCGACGGAAAGGCCGTCCGCTACGCCGACATGGTCGGCATACCGGGGGGCGACGAGGCGGACGGCGGCCCCCCGAACGCGGCGCGCTACATCACGAAGGAGTCCAACCCCTACCGCCTCCCCTCGATGGAGATCCAGGCCTTGATCCACGAGCCGGAGGCGTTCCGAAACTACCTCGAAGGAGCCCTGGCGTAATCCGCCGTTCACCGCCTCGGGGGTGGGAAGGATAGCCCGGTGAAATTCTCTATCGGCCAGAAGGTCTACCTGGGCTTCGGGGTAGCCCTGTTGATTCTGGTCGTCATCAGCATCGTCTCCTACCGGAGTGCGATTAAATCCATCGAGACGGCCCGCTGGGTGGAGCATACCCATACCGTTCTCGTAAGCCTTGAACACCTGCTCCTGGTCGCGAAGGACGCCGAGAGCGGGGTGCGGGGCTACGTCATCACCGGGAATGCGTCCTACCTGGAGCCCTACCAGACTGCCATCCAGGAGATAGACCAGAAGGTCATGGACCTCCGAAGGCTGACGTCGGACAACCCCCATCAGCAAAGACGGCTCGACGCCCTTGAGCCGCTCATTGCAGAGCGGGTCGCCTTCAGCCGCGAGACGGTCGATATCCTGAAGAACAGAGGGATCGAGGAGGCGATTCGGGTCGTCCAGACAGGCAGGGGAAAGAGGCTCATGGACGGCATCCGGCGGGGGATCCTCGAAATGGAGGACGAGGAGCGCACCCTGCTGAAGCAGCGCTTGGAGGAGGCCGAGGGGAGCGTCCGGCAGACCCTCGCGGTCATCGCCTCCGGCGGCCTGCTGGCCTTCGCGCTCGTGGCGCTCTCCGTCCTGATCATTCATCGCGAGATCGCCGAGCGCATGCGGACGGAGGAGGGCCTGCGCCGGCAGGCCCTCACCTTCCAGAACATGCACGACAGCGTCGTCATCACGGACCTGGAGCGCCGCGTCATGGACTGGAACCCGGCGGCGGAGCGGATGTTCGGATACTCCAGACAGGAGGCCCTGGGCAAACCCGTCGAGGTGTTGCAGAAGCCGGAGGAGGCCACTGCCCTGACGGCAAAGATCACGGAGGAGATACGCCGCGAAGGCCGCTGGTCCGGCGAGATCACCTTCGTCCGTAAGGACGGGACCGAAGGCGTCAGCGAGACGGTCATTGTCCCCCTCCTCGACCGGCAGGGTCGGCTCATCGCGACCATCGGGGTCAACCGGGACATCACCCGGCGCAAGCAGGCGGAGATCGAGTTGCAGAAGGCCAAGGAGGCCGCCGAGGCCGCCAGCCGGGCCAAGAGCGAGTTCCTGGCCAACATGAGCCACGAGATCCGCACCCCCATGAACGGCGTCATCGGCATGACCGAGTTGATGCTCGACACGGCCCTCACCCCCGCGCAGCGGAGCTACCTGGAGATGGTGAAATCCTCGGCCTACGCCCTGCTGAACGTGATCAACGACGTCCTGGACTTCTCCAAGATCGAGGCGGGAAAACTCGACCTGGAGCCCATCGACTTCAACCTGCGCGACAGCCTGGGCGACACCATGAGACCGCTGGCCCTGCGGGCACACCAGAAGGGGCTGGAGCTGATCTATCACGTCCACGCCGACGTGCCGGACGCCCTGACAGGCGATGCGGGACGGCTTCAGCAGATCCTGATCAACCTGGTGGGCAATGCCATCAAGTTCACCGAAAAGGGCGAGGTGGTGGTGGTGGTCGAAAAGCAGGGGTCAGGGGTCAGGGGTCAGAAACGAGTAAAGAACCCCGCAGCAGAGCTGCGGGGCATTAAAACCCAAAACCCCTAAAACGGCAGCTCTAACTGCATATTACTGCTCTGGTGCTGATGATAGGTAATGTACTTGCGGATCAAATCGGTAGTCACTTCATCCCCTACCCACCG
>SICM01000085.1 GCA_009694805.1 Candidatus Latescibacterota bacterium
CTGCTCGATTTTTCAGCAATTAGGGGCGCAGAGGCCACTTTAGGCGGGCCAATGGGTGAGTTCTCCTAAGAAATGCTCGCAGAATCCCCCATATAATTTTTTGTATCTTATTTTTATTCAATATGTTAAGCTTAACTTTACGGAAATGACGTGAAGAGATTCGTCGACAGAGAGGCCTGCCGACGGTGGTTCGCCCGAGCGATCCTGTGGTTCTACAGAGGACGTACCTGCGAGGGACCGGCGATCTCCATCGCAGAAGTGCTTGAAAATCCCCGAAAGATACTGATCATCCCGGACCTGCGGGCAGGTGGACTTTTTCTCGGAGCGCCGAAATTCCGGGCCATTCGCAATCGGTATCCGCGCGCCGAGATCAGCCTGTTGACCGATGCCCGCCGGGAATATGTCGCCCGGGAGATGCCCTTCATCGACGACGTCATCCTCTGTAACGACCTTCTCCTGCCCGTGGGGACAAAGCTCCGGGACCTCGTCGGACGATTGCAACGGCGGGAATTTGACGTGGCGCTCTGTTTTGGAGCCCCGGATTGCCTCCTTCCCGGTTACCTGTGCTACAAAAGCGGGGCCCAACTCCGCGTGGGGTTCCACGCCGCCGAGATCCCGTTCTTCAACTTCCGCATCATCCCCCGAAAGGAGCCCTGCTATGAGGCGGACCGCCTCTCGCTGCTCCTCCGGACGCTCGACATCGCAGAGGGGGACATGAGGCTGGGATGGTCTATCTCCCCGGAAGGGGCCGGGAAGATTCTGGAGCGCTACCTGGGGGAGAGGAGGAACGAGGAACGGCTCGTGGGCATCGACACGAGTTCCGGCATCGGGCCGCCCCTTTCGTTCCGCCAGTGGCAGGGGGTGGTGCAGGCCGTGGACGAGAACTGCCGTGCCATCATATTTTTCGACTTCGATCAGCGCCGCGTGGCCAACCGCCTGAAAGAGATGCTGGGGCCCCGGGCGCTGCTGTTTCAGACGGACGATCTCCCTCGAACGGTGGCGCTGATGGAGGCGTGCGAGGGGTTCGTCGCCGGGAATACGGACCTGTTTCACCTTTCTGTGACCATGGGGCTTCCCACCGTGGGACTCGTGCCCGAGCACGATGTCCCCCGATGGGTGCCTTCGGATTGCCCCTGGGTGAGGGTGGTGGCGCGGACCGGGAGGGGCGAAGGGATGGGAGGGCGGGTGGTGGGGATGCTGGCCGAAATGCAAAATAGCGCTTTTCAAAAGAGATGATCTTTTCCATTGCCTCCACAAGGAGATAACTTTTTCATGACCTGCTGAAACTCACCCCGCAATGATCAAGCTCTGGGAGGACAGATCGTCCATTATTCAGAGTCCGTAAGCGTCCGTATGGAGTTTCCGTACGGGCTCTAAGGGCTCTAAACCCCGAACGATGGGCGACGGGCGGAGGAGGAAAACCACCGCTCTTGATAATCATTTTTGGAACCCGTTTCATGGGTTCCGGAGGCAACAGATTCATGATACACTTGGCCATCTCGCGTTCGTTCCATTCCCCGCCGGCGCATCAGGACGCCTGGAGGGGAAACCGCGCCATACGCCTGCTCTTGGGGCTTCTGCTCGTCGGATGGTCATTCGTCGCCCCTGTCCCGGCCATCGCCGGCCCCAACGCCTCTGCCACGTTCACGGCGGACCTGGACCCCGCAACCGGAGACCAGGCCCAGCTCGCGCGGGCCACCAAGCCCGGCGACGACATCAAAATCCAGGTCTATGCCAAAAAGATCGCCGGTGCCAACGGGGTCTTGGTCTCGGCGAAGTTCGATACCCTTCAGACGCAGTTCGTCAGCTTCACGCCCGGTATAACGGGCCTCGTGGCCTTCACCCAGGAAAAAACAGGTCTTGTGACCGCCGGGGGCGCGGTGCTGGGGGGGACATTCTCGGGCGATCAGTTTGTGGGTACGCTGACCTTCAAGGCCCTGGCCGCGTTCAAGGAGACCAAGTTCACGATCACGGAGACCGTGATCAACTCACCGGGGGGCAAGGATACCCTCAACCCGAACATCGTCCTCACGGCCGCCGGGTCCGTGCCCACGGGGCTCGACCGCATCTTCGGCGACCTCGACCCGTCCATCGGGTACCAGGGGCTGACGGCGCGCGAGGTGGGGGTGGGGGGGGCTGTCTCTGAACCTATCCCGATCGAGGTGTTCGCCAAAAAAGTGGTGGGCGCTCAGGCCGCCACGATCAAGATCCAGTTCGACCCCAGGTCCGTCGAATACGTGCGCTTCGATGTCGGGGCGCTGATCCCCGGCATCCCCCTGCCCAAGACGGAGGGGAACACTGTGACCGTGTCCGTGGCGTCCATAGGGGCGATCCCGAAGTCCGGGGACGGCCTGCTGGGCACGTTCTATTTCAGGGCCCTGGCCGGCCTGAAGGCCGCGGACTTCCAGATCGTCTCCGTGACGTTCAAGACGAGCAGGGGGGAAGAGATCCTGGAGCCTGCCCTCACCCTGTCGGTGGTGGGGGTCTCGGCCAACGCCCCGGTGATCATTCAGGGACCGCTGTTCGCGGGCATCACGGACAAGGTGGCGACCGTGCAATGGCAGACCGACCGGCCGGGCGACAGCGAGGTGGAGTACGCCCTGGACGACAAGTTCACCTCCTCGACGAAGGTCCCCAAAGATGTAAAACTGGTGACGCAGCACAGCGTGACCCTCACCGGGCTCACGAGAGGGACGCGCTACTTCGTCAGGGTCTATTCCTCGGACGCCCAGAACAACCGCTCCCGACCCCGGATCGGAAACTTCTTCACGCGGGCCGAGGTCCGAACCCTCCCGCCGGTCCTGGTCGAAGGCCCCATCGTCGTCGGCGTCAAGGACACGGAGGCCCAGATCTTCTGGCGGACGGATGAGGCGAGCGTGGGACGCATCCGCTACGGGACCGACTCCACGCTGGCCCAGGTGTCCGACTCCACCGAGCTGGTCGCGGAGCACCGGGTCCAGCTGAAAGGGTTGAGGGCGGGCACGCGGTACTTCTACCGGGTGGAGTCCAGGGGATCTGTCGGCACGGGAACGAGCCCGGTCCGGGACTTCAGGACCGCCGCCGGCGCGGACGTGACGCCGCCCCAGATCCTGGGCCGGCCCGTGGTGCTGGCCCGGTTCGTGGACCGCGCCGACATCGGCTGGCAGACCGACAGGTCGAGTACGTCCATCCTCCGCTACGGACGGAAGGACGCGGCGACGCTGACGGACTCCGTCCGGGTCGCCACCTTCGAGCGGGACCACCGCGTCTCCGCCGTCCGGCTGGCGCCGGGCACGGCCTACAGGTTCCAGGTCGCCTCCGCGGACTTCTCGGGGAACCTCGTCACTTCGGCCATTTTCGAGTTTGAGACGCGCATCTCGCGGGATGAGCAGCCGCCCATCATCACCGGCCCCCCGATCCTCTTCAAGCGCACGGACACGCAGGCCCAGATCGTCTGGGGGACGAACGAGCCCGCCGACAGCCAGGTGGAATACGGGACCTCGGCGGACAGCCTGAACAGCCTGGTCACCGACGATGGGGCAGTGTCGCAGCACAGCGTCGCGCTCATCGGGCTCAAACCCGCCACGCTCTACAGCTTCCGAGTGGGGTCCACCGATCCGTCGGGCAACGGGCCCACAAAGAGCAGCATCCTGAACCTCCGGACGCGGGCGCTCCCCGACTCGACCCCGCCGGTGGTGACAGGAGGGCCCGTGTCTCTGGCGGTCACGAACAACGGGGCGCTCATCCGCTGGCTGACCGACGAGCCCGCAGACCGGGAGTTGCTCTACGGGACCTCGCCCGACAGCCTGAACCAGGTGATGTCATTCGCCGACTTCGACCGGCAGCACAACGTCCCGGTCACCGGCCTGAGGCCGGGCGTCACCTACTACTACCAGGCGCGCAACCGGGACTCCGCCGGAAACCTGTTCCAGACCCCCCCGTTCACCTTCATCACGGAGCGGGTGGGCGACGCGAACCCCCCGACGATGCTCCAGGGTCCTACGGTGCGGAACGTGACGGCCTCCACGGCCACCATCGAGTGGCTGACGGACGAGCCCTCGGACAGCCGGGTCTCCTACGGGCTGACCACGGACTACACGGAGACCGTGCAGCGGGGGAGCGCCCAGCGGGTGCATCTCGTCACGATCACGAACCTGCAGTCGGACTCCGAGTACCACTACAGCGTGGGGTCCGCGGACCTCTCCGGGAACATCGTGACCACGGACCCGAAAGGGACGATCCAGATCAGCAAGGACAACACATTCCGTACGCTGAAGGTGGAGGATAAGACCCCGCCCATCGTCCTCGAAGGCCCCCTGGTGGAGTTCAAGGACGTGGTGGCCACCGTCTTCTGGAAGACCGACGAACTCGCCACCAGCAAGGTCACCTACGGCACCCGCGAGACCTTCGGAAAGGCCGACGAGGAGTCCGTCGAGGACAACACCATGGTCCAGGAGCACAACCTCACGATCACCAACCTGAAGCCGGGCACGGGCTACCTCTTCCGGGTCTGGTCCTCGGACGCGGCGGGGAACACCGGGTCCAGCCCGGACCCGACCCTCCGACCCAAACCCGCGGGGGGGCTGGCCCTCCAGCCGCCCGGCGGGGACGGGAGCTTCGTCACGAGCACGACGAAGGACACGCAGTTCCCGGTCATCCTCAAAGGCCCGACGGTCTCGGCGGCGACGGCCAACTCGATCACCGTGGAGTGGGAGACAGACGAGCGGAGCAACAGTCAGATCGCCGCCAGTCGGGACAGCAGCCTGGGCCAATCGCAGGTCGATGAGAACAACGTGACCAAACATCGGTTCGTCCTCACGCAGCTCAAACCCGGCACGTCCTACAACTTCCAGGTCGGTTCCACCGACGTGGTCGGAAACGGGGCCGCCAAGAGCAAGACGGGCCTGGCCAAGACCACCGCCGAATTCGACCTGACGGCCCCGGTCATCGTCGGCACGCCGGGGACCTCTTACAAGAGCGACCGGACGGCCACCCTCTCGTGGACCACGGACGAGACCTCCAACAGCGTCGTGGAATACGGGTCAACGGCCACGACCCTCGACCAGACCGTCAGTATCCCGGACCCGACGACGCAGCACGCGGTGGTAATCACAAACCTGACGGCCGGGACGAAGTACTTCTACAGGGTCCGTTCCACGGACCCGTCGGCCAACGGGCCGACGAGCAGCGCCGTGCTGGACTTCACCACCGACGCCACGCCCGACCTGACGCCGCCCAAGATCGACGGGGCGAAGGCGCTCTTCTTCACCGACCAGACCGCGGCCATCACCTGGACCACGGATGAGCCGTCCAACAGCGCGGTGAAGTACGGGGCGGACCAGACGCTCGCCCTCACCGCCGGGAGCGCCGACTATGTGACGGACCACCGCGTGGCGCTCACCGGCCTGAGGCCGGGGAATGCCTACTTCTTCAAGGTGGAGTCCATCGACCGGAGCGGCAACAGGGTGGGGCCGACCCCGGCGCAGTCCCTGACCTTCACGACCCTCACCCAGCCCGACAAAACGGCCCCCGCCGCGCCCGCCACCCTCAGCGCCAGGGCCTCCGGGGGGACGGCGATCGTGACGTGGGCCGCCAGCCCTGATGCAGACGCCGTGGGCTACAACGTCAGCCGGGCCGAAGGGCAGGGGACTTTCACCACCGCAGCCACGCTCGTGTCGGGGCTGACGTTTTCCGACAAGGGGCTCAAGACCGACGCGACCTACCGGTACCGGGTCACGGCAGTGGACGCCTCCGGCAACGAGAGCGCCGCGTCCACAGAGGCCCAGGCCGTCGCGGCCACGGGGTCCATCACAGCGCCCGGTTTCTACGTGAAGCAGGGCAATCCGCTCAAGCCCACGCTCGTCATCAGGAACGCCTCGGCGACGTCCGGAAGCCTGATCTACACCTTCCAGGTCTCCACGAAGTCGGACTTCTCCGACGTGGCGGCCTCCGTCTCCGGGGTGAAACAGGGGGCCGGGATCGGGCCGGGCGACCCGTTGGGCCTGACGGCCTGGACCGTGGACCGGACGTTGACAAACGGGACCACCTACTACTGGCGCGCGCGCGTCAATGACGGGACCTTCGACGGCCCCTTCAGCGAGACCCAGTCGTTCACGGTGAACACCAACGAGCCGACGCGACCGGGGGATGCCGACGGCAACGGGAAGGCTGAACTGGACGACTTCTTCGTCTACGCTGCGGCTTTCAACACGAAGACCGGCGACGCGGGCTACGACCCGAGGGGGGACTTCGACGGCAACGGAAAGATCGAACTGGACGACCTGTTCGTGTTCCAGGTGGTCTTCAACTTCCAGTATGTCATCGGGACAGGGTCTTCCAAGCCGGTCGTGGCCGTCGTCCCGGATGAGGCCGTTCGCCTGAGCTTCGAGACGAGCCTCGCCTCCGCCAGCAAGGGGGACGAGGTCGTGGCCCGTCTGAGGGTCCGGAACGTGGCCGACCTGCGGGGATACGGGATCGGGCTGACCTACGACTCCGACGCGGTGGAGTGGGTCGGCGTCAGCGCCGGGGACAATGCGCTGACCCAGGAGGGCGGGGTCGCCCCCCTCTTCTGGTCCGTCAGACAGGAGGACAGGGTCTACCTGGGGAACTTCCAGACCGTGGGGACCGGGGCGTCGGACGGGATCGTGGCCGAGGTCCGGCTCAGGCTCAAGCAGGACAACCCGAAGGGGCCGGTGGTCTCCGTGACCGACCTGCTCACGCAGGGGTCGGACCATCGGACCGCCGCCGGGATGCATCTCGAAGACGCCCGGCTGCTGCTGACGCCGTCGAACTTTGACCTGGCCCACAACTATCCCAACCCATTCAACCCGGCCACCACCATTCGCTACGCCATCCCGCAGGCCGAACGGGTGACGTTGCGGGTCTACAACATCCTCGGCCAGCAGGTGGTCTCACTCGTGGACGCCCGGCAGGAAACGGGGTTCTACGCCGCCCAGTGGGACGGGAAGGATACCCACGGCCGGAGCGTGGCCTCCGGTGTCTACTTCTACCGAATTCAGGCCGGGAAGTTCGTCCGGACGGAGAAGATGCTGTTGTTAAAGTAGGGGCAGGCCTCCGGCCTGCCCTGGGCAAACGGCTGTTTGCCCTCTTGGGTGCGTAATTTCTGAAGGCAGAGGCGAGGCATGCCTCGCCTCTGCTCACAAAACTTATGAGACATCTCTTTTTCATCGCGCTTGCCATTCTCGCCCTCGCCTCCGGCGTCTTTGCGCAGGGGACCTGGGAGACGCTGCAGACCCTGCCGGGGGTCTGGTCCGCGGCCGCGGCCTTCGGGGACTACACCGGAGACGGGCTGCCGGACCTCGTCCTGACGGGGCAGACGGGGCCTGCGGATGGGGGTGGGCGCATCGCCCGCGCCTACCGGAACGCCAACGGGGCGCTGACCCAGGACAATGCGCAGGTCCTGCCGGGCGTGGCCTATGGGGCCGTGGCCTGGGCGGACTACGACCGGGACGGGGACCTCGACCTGGTCCTCTCCGGGATGGATGCCAACGATCAGGAGGTCCTCAAGCTCTACAGGAATGACAGGGGAACGCTGCGGGAAGACACGGACCAGACGGAACTCCTGCCGGTCCGCTACACGGCCCTCGCCTGGGGGGATTACGACAGCGATGGAGATCCCGACCTGATTGTGTCCGGGATGGATGCCCTCGGCACGCCGCAGACGGTCCTCTACCGGAATGAGAAAGGAAAGTTCGTCGTCGATGCCGCCAACTCCGATGCCCTGGTCAAGGTCGCGCAGGGGGCGCTGGCGTGGGGCGACTACGACAACGACGGAGACCTGGATCTGGTGTTGACAGGGTTCGGGTCGGGGGGGGTCCGGTTCTCCCGGCTCTACAGGAACCAGCCGCTCGGGACCTTGGGCTTCGACCGGAATACAGAACTGACGCCGCTCTCCAACGGCTCGGTCACCTGGGTGGACTACGATGACGACGGGGATGCGGACCTGTTCATGTCAGGATGGGACGTCACCTGGAACGCCCGGTTCTTCGTCTACAACAATCGACCCACGGGCACGCTGCGAGAGGCGACGGAGAACTTCACCCGGGTGCTCGGCCCGATGGCCTGGGGAGACTACGACAATGAGGGGCATATCGACGCCGTGGTGGGGGGTCAGACGAGCCTGTCCGACGTCTTCTCCTTCTTCCTGCGGAACAGCCCGCCGGGCACGCTCTCCGAGGATCGGTCCGGGGGACTGCCGGGGCTGCGCGGGGGCGTCCTGGCCTTCGCGGACGTGGACAACAACGGGAACCTCGACCTTCTGACGGCAGGGGAGGATGAAAACGGCCTGCGGCAGACCCTGCTCCGCCGCAACAGAAGCGCTCAGGCCTCCAATCAGCCTCCCACCCCTCCCGACCGGCTCGACCCCCCCGTCGTAACCGGAACGAAGGTGACCTTCACGTGGGGCCAGGGGAAGGATGACCGGACGGAGCCGGACGATCTGACCTACGACCTTCAGGTGGGCAACAGCCTCGGCGCAGACCGGGTCCTCTCCAGCGCGGGGACGCCGACGTTCGGAAACGTGGGGCATCCAACGAACCGGGTGCTCACCGTCCCCCTCCCGGAGGGGCAGTATACCTGGCGCGTCCGGGCCGTGGACAACGCCTTCCATCGGTCGGCCTGGTCGCCGGAGGGCATCTTCCTCGTCCAGACGTTCGTCGGGTCGGACCAGGACCTTCGCAACCTCTCCCGGGGCGCGCTGGCCTGGGGGGACTACGACAATGACGGAGACCCCGACCTGGCCATCACCGGGCAGGACGTGGACGGGGAGACGCGGACGATCCTCTACGAAAACCGGAATAACGTCCTGACGGAGAACACGCGGGCCAGGCTCATCCAGGGCGTCCGGGACGGGGACCTGGCCTGGGGGGACTATGACAATGACGGAGACCTCGACCTGACGGTCGTGGGAGAAGATCGGTTCAGGAATGCCTACGGCCTCGTCTACCGAAACGACCGGGGGGTCTTCGCGCTGGATGGGGCGGCCTCGGCCAGCCTGCCAAGGCTGAGCAGCAGCCGCATCGCCTGGGCGGACGATGACAATGACGGGGACCTCGACCTGGCGATCCTGGGGCGAGACCCCACGACCGGGGGGTTTGTCACGAAGGTCTACCGCAACGAAGGGAAGGGCGTCCTGCGTGAGGATGTGGCGCAGGCCCTGCCGGGCGTGGCGAACGGCCGCCCGGCGTGGGGGGACTATAATAATGATGGGACAGCCGACCTCCTGGTCACGGGCCAGCTCCCGGACGGGAGCGGGCTCACCCGTATCTATAAGAATGACCCGCCGGGGACGTTGAAGGAGGACACAGCCCTCCGGCTGGAGGGCGTGAACGCCAGTTCGGCGGCCTGGGGGGATTATGACAACGATGGAGACCTCGACCTGGCGCTCTGCGGGTTCAGCACGGACCGCAACCAGCGGGTCACGATCATCTACGAGAATACGGGCGGGGCGTTCAGATCCGCGTTCACGCTGACGGGCGTGCAGGGGGGCGCGTTGGCCTGGGGGGATTATGACAATGACGGAGACCTCGACCTGGTCGTGGCCGGAAACGCGCCGGACGGGCAATTCATTCAGGTCTACCGGAACAATAAGACGACCTTCGACCCGGAGCCTTACAGGGCCTTGAGGGGGGTCGACTTCTCCGCGGTGGCCTGGGCGGATGAGGATGGAGATGGGGACCTCGACCTGACGAATCTGGGGCGGGGGTCAGACCTGTCCCCCCGATCCGGTATGAATGACAACCTGACAGAACGGGTCAACCCGAACCGGAGGCCGGAGACCCTCAGGAGCCCCACCTCCCAGACGGACGGGAGTTCGGTCACGCTCCGGTGGAATGCGGGGCAGGACATCAACGGGACGCCCCCGGCGGGACTGACCTACACGCTCCGGGTGGGCGCGAGCGCCGGCGGACACGAGGTGGTCTCAGGGGTCGCGCCCGTGGGGATGGGGAACGTGGGCGAGAGTCGGGTGAGAGTCCTGCGAAACCTTCCGAGCAACTTCTACACCTGGTCCGTGCGGGCGGTGGATGCGGGGTTCGGGGCCTCCGATTTTGCCCCCGAGGAGCGGTTCATCGTCGACACGATAAAACCCCTGGTCAAATCCGTGGAGGTGCAGCCGAAGGTGGTGGGGCTCAACCAGGACGTGACCGTGGTGGTGACCTTCTTCGATGACTTCTCCGGCCTGAACACGGAGATATTACCGACCGTGGCGTTCCTCCCCGAGAAGGGAGGCGTCCCCCTGACGCTCAGGCCCGTGGGGTTCACGGGGACCACGCCCACCTTCGCCTGGACGGGACGGGCGACCATCCCGGCAGGCGTCGCTTCCGGCGTCGCTGCGGTATCCGTGGGCGGGGCCGTGGACCGGAAGGGCAACCGGCTGGATACGGTGCCGGTGGCCGGGACGTTCCTGATCGACGCCGATCCGCCCAGGGTCGTGACCACGGAACCCGCCGCCGGGCAGACGGCCGTGCCCCGCTCTTCGCCGGTCCGGATCGTGTTTGACGAGACGATGGACGCGGCCTCGGTGACCCGGGAGACGTTCCAGATGACGACCGGGGGCGCGCCCGTGGCCGGGACATTTAACTACGACGCCAACACCCGGACCGCCATCTTCCAGCCCGGCGAGCTGAAGTCGAGAACCACCTACGAAATCACCCTCTTTTCGAGCGTGCGGGACTCCGTGGGCAACCGGATGCCGCAGGACTTCCGGTTCACCTTTCAGACCGCCGATGTCCTGGTGGCCCAGGAGGGGGGGACGATTCAGACCGCCGACGGCCTGGCGGCCCTCTACGCCCCGCCCAGGGCCCTGGCGCAGGACCAGGAGATCACCCTCGTCTCGCTCTCCGCCGCAGAGGCGAAGCCGCCCACCGGCCTGACCTTCGTGTCCGCCTACCGGATCGGCCCCGATGCGCCCCTGCCCCTGGCCAAACCGTCCACGCTGACGCTGTCGTTCAAGACCCTGCCATCCGGAGCCAAAGCCGAGCGCCTGGCCATCTTCCGGCGGGACGGCAACTCCTGGACGCGCATCGGCGGGTCCTACAACGATGCGGCGAAGTCGGTCAGCACGGTCGTGCAGCAGCTGGGGGTGTTCGGGCTGTTCGACGACCCTTCCGGCGGAACGGGCGCAGCCCTGACGGTGCTCAACTGTGAGCCCCGCGTCTTCTCGCCGGGCGGGGGGGGGTTCAGGGAGACGACGGACATCTCCTTCAGCCTGGCCAACGTCGCCCCCGTCACGATCCACATCTACAGCCGGGGAGGCCGGCTCGAACGGGTGCTCAAGAAAGATACCGCGCTGAATCCGGGGATCAACGTGGTCCCCTGGGATGGCAAGGACGACGACGGCCGGATCGTGCCCAGCGGCCTCTACATTGTCGTGCTGATGGCCGAGGGGAAGAAGCTGAACCAGGCCGTGGCGGTCATGAGGAACTGAGCGGACAATCAGCGATGGGAGTCTACAAAGAACCTCTCTATTACGAAATCGCGTTCAGTTTTATAGACGCCAAAAAGCAGGTCGATCTTTTTGAAAGATTCATCCGCAAATATTCCAGGATTCCGGTCCGGCGGGTGCTCGACATCGGGTGCGGTCCAAGCCTCCAACTGAGGGAGATCGCGAGAAGGGGTTACGAAGCCGTGGGCCTGGACGCCAGCCCCCGGATGCTGAAGTATCTCGAGGCGAAGGCCGGGGAAGAGGGGGTCCGGATCGAGACGATCCGGGCGGACATGATGGATTTTCGGCTGAAGAAGAAGGCCGACTTCGCCTGCGCCATGATGGGGACCATCAGCTACATCCGGAGCAACGGGGAGTTTTTAAGGCATCTGGACTCCGTCGCGGCTTCTCTGCGAAAGGGCGGGCTGTATCTGATCGAGGAGTTCCGGCTGGACTGGGGGAGCAAGAAGTTCTTCACCCCCAGCACCTGGACGATGAAACGGGACGGCATCCGGGTGAAGACGACGTACGATTATCAATTGAAGGATGCCTTGAAACAGACGGTCGTGGATTTCTTCAGACTGGACGTCGATGACCACGGCAGGCGAGGGGTCTTTGAGGATCGCACGACGACGAAACTGATCTTTCCCCAGGAGCTGGTGGCCCTCATCGAACACAACGGCAAATTCGAGTTTCTGGGGTGGTTTGAACGGGACAGGATGAGAAAGCTGACGAGGGCCAACCTGGATAACATCACGCTCTTAAGAAGAAGATAGATCGTGTATCCCCTCCTCCGCATCAGGAGAATCTCGATTATGACACCGACCCGGCTGACCGATCAGCAGCTTGCATTTTTTGACACCTTCGGATACCTGAGCTTCCCCGGCCTGATGGCCGACCGGATCGACGAGATCCTCCACGACTTCGAGGCCCTCTGGGACAGCCGGGGCGGCGGCCACAACGGCAGGCCGCACGACGCGAAGGCCCGCTCCTGTCTCGTGCAGTTCATCGACCTGCACGAACGCCTGTCCACCCTGCTGGACGACCCCCGGATCATCGGGATCGCCGGGAGCCTGCTGGGGGACGATTTCAACTACATGGGGAGCGACGGCAACTACTACGCGGGCGACACCGGCTGGCACTCCGACGGCCAGCACCCGGAGCAGTTGCACATCAAGATCGCCTTCTACCTGGACCCCCTGACCCGCGACACCGGCTGTCTCCGCGTCATTCCGGGCAGCCACCGGATCGGAGACCGGTACGCGGATGGGCTTCAGCAGCAGGTCCGCAAGAGTCAGGAGGTGTGGGGCCTGGACGGTCGCGACCTGCCGGCGGTGGCCCTGGAGACGCAGCCCGGGGACCTGGTCTGTTTCAACCACAACACCAAGCACGCCGCGTTCGGCGGTAGCCCCCGTCGGCGGATGTTCACCATGAACCTCTGCCAGCGGTACCCGGAAGGCCGGCTGGAGGCCCTCCAAAAATACCTCGGCGGCGGCGCCCGGTTCTGGGTGGAGCGCGCGTACGGCGAGGCGATGATCCGCAACGCAGGCCCGGAGCGGATGCGACATCTCGAACAGGTGCTGGCCAATGACGGGCACCTGGCGGAACTCTCCTACAAAGCCAGAGAGACGATGGCGGAACCGTCGCGCGGCTAATTAGGATCATTCATGAATCCGATTCGTTACTTTCTGCTTTCCATCTCAGCCGCCGTGATCCTGGTGTCTACGGGGACGCTCCAGGCCCAGACGCAGCCCCGGTTCACGGACGTGACGCAGGCCGCCGGGGTGGTCAACCGGCTGCTGGGCACGAGCGCGGCGTGGGGGGACTACAATGGCGACGGCCGCCCCGACCTCTACGTGACGAACTGGGGGACCGGCGTGAGCAACCCCCTCAACGCCCTGTTCAGGAACAACGGAGACGGGACGTTCACGGATGTGGCGCAGACAGCGGGCGTCGTGCCCCTCGGGGCCAACAGCATCTCCGCGACCTGGGCCGACTACGATGACGACGGGGACCTCGACCTCTATGTCGTCGACTATTTCAGGTCGGATATCCTCTACCGCAACAGAGGGGATGGGACCTTCGAGGACGTGACCGGGACCGCCGGGGTGGCCGGGGGGCGGCTGGGGAACAAGACCTACGCAACGTGGGGGGACTACGACGGGGACGGCCGGCTGGACCTCTACATCTGCAAATATTACGCCGGGAACGAACTCTACCACAACGACGGAAACGGGACGTTCACCGAGGTGGAGGCGGGCGTCGGCGACAAGCGGGACAGCGAGAAGGCGGCCTGGGCGGACTACGATGGCGACGGAGACCTCGACCTCTACGTCGTCAATCGGGAACAGGCCAATGCCCTCTACCGGAACGACGGGAAGGGGAAGTTCACGGAGGTCGCCCCGCTGCTTAGCGTGGACAACACGGAGGTCGGACGAAACGTCGCGTGGGGGGACTACGACAATGACGGGGACCTGGACGGCTTCCTGGCGAACGTCGGGGCGAACGTCCTCTACCGGAATGACGGGGCCGGCAAGTTCACGAACGTCTCGAAGACCGCCGGGGTTCGGGCCTCGGCGTCGGGGTGGATATCGTGGGCGGGGATCTGGGGCGACTTCAACCACGACGGCCTCCCGGACCTGTTCGTGGCCCACGGCGCGGAGTCCGCGGACGGAGAGCCGGATGCCCTGTTCGTCGGCCAGACGGGCGGGACGTTCGTGGATCGCACCGCCGGGGCGGGGTTCGGCGTCCCCGGCTATTCCATGAACGCGGCAGCAGCGGACTACGACGGAGACGGAGACCTCGACCTGTTCGTGGTCCACGACAAATTTCCGGGGTTCGAGATCAGCCGGCTGTTCCGGAACGAGCAGAACGACAGGAACTTCATCAAGGTGAAGGTCGCGGGGGCTGGGCCTCCTCTGAGCAATCGGAACGGAATCGGCGCGAAGGTCCGGCTGCTGGCGGCGGGGACGCAGACCCTCCGGGGCTACCGGTTCACGGCGTCGGGGCCCCAGCCGCCGTCGGAGGCGCACTTCGGCGTCGCGCCGGGGACCTACAACGTGGAGGTGACCTTTCCGAGCGGCCGCACGGCCCGACAGGCGGGTGTGACGCAGGGGCAGACAGTGACCATACAAGAGCGATGAAATGGTATCCCAAAGAATAGCGATCCTTCTGACACTCCTCCTTCTCCTCGGGGTTCCCCTCTCCGCGTCCGCCAGGGACGCCCAGCCCTCGACCTCCACCGGCGCGCGTTCAACCGCCATGGGAGGGGCCTTCACGGCCGTGGCGGACGACGCGGACGCCATCCTGTTCAACCCGGCGGGCCTCCCGCTGCTCCAGCGGAATGAGATGGCCTTCTCCTACGCCAATCGGTTCGGGCTGATCAGGAACAACTTCTGGGGATATGTCCTTCCGATCTTCGACAACCACGCCCTCGGGTTCGACTGGCGGAGGGAGAGTTTCTCGGACCCGGAACTGGGGTTCTCGGAGGATCTGCTCCACCTCTCCTACGGCTACCGGATCCATCCCAGGATCAGCTTCGGGGTGGGGATGAAGTGGTTGAGGCAGTCGCTGGACCTGGACCGGAACACCCTGCGAAGCGCATCGGGCCTCGGGGTCGACGCCAGCCTGCTGCTCTCCCCGGTGCGACGCTTCCGCATCGGAGCGGTGGTCCAGGACATCGGCGGGACCTCCGTGAAGTATAACCAGAGGTCGGACAGGATCGCGCCCATGTCCGTCCGGGGGGGGGTCGCCTTCCAGCCCGTGGACGGGGCGACCCTGGCGGTGGACGTGGACCGGCGCACGGCCCGCCTCGGGGCGGAATATCAGATCGCCGCCCCGCTGGCCCTCCGCGCGGGGACGCAGAAGGACCTGGACAAGTCCGCGGCGGGATGGCTCTACACCTTCGGCTTCGGCCTGCGCTACCGGTTCCTCCGCCTGGACTACGCCTATGAACGCCACCCCGTCCTCCCGGCCACGCACCACGCGGCGATGGCCCTGTCCTACAACCCGGCCCTGGTCTCGATCAAGAACGCGCTGGTGCGGCCCTCGCCGGTGTTCAAGTCGTTCTACAGGCAATACGAAGAGAACGACTTCATCGACGTGGAGCTGAAGAACTCGGCCTCGTCCCCCCTGCCCGTGACCGTCAGCATCGACGTGCCCACGCTCACGAAGACCCCCCACGAGGAGACGGTGGTCCTGCCCCCGCAGACCACCCAGCGCTACGCCTTCCGCATGACCTTCCCGCCCGACCTGCTGACCTCGGAGGGGGCAGGCTACGACAACCTGGTCCAGCCCACCGTGAAGGTGAGCTACACCCGGGACAAAGCCACCAAGGTCTCGACGAAGAAACTGGACAACGTCTACATCCTGGGCAAGAACAAGATGAGCTGGTCCGACCCGACCCGGGCCGCGGCCTTCGTCACGCCGGAGGACGAGGCCGTGGACAAATTCGCCCGGCAGACCGTCTCCGCCTACAACAAGACCCTGACCGAGAAGTTCGGGCACAACAACATCGGGAAGGCGGCGGTGCTCTTCGACGCCATCGGGGCCTACGGCATCCGCTACCAGCAGGACCGCACGACCCCCTACGAGAAGATCGCAGGCGACGACTCTGTGTTCGACACCATCGCCTACCCATCAGAGCTGCTGACGAGCAAGGTCGGCGACTGTGACGACTGCCTGGTGCTCTATGCCTCCCTGCTGGGCAACCTGAACATCGAGACCGCCCTGCTGGACGTGAACGACCCCGAGTTCGGCCACGTCTACATGATGTTCGACACAGGAATTCCAGAAAATCGTGTCGCAGATCACTTTCTGGACGACAAAGAGTTTGTAAATTGGGAGGGGAGGATCTGGCTTCCTGTGGAGACGACCCTGTTTGGGCAGTCCTTCTCCGACGCCTGGCGCAACGGCGTGGAGGAATACCACAAGCGGAAGGCGCGGGGGTTCATCCACGAGTATGCCTTCAGCGAGGCGGGCAAGACCTACAAGCCGGGCGTCGTGAAGCCGGCGAACATCACCCTCCCGGACCGGGCGGCGGTGGACAAAATCCTGGACCGGGACATCGCCTTCTTCGACGCCCGTGTGGATCAACTTGCCCTGGGCTCCGGCGTGTCCCTCGACGTCTCGGAGGGTCTCTACGACGCCGGGGCGGCCTACCTCCGGATGAACCACCTGGAGAAGGCCCTGGACATGTTCGACCGGGCCCTGGCCAAAGATGCAAACCTGGCCGACGCCTACAACGCCAAGGGGGTCATCTTCACCCGCCGCCGGGAATACGATGAGGCGCTCAAGCTCTACCAGAAGGCGCTGACGCTCAACCCCTCGGACGCTGGCATCCGGCTCAACATCGCCCTCACCTACCACCTGCAGGGACGGCAGGACGAGGCGTCCCAGGAATACAAGCGGGTGCTGGAGACCAACCAGGAGATCGCCAGCCAGGTCTCCTCCCTGTTCGGCGGTTCTCCGACGCCGCCTGCGCCCGCAGGGGGCGACCGCGTCAAGCAGATGTCCGCGGACAACGCCTACGGGGAAGGGGCCTCCTACCTCCAGCTCGGCTCCCTCGACAAGGCCGTGGAGGCGTTCGACCGGGCCATCAACCTGAACCCGGACCTGGCCGACGCCTACAACGCCAAGGGCGTCATCTTCACCCGCCGCCGGGAATACGACGAGGCGCTCAAGCTCTACCAGAAGGCGCTGACGCTCAACCCCTCGGACGCCGGCATCCGGCTCAATATCGTCCTCACCTACCACCTGCAGGGACGGCGGGACGAGGCGTTGAAGGAATACAGGCGGGTGCTGGAGACCAGCCCGGAGATGGCGGGCCGGATCTCCTATCTCTTTGGCGAGGCCCCGCCCGTTTCGCCCCCGGCCTCGGAGTCAGGGGATCTGGTCAAGCAGATGTCGGCGGACAACGCCTACGGGGAGGGGGCCTCCTACCTCCAGCTCAACGCCCTCGACAAGGCGCTGGCCGCCTTCGACCGGGCCATCGGCCTGAACCCGGACCTGGCCGACGCCTACAACGCCAAGGGGGTCTTACTGACCCGCCGCCGGGAATACGACGAGGCAGCCCCCCTCTACCAGAAGGCCATCGCCCTGGCGCCGGAAAATGCGGGTTTCCGGTGGAATCTGGTGGTCCTCTACCACCTCCAGGGAAAGCGCGCCGAGGCCGAGGCGGAGTACAGGAAGGTCATTCAGATCGACAGAGAATACGAAGGCCGGGCGGATTTTCTCCGGGAGACGGAGACCCCGGCCCCCAGATAGGGAGGAATAACCGTAGTTTCTTACCAAGGAGGTTCCTATGTCGCGATTTCATATCATCCTCACCGGACTCGCCTTGACGATTGCCGTCGCCGGGACAGTCGCAGCCCAGGAGAAGAAGGCGGCCCCGGCCGATACGGCCAAGGTCAAGGTGTCCAAGGAGTTCCTCGACCGGTGGAAGAAGATCAACGACATGACCAAACAGAAGCGGGATTTCCAGGCGCAGAAGGCCACCACCGTGGCAGGTGTGCGCGGGGCCGAGGCCGAGGATGCGGTCCTCAACCAGCTCTACTATAAGGGAGGAAACCGGTATCCGAGCCGCATGGAGCTGAAGACTGCCATCTCCAACCTTCAGGAGACGATCAAGGCGGACCCCAAGTCGGACGGAGCGGCGGAAGCCAAGTACTTCATCGCGCAGTGCTACATGCAGCTCGGCGACAAGGCCGAGTCGCAGAAGTACTACGAAGACGTCCTCCAGAATCACGCCGACAGCCCATTGGCCAAGAAGGCCAAGGAAGACCTGGAGCAGATGAAGAAGAGCAAGTAGGGCACGGATGAGAAGAACGGGGAATTGGGGAGATTGCTTTTCTCCGATTCCCCGTCTCTCCGGTTCTCCGTTTCGGGGGTCGTATGCGTCCTCGCGAAGAGATGGAAGAGCGGCTCCGCGTCCTGACGCAGGCCTTATACTTCTCTCACGCCCATCGGGATGAGTTGAGCGAGGAGGCCCGGGTCAAACTTCGCATTCTGGAGGCTTTGGTGCATGAATCCTGATGAATAGAAGTTCTTGAAATACAAAGGGCTCCGAGGTTAAATTGGGTACAGAGTTTCGGCCAAGAAATTCTGTATACCTAACCAGGAGCCCGTGATGAAAAAGGTATCATCGAGCCCCCGCAAAGTC
>SICM01000086.1 GCA_009694805.1 Candidatus Latescibacterota bacterium
AACCCATCAAGATCAAAAAACACGGACGTCGTGCTATCAGCATTTTCCGGCTTGGTTTAGACCAACTCATGCATCTGATCAACAACGCTCAAGACTGCCTGAAAGATTTCCGATATTGCTGTCAACGATTACTGTCGTGTACTTAGCCCCAACCCTATTCATCTCCGAAAACCGTCGGAATGTTCCATTCGCCGCCGCCCTATAACCCGATCGTCCGGCGTTCAACCTTAAAAAAGAGGACCGCCAGAAGTCGTTTTCACGACGCCCCGGCGGCGGTCGCTTATCATACAGAATGGCTTCTGCTTATGGGCCGAGTTAAGCCGCTATCTTCTTTTTGGGTTTCGGAACTTCGACGCAGGTGAATAGAAGATCCCGAAATTCAGGATTCTTCAGGTGGCGTTCGATGGCCTGCCTCTCCGGAACCTCCTGGCCTGCCTCTTGATAGGCTTCGAGATTGATCCGAATGGCCTGGCAGGCGGCCTGTTTCGCGGCCTCAATGTTTTGTCCGTGTGTCACGATGGCCAGGTCAGGGACCTGAACGGCAAATCCTGCCACCGTCTGCTCTAGCATGATCAGAAAACGCATCACCTGACCTCCAGCCTGATTTTCTTCACTGTATCGACCGCGCGTCCAACGGGCACATCCTTCTGAGGATGCACGATGGTCACGACAAACCGGCTTTCCAGATGCTTAAAGTTATGATGGTCGCCCTTCACGCTGACCGGTCTCCATCCAAATTCCTCGGCCATCTTGATCAATTCTCGGCTGGTGTATCGTTTGGGCATCGTGTCGATCTCGGAGACTTTGCCGATAGGTTTGTCCTATTGTACCAAATTAGGCGCATCCCTGTCAAGGGAAAACCTGTTCTTCACCGACCTTCCCCCGCGAGGTTTTCCTGTCCCTCATTCCGTGTCCGTTCTGGATCAAGTTCGGCGAGCGGCCCGTTTCAATCGCGCGAAAACTGCCACACGAAATTGACCATCGGAAACGCAATCACCGTGTCGAGGCCGAGCGGCGCGACCAGGCCGAGGTCGGCCGACAGATGCCCGCCGAACAGCCTTACCCCCCCGGTCACGAACCCGCCGCCGCGCCAGAGATAGTTCTCGGTGACGAGCTTCATCCCGCGCGTGACCCGGTGTTCGCCGCCCAGCATCCCGATGGCGGCCCCGTGGGGGTTGCGGTCATAGCTGCGCACGTACGCGTACCCGAGCCCCAGGGTCAGGGCGGAGTCGTCGCTCCCCTGCGTGACGACGCCGTACGCGACCCCGAGGTGGCCGTCTCCCACGTTCAGGAAATGCAGGAGGCCCACCGCCGCCCGGGTCGATTTTGTGGCGAGCACCTGGACCTTCGGGGTGATCCAGAACGGGTGCTGGCTGCCGCCGCCGAAGATCAGGGGCGTGCCGCCGCCGATGGAAATCTGATCCGTGATCCCAATCTGGACGAAGGGGAGGAGGATCTCGTACACGCCGAGATAGGCCGCCCCACGCCGGAGCGACCGGCCGGTGGGGGCGAAGAACAGACGGGTGCGGTTGGGGTCCGCGGGCCAGAACCTGCCGTCCACCACGCGACCTGCCACGGGTCTGAGGGTCACGATCTGCTCTGCCGTGACCTCCATGACGACGCCGGACGTGGTCCGGAACGTGACCCGGCCCCCCTCGACACGCTCGACGCGTCCGAACGCGCGCGAGCCGTCGCGCAGGACGAGTTCCTGCGTCTCGCCGGGGGGCGGGATGACGAAGGTCGGAGGGGACGCCTGCGTTGCGGGGTCCACGGCGACGCTGACGTTCGGCAGGAACAGGAGCGAGACGATGAGGAGCGCCACGGACGCCCGCAGGCGGAGGAGACGGCTGCTCGGGGTTCGCTTCATCGGAGGGTCAGCCGGGAATCTCACTTGATCCAGAATCCACCGACCTTGCCGTCCTTCAGACTGAGGGTGGCCAGCGCATCGTCTCCGTTGTCCTTGAAGGAGAGCTTCCACAGCGTCACCTGATAGCCTTTCTGTTTCAGCTCTCCCAGGTAGGCCACGGTGTAGCCGGCCTTGAAGCGGGGCGAGAGCTGGGCGACCACGGCGTCAAAACGCTCTCTGGGCAGGGCCTTGAAGGGGGGCTCGCCATCGGCGAGGAAGGCTGCGAAATCGCCATTGACGAGGGCCGAGAGCAACTTACCGGAAGCGGCCTTCGCGCCCGGAGGAGGCTCGGCGGCGTGGAGTGCGGAGGCCGTGAGCGCGACGAGGGCGCAGAGGGCGAGGAAGGATTTCATAGGGGTGTCCTTTCTATAGAAGGGGGACCGGCGATAGCCGGTCCCCCTGTGCTGCTGATCGATATGCGAGGCGATCAGAAGTCGCGCTGGATCTTGCCTTTTCCGTCCTCCAGGGCCTGGTGCGCGGCGGCCAGGCGGGCGATGGGCACCCGGTAAGGGGAGCAGGAGACATAGTTCATGCCCACGCGATGGCAGAACTTGACGGACTCCGGGTCTCCGCCGTGCTCGCCGCAGATGCCGACCTTGAGGTCGGGCCGGGTCTTGCGGCCCTTCTGGATGGCCTCGATGATGAGCTGACCCACGCCTTCCTGGTCCAGGGTCTGGAAGGGGTCTTTGGGCAGGATGCCCTTGTCCACGTATTCGCCGAGGAACTTGCCCGCGTCGTCCCGGCTGTAGCCGAAGGTCATCTGCGTGAGGTCGTTCGTGCCGAAGGAGAAGAACTCGGCCTCCCCGGCGATCTGGTCGGCCACGAGGGCGGCGCGGGGGACCTCGATCATGGTGCCGACCAGGTATTTGACCTTGACGCCTTTCTCCTTCATGACCTGCTGGGCGGTGCGGATGACGATCTCCTTCTGGTTCTGCATCTCGCCGATGGTCCCGACGAGGGGGATCATGACCTCCGGGAGGACCTTGACCTTCTCCTTGGCCAACTCGCAGGCGGCCTCAAAAATGGCGCGGGCCTGCATCTCGGTGATCTCCGGGTAGGTGATGCCCAGGCGGCAGCCCCGGTGGCCGAGCATGGGGTTGAACTCGTGGAGGGAATCGACCTTGGCCTTGACCGTTGCGACGGGGACCCCCATCTCGGCGGCCATCTCCTGCTGGTTATCGTCCTCGTGGGGCAGGAACTCGTGGAGGGGCGGGTCGAGGGTGCGGATGGTGACGGGGAGGCCGTTCATCGCGCGGAAGATGCCCAGGAAGTCGTCCTTCTGGTAGGGGAGGAGCTTGTCGAGGGCGCGGCGGCGGCCGGCCTCGTCGTCGGCCAGGATCATCTCGCGCACGGCCTTGATCCGGTCCCCCTCGAAGAACATGTGCTCGGTGCGGCAGAGGCCGATGCCCTCGGCGCCGAACTTCCGGGCGACCTGGGCGTCATTGGGGGTATCCGCGTTGGTGCGGATGTTGATCCGCCGGATCTCATCCACCCACTTCATGAGGATCCCGAAATCGCCGGACAGCTCGGGATGGACGGTGGGGATGCGGCCCAGCAGGACCTCGCCGGCGGAGCCGTCGAGGGAGATCCAGTCCCCCTCCCGGACGGTTGTCCCGCCCGCCTCGAACTGCCGCGCGGCATAGTTGATGTGGAGCGCGCCGCACCCGGCCACGCAGCACTTGCCCATGCCCCTGGCGACCACGGCGGCGTGGGAGGTCATGCCCCCGCGCGCGGTGAGGATGCCCTGGGCGGCGTTCATGCCGCCGATGTCCTCCGGGGAGGTCTCGATGCGGACCAGGATGACCTGCTCGCCCTTTGAGGCCCAGGCCTCGGCGTCGTCGGCGTGGAAGACGACCCGGCCGGCGGCCGCGCCCGGAGAGGCAGGGAGCCCCTTCGCCAGGACCTTCTTCTCCGCTTTCGGGTCGAAGGTGGGGTGGAGGAGCTGGTCGATCTGGTCCGGGGTGACGCGGGAGACGGCCTCGGCCTTCGCGATGAGGCGCTCCTTGACCATGTCCACGGCGATCTTGACGGCCGCGGCAGCGGTGCGCTTTCCGGTGCGGGTCTGGAGCATCCAGAGACGGTCCCGCTGGACGGTGAACTCGATGTCCTGCATCTCCCTGTAGTGACGCTCCAGCGTGCGCCGGATCTTGTCGAGGGCCTGGTAGGCCTTCGGCATCACGTGATCGAGCGTGACCTGATCGGCGGAGGCCCGGCTGGCCTCGTTGATGGGCTGCGGGGTGCGGATGCCGGCCACCACATCCTCACCCTGGGCGTTGATGAGGTACTCGCCGTAGAACCGGCCGTCCCCGGTGGCGGGGTTCCGGGTGAAGGCCACGCCGGTGGCGGAGTCATCCCCCATGTTTCCAAAGACCATCGCCTGGACGTTGACGGCCGTGCCCCAGTCGGCGGGGATGTCGTGAATCTTTCGGTAGGTGATGGCCCGTGCGCCCATCCAGGACCCGAAGACGGCGTTGACGGCCCCCCAGAGCTGCTCCCAGGGGTCTTCCGGGAATTTGATCCCCTTGCGTTTTTTGATGGCGGCCTTGAACGAGGCGACCAGGTCGCGCAGGTCCTGGGCCGTCAGGTCGGTGTCCAGCCGGACGCCCCGCTCCTGCTTCTTGGCCGAGATGATCTCCTCAAACGGGTCGTGCTCCTCCTTCGACTCGGGCCGGAGCTCCAGGACCACGTCGCCGTACATCTGGACGAACCGGCGGTAGGCGTCGTAGGCGAACCGCTCATTCTGAGTCTGCCGGATGAGGCCCTGAACCGTCACGTCGTTGAGGCCGAGGTTGAGGACGGTCTCCATCATGCCGGGCATGGAGGTGCGCGCCCCGGAGCGGACGGAGACGAGCAGGGGGTTATCGGCGTCTCCGAACCCGGCGCCCATCTGTTTCTCGACATAGGCCATGCCGGCCCTCACCTGCACGTCGAGTTCCGGGGGGTATTTGCGGTTCCCCTCGTAGTAGACCGTACACATCTCGGTGGTGATCGTGAAACCGGGCGGAACCGGGAGGCCGAGGCCGGCCATCTCGGCCAGGTTGGCCCCTTTGCCGCCCAGGAGATTCTTCATGTCCGTCCGACCTTCCGCCTTCCCCTCCCCAAACAGATAGACGTACTTCTTGCCCTTTTTCGCCGGATGCTTCGCCGGTCTCTTCCCCGTCTTTCCCCTCACAATCCCCTTCTTCTTCGCTGGCATGACTCCCTCCGGTTGATGGAAAAACGAAATTCAGCAGATCTCGAAATCGCAGCCACGACTCCGGGCGTTCGCGTGAAACCTCGACTGAAGTCGTTCCTGCTCATCCATTTCGGGATCTGCAGAGGTTCATCGCAGAGGCCAGGTCACCGATCCGTCTCGCCCGTCGTTCGAGCCGTATCTATCGGTGAGACCTTTCCCCCGACCTGCGAGATGCGATGCTCGGTCTGCGGGGGGACACCGTCCTGCTGCACGTATCTCTGGATGTCATCGAAGCCGAGCAGGATCTTCAGGATGCCCCGCCTGCCGACGATGACGCGGGCGTCGGCCGTGGAGCCGAGGGGAGGCGGGATGATGGCCTCTTTGATCTTGATGATGATTTCGAAGGTCCGTTCTCCGCCGTCGCTGGCCCCGTAAGGGTAGGTCCAGACGACCTCGCCTATGGAGAGGAACTTCTCCCGGTCCGAAAAGACGTTGCTCAGGATCTCGACGGGCTGGCCTCGCTTCACCTTCCAGACGTTCGTCTCTTTCACATAGGCCCGGAGGATAGGGCCCTCTCCGGCGGCGATGATCATGACGATGGCCCCCTGGTCGGCGCGCATGCCGGGTTTGAGGTCCACGCGGACGACCACGCCGTCTGCCGGACTCCGCAGGCTGGCGCGTTCGAGGGTCTCGCGGGCCAGTTCGAGGGTGTGCTGGGCCTTGACGAGGTCCGCCTCAGCGGCGCTGACCTCGGCCTCGGCCTCCCGGATCTGGGCGCTGGAGGGGCCCTGCCTGGCCACCTTGAGGTTTTCGACGGAGATTTCGTACTGGGCCTGGGCCTGTTCAAAACGGGTCTTGGCGGCTTCCAGGTCGGACGGCGTGAGGTAGTTCCGCAACCAGAGGCTGTCGGCGCGGGCGAGTTTCTTGCGTTCGGCCTCCTGGTTGATCTGCGCCGAACGCACTCTGGCCTCGGCCACGCGCACGTCTTCCAGAAGGGGCTGCGCCTTCAGGTGATCGAGTTTGGCCCGCGCCATGTCGAGGGCGGCCTTCGCGCTGCTGATCTGGTCCTCCGCCGTGGTCACGGCAGAGATCAGGTCGTGGTCCTCGAGCTGTGCGACGGGCTGCCCCTTTTTGACGCGCGTCCCTTCATAGGCATAGATGTTCTTGACGACCCGTGTGAATGGGGCGTCGATGTAGATCTTATCTCCCGGCTCCACTGCGCCGCTGGCCATCACCACGTCGTCGATGGGGATGATCCAGAGCAGCGCCACGACCATCAAAACTCCCGACACGATATACAGAGTCCATTTTAAGGCCCGTCGTTTGGGCTTTCTTCTCGCCATCATTGCGCAGTTGGCCCCCCAAACAATGGCGGGAGACTGGGGTCGACGTCGCGCCGTCGAGCGGAGCCTCTCACATTTTCAATTGACACTGTAGGCTAAACTCTCTATATTAAGGAGTCAGCGGTCAGCGGTCAGCAAAACATATTCTGTGTGGTTTTAGCTGACGGCTGATGGCTGATCGCTTTTTTGTGGGCCCGTAGCTCAGTTGGTAGAGCAGCGGCCTTTTAAGCCGTAGGTCGAAGGTTCGATTCCTTCCGGGCTCATACTCCAAACCGTCCAGGGTCAAAAAGCGACCCTGGACCCGCGACTGCTTCCGGGGCTGTCCCGGCCTCTATTCTTCCTTTTCCCCCCCATCTGTCTCCATTCCTGACGGAAGTCCCTTCTGCACACGGACGGCTGAATCGTGTATCTCCAGCGCCACGCTCGGTGAGGATGGCCTGAAGCCTGTCCTGGCGGGTTCAGAATCCGCTTGACGCATGGCGGTGTTTCCAATATATTTCTGATTCTATCGTAATCAATATACATATTTCTGAACTGTGAATCAATCATGTTCTCAAGGGATGAGACTTGAGGCTTTTTTAACCCGTTTCCAGTCTCATCTCCATAAATAGAGGGGTTTCTGAATGGCGAAGGGATTCACGCTCTGGTTTACGGGATTGTCAGGGGCCGGAAAGTCCACGCTGGCTGAACATATCACCCCGGTCCTGCGGGCACGAGGCCACAGGGTGGAGGTGCTGGACGGGGATGAGGTGCGCACGAACCTTTCGAAGGGGCTGGGGTTCTCCAAGGAGGACCGGGACACCAACATCAAACGGATCGGGTGGGTGGCCAAGATTCTGACCCGGAATGAAGTGATAGCCATCACCGCGGCGATCAGCCCTTACCGGGAGGTGCGAGACTGGTGCCGGGAGGAGATCGGGAACTTCGTCGAGGTCTATGTCAAGTGTTCGCTGGAGGCGTGCGAGAGTCGGGACGTGAAGGGGCTCTACGCCAAGGCCCGCGCCGGCCAGATCAAGCAGTTCACGGGGATCGACGACCCTTACGAGGAGCCGCTCCATCCCGAGATCGTCGTGGAGACGGACCGGGAGACCGTGGAGCAGAGCGCCCACAAGATTCTGGCGAAGCTGGAGGAGATGGGGTATCTGGCGAATGGGAAGGCGTGAAGCGATAAAACCCGTGAAGCGTGGGGAGGGGTGGAACGAGATACGAGATACGGTTTTTCATCTCGCGTCTGGCATCTGCCGATGCATGAGAAGGCTTGACGATGGACATCGCAGACCTCGACATCGAATCTTTAAATCGGGAATTTGAGGCCCAGCCGCCGCAGGAGGCGCTCCGGTGGGCACACGAGACGTTCGGGTCCCGTGTGGCCGTCATGACGTCGTTCCAGGCAGCGGGCGTGGTCATCGTGGACATGGCGCAGCGGATAGCCCCCGGCTTTCCGGTCTTCACCCTGGACACGGGCTTCCTGTTTCTGGAGACGCTGGACCTCAAACGCCGCACCGAGGCGCACTACGGGATCGAGATCGATTCGGTCCAGCCCCTTCTGACGGTGGAGGCGCAGGCGGAGCGATACGGGGATGCGCTCTACGACCGGGACCCGGATATGTGCTGCGAGATGCGGAAGGTGGAGCCGCAGCGGCGGAAGCTGGCCGAGCTGGATGCGTGGGTGACGGGCGTCCGGAGGGAGCAGTCCAAGACGCGGACAGAGGCCCATATCCTGGAGCGGCACGAGGTGGAGGGTCGGATGCTGATCAAGATCAACCCTCTGGTTCACTGGACGAAGAAGCAGGTGTGGGATTACATCCTGGGGCACGAAGTCCCCTATAATCCGCTGTATGATCAGGGCTATGCCAGCATCGGATGCTGGCCGTGTACCCGGCCGGTCCAGGCCGGGGAGGACGAACGGGCAGGGCGATGGGCTGGGTCCAACAAGACGGAGTGCGGGATTCACACGTTCACGAAACGCGCGGAATAGACCCTTCACGATCAGCCGTCGGTATCAGCAAAAAGGTGGTGAAACGGGAGACGTGAGGCGTGAAACGCGAAAACCGTTTGACGTTTGGCGTTTGACCGACAGACTGCTGATTGCTGACGGCTGAACGCTTTTAAAAAAAACGGGGCCACGATGATCAAATTTTCGCCTGAACAGGTCCGGCGATACAGCCGGCACATCATCCTGCCGGAGGTCGGGGGAAAGGGGCAGTCCAAGCTCCTGGCGTCGAAGGTACTGCTGGTCGGCGCGGGGGGGCTCGGGTCTCCGGCGGCGCTGTATCTGGCGGCGGCGGGGGTGGGGCAGATCGGGGTGATCGACTTCGACGTGGTGGATGACAGCAACCTTCAGCGCCAGATCCTTCACCGGACGGAGGATGTGGGGCGGCTCAAGATTGACTCGGCGCGGGACGCCATCCGCTCCCTGAACCCCGACGTGGAGGTCGTGGGCTACAAGACCCGTCTGGCCTCGGACAACATCCTGGAGATCATCGAGGGGTACGACGTGATCGTGGACGGGTGCGACAACTTTCCGACCCGCTATCTGATCAACGATGCCTGCGTGATGCGGAACATCCCGAACGTCCACGGGAGCATCTTCCGGTTCGAAGGACAGGTGACGGTGTTCAAGCCATTCGACGGGCCGTGCTACCGGTGCCTCTACCCGGAGCCTCCCCCGCCGGGCGTGGTGCCGTCCTGCCAGGAAGGGGGGGTGCTGGGGGTGCTGCCGGGGATCGTGGGGTCGATCCAGGCGGCGGAGGCGATCAAGCTGCTGCTGGGCATCGGGGACACGCTGGTCGGGCGGTTGCTGCTGTTTGACGCCCTGGCGATGGAGTTTCACGTCGTGAAACTCCGGAAGGACCCCGGGTGCCCGATGTGCGGGGAGCGCCGGACGATCTTCGAGCTGATCGACTATGAGCAGTTCTGCGGTGTGGGCTCGGAGACCCTGTCGTGAGTTAGAACCCGATCCGCAGATGACGCAGATGACGCAGATGACACAAAAATTCAGAGACCCTGTTGTGAATGCCTCCCGCACAGTGGAACCGACGCCTGCCGCTTCTCGACCCCGCATTCAGAGTTCCCTCCTGGAACTCGTGGGCCACACGCCGCTCCTGCGGATCCGGCGGCTGGAGGAGGGCCTGAAGGGGGTCGCCCTCTACGCCAAGCTGGAGATGTTCAACCCCGGCGGCTCGGTGAAGGACCGGCCGGCCCTGCAGATGATCCTGGACGGGGAGGCGTCGGGGGCGCTGACGAAGGGGAAGGTGATCCTGGACTCCACGTCGGGGAACACGGGGATCGCCTATGCGTGGATCGGGGCGGCCAAGGGCTATGAGGTGGAGCTGGTCATGCCCGCCAGCGCGAGCCGGGAACGGCTGGCCATCGTGAAGTCGTTCGGGGCCAGGGTGGTCCTGACAGACCCTGCGGAGGGGTCGGACGGGGCCATCGTGGAGGCCCGACGCATCTACGCGGAGGGGGCTGACCGTTATTTCAAGCCGGACCAGTACAATAACCCGTCGAACCCGAAGGCGCACGCCCTACACACGGCCCCGGAGATCTGGGCGCAGACGAAGGGGGAGATCACGCACTTCGTGGCGTCCATCGGGACGAGCGGGACGTTGATGGGGACAGGGCGGGGGCTGAAGGCGCTCAACCCGGACGTGCGGGTGGTGGAGGTGGAGCCGCCGGCCTTCCACGGGATCGAGGGGTTGAAGCACATGGCGACCTCCATCGTGCCGGGCATCTACGGCGAAGGGTTCGCAGACGAGAAGGTGACGGTGGAGACGGAGGACGCCTACGAGATGACCCGGTGGCTGGCGCGCGAACTGGGGGTGCTGTGCGGCCAGTCGTCGGGGGCGGCGCTGTGGGGGGCGCTGCAGGTGGCGCGGAGGATCGAGCGGGGCGCCGTCGTGGTGATCTTCCCGGACGGAGGGGACAAGTATATGAGCACCCGCGTCTGGGAGTGGAATCAGGAGGCCGATGCTCAGGCTCAGCGGCGAAAACTGGGCGTACATCTGTGATCACGCCAGGCGGGACTATCCCGCCGAGTGCTGCGGGATCATCACCCGGTCGAAGGACGGGGCGTGCGAGGTCCGTTCGTGCGTGAACATCCAGGACCGGCTGCACGAGAAGATGCCGGACCGGCATCCCCGCGACTCCCGGACGGCCTACCGGATGGACGACCTGGAGGTGTTCAGGATTCTGGAGGCGGCGGAGCGGTCCGGGAAGGCGCTGGCGGGCTTCTACCACTCGCACATCGACTGTGACGCCTACTTCTCCGAGGAGGACCGGACGGCGGCGATGTTCGGGGAGGACCCCGCCTATCCGGGGGCGGTCTACCTCGTCATGTCGGTCTACGGGCGGGAAGTGAAGGGGTATAAGGCGTTCGTGTGGGAGGGGGAGAGCAAGGGGTTTCAGGAGGTTGCGGTGGTTAGAGAATGACCCTTTCTCCTCCGCCCGGATTTCCAACTTTTCTTGCTCGTGCAAGAAAAGTTGGGCAAAAGAAGCACGCGCCTCAAGCGCCGGCGAGGCTGGGCGCGCCGCAACCTTGACGTCCTGCGGTCTATCGGGATTTGTGCCCCCGGACGGTGTAGGGGCTTCGTCGGGCTCCAGAGGTGAGGGTTTCTGGCGGCGCGCCTTCTTGGCGACAGGTCTTGGGACGGTTTAAATCCGGAGGGCCTGGTCATTGAAAGTCGATATGATGTAGTGGTGGTCGGGTGCGGGCCGGCGGGGGCGTCGGCGGCCGCGGCCTGCGCCGAGCGGGGGCTGTCGGTGCTGATCATCGACCGAAAGCGGTCCGTGGGGGTTCCGCTGCGGAGCGCGGGCTATGTCCCTGCGAGGCTGCGACGCCGGGCCTGGTTCGATGAGTCGTGCATCCTTCAGGCGGTGGAGGGGTTCCGCCTGTTTCTGCCGGACGGCCGGACGGCGCGCGCCGAGGCGCCTGGCTATATCCTGGACCGGACGCGGCTGGACAAGACGCTGACACTCCACGCCCTGGAGTGCGGGGCGGACCTGGCCAACGGGACGGTCGTAGGGGTTTCCGGGCCAAAGGTGCGCTTCAGGCGCGAGGGGCGGGAGGCGGAGGTGGAGGGGGGGGTGATCATCGGGGCGGACGGTCCCCGGTCAGCGGTGGGGCGCGCCATCGGGGCCACGCAGGTCGAATGTATGGTCACGGCGCAGGCGGAGGTCGGGCTGAGGGTCCCGTTCAGCGCGGCGGAGGTCCGATTCGACAGGCAGTGCATAGGGGGGTATATGTGGTTCTTCCCGAGTGGCCGCACGGCCCGCGTGGGCGTTGGGGTCCCCGCGCCGCACGCCGGGTCGCTTCGCGGGCTGTTGAGCAGCTTCCTGGGGTATCTGTCCGGCGAGGGGAGGATCTACAGGGAAGGGGTGCTGGGTTACAGCGGCGGGCCCGTGCCCGTGGGGGGGCTTCCGTCGCCCGTGCAGAGCGGATGTGCGCTGCTGGCCGGGGATGCGGCGGGATGCGCGGACCCGGTGACGGGGTCGGGGATCTATGCGGCCATCCTGAGCGGGACCCTGGCGGGCCGGATGGCCTCGGAGGCGCTGTCCGGCGGAGGTGATCTCGTGGGGTATCGCAGGGCGCTGGAACGCGTCCTGAGGTATAAAACGGAAGCCCTTGCAGGACGTCTCCGCACGTGGGAGGACCTGGGGTCGCTTGCTGAGAGGGCCTGGAGGGTGGCGGAGTACGAAGAAGAACATTGATCTAAGGAGGTTTTTGCCATGGGTGTGACGGTTCGGATTCCGACGCCGCTCAGAAAGTTGACGAAGGATCAGGCGGACGTCAAGGTGGAAGGGGCCACGATCGGGGAGATGTTCGACCATATGGAGGCGCAGTATCCCGGCCTCAAGGAGCGTCTGATGGACGAGAACGGCGAACTTCGCCGGTTCGTCAACGTCTATGTGAACGAAGAAGACATCCGGTTTCTGGACGGCGTCAAGACGGCCCTCAAGGCGGGAGACACCGTGGCCATCGTGCCGGCGATTGCGGGGGGGAGGTGAAAGACGTATCTCGTGAAGCGTGAAGCGTATCTCGTGAATCGAGATACGAGATACGAGATACGAGTCACGGATTTTCGGAAGGAGAGACCTTGGGTGCGGCGAGGGTGAACAGCGTCCTGGAGCTTGTGAATGAGACGCCCATCGTACGTCTGAATCGGGTCGGCTCTCCAGGCGGGGCGCGCCTCTGGGCGAAGCTGGAGTCGTTCAACCCGGGGGGGAGCGTGAAGGACCGGATCGCCCTGGCCATGGTGGAGGCGGCGGAGCGGAGCGGCGCGTTGAAGCCGGGAATGACGCTCGTGGAGCCGACGAGCGGGAACACCGGGATCGGCCTGGCCGTGGTGGCGGCGGTCAAGGGCTACCACCTGATCATCACCATGTTCGAGGGGGTGAGCGCGGAGCGACAGAAGGTGCTGGAGGCCTATGGGGCGGAGGTCGTGCTGACGTCGGAGGAGGAGGGCATGCGGGGGGCCATCGAGCGGGCGCTGGCGCTGAAGCGGGAACACCCCGACTACGTCATGCTCCAGCAGTTCCAGAACCCGGCGAATCCCGAGGCCCACCGGCGGACGACGGCGCAGGAGATCCTCCGGCAGATGGACCGCCGGATGGATGCCTTCGTGGCCGGGGTGGGGACCGGGGGGACGCTGACCGGGGTCGGCGAGGTGCTCAAGCGCGAACTCCCCGGGGTGAAGGTGGTGGCCGTGGAGCCGTCGGATTCCGCGGTGCTGTCCGGGGGGGCGCTGGGGCCTACGGAGATCGACGGCCTGGGGGCCGGGATGATCCCGCCGGTGCTGAACAGAGACGTGATCGATGAGGTCGTGGCCGTGACGAACACCGAGGCGCGGCGGATGGCGCGGCGGATGGCGCGGGAGGAGGGGGTGCTGTGCGGGATTTCGTCCGGGGCGGCGGCGCACGCGGCGGCGAAGGTGGCGAGAGACCTCGGGGAGGGGAAGGACGTGGTCGTCATCCTGCCGGACACGGGGAACCGGTATATGAGTACAATGCTGTTCGGGTAAAGCCAGAAGGTAGAAGGCAGAAGGCAGCTTTGAGAGGGTGCGAGAGATCGCACCCTCTATTTTTTTGCCTCCGCCTCGATACGGATGATCCGCTCCCGCGCAAAGGGGACGTAGGTCGTGTCGTCCCCGGCGAGGGCCAGGAAGTTCCGGTAGGCGCTCAGGGCCTCCTGGTAACGGCCGAGGGCATAGGCAGCGTTGCCCAGGGCAAAGTGAACCCGGGGCATTTTCGGGTTGAGGCTCAGGGCCTGCCGGTAGCAGGCCATCGCGCTGTCGGGCTGGTTGCGGGCCGCGCGGAGGTTGCCCAGGTTGAGGTAGGCCCCGGCGTCCTCCGGCTGCGCACGGAGAACGGCCTGGAACTCCTCCTCGGCCCGGTCCGCGTCCTTCAACTGGTAGTAGATAACCCCCAGGCCTTTCCGGACCTCCGTCGCGTCCGGGCAGAGCGACAGGGCCGTCCGGGCGTGCGCCAGGGCGTCCTGGAGGCGCCCCTGGCCCAGGCAGACGGAGCTGAGTCCGGCGTGGAGGTACCAGGCGTGGGGCGCGTAGACGAGGGCCTTCCGGAGGGCTTCCTCGGCCTCAGCGGGGCGTCTGAGGTTTTTCAGGGCGACCCCTTTGACGTAGAGGATGCGGGGCCGAAAGGTCCCGTATGCGAGGGCGCGTTCGACGGCGTCCAGGACGGCATTCCAGTTTGTCGGGGGCATTCCCCACGAGAGGGCGACCAGGAGGCGGTGGTCGAAGGCGAGACGCCGGCGGGAGAGATCGACCGCTGTCAAAGATACGATCAGGAGGAGAAAAAGGACCGTGCGAGCGGCGGTCCCCCGGTACGCCCTGGCGGGGCTACTCGGGATAGACGGATTCTCCTTGTCCCTTTCCCTTTGGGTTGCGCTGGCGGCGACCCCGAAGATGAGGTAAGAGAACATGGCGGCGTGGGGCTGGTCCTTTGGGAACCCAAAGAAGGCCGTTCCGAGCATCGCCAGCAGGGACAGGGCCATCATCAGGCCGGAGAGGCGGGAGAAGGGTTCCGGACGCCTGACCGTGTTCAGAAGACATCGGAAGGCGGCCGTGAGCATCCAGAGATAGACGCCGAGGCCGATCAGTCCATATTCGGAGGCGATCCAGAGGTAGTCGTTGTGCGGGTTATTCATAGACATCTCAGTGCGCGTTGTAGCCCCTCCGTCGTAGGCGGGGTAGACCCTTGCCCAGCCTCCCGGCCCGACGCCCAGCAGGGGGCGATCCGCCACCATGCGAAGGGTGGCGGACCAGGCTGCGAGGCGGTACCCCATCCCCACGTCTTTCTGGAGAAACGACGCGGCCGTGGAGGCGACGTCGGCCTTCGTTTCCCGCAGAAAGGGGAGGCCCTTTCGGACCATGACCTCGGCGGAGCGGCGGGGGGGGAGGGCGGACAGGGCGATGAACAGGGCCAGGAACCCCAGGGCCAGCCTTCGCCTGTCGCGATCCAGGGCTGACCGGAGGGCCTCCATGACCGGGCGACGGAGGCCCGGCCAGACGGTTAGCAGTCCCCCTGTGCAGAGGAGCGCGCCGGCCAGGCCCACCCAGGCCGCACGGGTGCGGGTGTAGACCAGAAAGATGCCCATCAGGGTCGTCGAAAGGCCCGACACCAGGAGGGCCGCGCGCCGCCGGGCGGTCAGGAACAGAAGGCCGGAGAGGGGGATGGCGCAGACGAGGTATTCGGCGGCGAAGTTGCGGTTGCCGAAGGTGGCGCTGGGGAGGGCAGCGGAGGGGATGTCCAGAAAGGCCAGGCCGTGGTATTGCAGGATGCCGATGAGGGCCACGGTTAGACCCGCCCCCGCGCTGGCCCACAGGACCGGCTTCAGGTATTCCAGCGTCAGGGTGTTGGCCACGACGAAGAACAGGACCAGCAGGGCGGCCTGGTTGGTCAGTTCGGAAAACGTATCCAGAGGGTGCGCCGTGGACGGGGCGGACAGCAACCCCACGCCCACCCAGCAGAGGGCCGGCAGCAGGAGGGGCGTGGAGACCAGGCGGAGGTTCCGTCCCCGGCGCGTCTGAAGGAGCCAGCCCAGGCAGGCCAGCGCGATGCAGAGATGGAGGACGAACAGCTTGGGCGAGGCTACACACTCGTAGACATCCGTCAGGTAGGCCAGGGGGACGACGCCGACCATCAGGCAGAGCGCTCCAACGACTATACGAGCGCCCAGCGGGGAGGCGTCGGGCGTCTGTGAGGGGTGGAGGCCCCGTTTTTGAGGGACAGATGCTTTGCGGCGCGTCATGGCGTATGTTAGGTTCGGAAAGATAGAGGTTTAGAGCCCGTACAGACCCTAAAATGCCCTGCGGGCATCTGTGCGACTTCCCGTGGCCTTCAGGACCAGGCTGAGGTTGTGGTGGGCCTCGGCGAAGTCGGGTTTGAGATCGATGGCCCTCTGGTACGCCCGGACGGCCCCGTCCAGGTCCCCCTTCTTCGCCAGTGCGCCCCCGAGGTTGTAGTGCGCTTCCACAAGGTCAGGGGTGAGGGAAATGGCCTTCTGATACTGGCGGGTGGCCCCGTCCAGGTCCCCTTTTTTCGCCAGCGCGCCCCCCAGGTTGTTGTGGGCCTCGGCGAAATCGGGTTTGAGGTCGATGGCCTTCTGGTACTCGCGGACGGCCCCGTCCAGGTCTCCCAGGGCCTTCAGGGCCAGACCGAGGTTGTTGTGGGCCTCTGCGAAGGTCGGGCAGAGGGAGAGGGCGGCCTGCCCGTGCGACAGGGCTTCTTCGATACGTCCCTGAGGACGGCGACGGCGCAGAGGCCGTTGTGGGCGTGCCAGGAGTGGGGCGCCAGGGCGAGGGCCTGACGGTAGGCGCTCTCGGCCTCGGCGTAGCGTCCCAGGTTTTCCAGGGCGTTGCCTTTCAGGTTGAGGAGGTGGGGCCGAAAGGTCCCATAATCGAGGGCGCGCTGCGCCTCGGCCAGGACGATGCGCCTGTCTTCAGGGCGGCTTGCGGACGCCATGGCGCGGAGATAGTGCCAGTCGAAGCCGATCCGGCACAGGGAGAGTACGAGCGCAGTTAGGGAGACGAGGAGAAAGAGGAAAGGGGCAAGGCGAAAGGCGATCCCTCGATACGCCCCTGTGGGGCTACTCGGGATGGGCGGACGCCCTCTTGCGCCTGCTGTGGCGCTGGCCGCGACCCCGAACAGCAGGTAGAGAAACATGGCGGCCTGGGGCTGCTCCTTGGGAAAGTTGAAAAAGGCGTCGAACAGGGTGGACAGGAGGGAGAGGGCGAACGCCCAGGCGGCGATGCGGGCAGATGGGTCGGGGTTTCCGGCCATTTTCAAGAGGCATCCGAGGCCGGCCCCCAGGAACCAGAGGTAGACGCCCAGTCCGAGCAACCCCCCCTCGGAGGCGATCCAGAGGTAGTCGTTGTGGGGGGTGTTCATGACCATGTTCGTGGTGTTCGCGGCCCCTCCGTCGTAAGGGGGATAGGCCCGAATCCACCCCCCCGGCCCCACGCCCAGCAGGGGGTGGTCGGCCACCATGCTCAGGGTGGCGCGCCACGCGGCGAGCCTCTCCTCCGTTTGCCCGGGTCCCGCTGAAACAGGGATGTGGCCGTGGCCACGACATCGGCCCTGGATTCGGTGAGGTAGGGGAGGCCCGCACGCGAGGTGGCGGCGATGGTGCGGTGGGCGGGGAGGGCCGACAGGGCGACGAACAGGGCCAGAAAGCCGACCGTTAGGTTTCGCCGGTGGCGGTCCATCTCCCGGCGAACCGCCTCCAGGGCCTGCCGGCGCGCGTCAGGCCGGAACGCCAGCCATCCTCCCACGCACAGGAGCGCGCCGACGACGCCCACCCAGGCGCTGCGCGTGCGGGTGTAGACCAGATAGACTGACATCAGGGTCGCGGACAGCCCCGCCAGGACTCGCGCGGAACGACGTCGGGCGGTCAGGAACAGAAACCCGGCCAGGGGGGCGGCGCAGACCAGGTACATGGCCGCGAAGTTGCGGTTGCCGAAGGTGGCGCTGGGGAGGGCGGCGGAGGGGATGTCCAGAAAGGCCAGGCCGTGGTATTGCAGGATGCCGATGAGGGACACGGCCAGCCCCGCCCCCGCGCTGGCCCACAGGACCGGCCGCAGGGTGCGCAGGGTGAGGGTGTGGGCAGCGACGAAGAACAGGGCCAGAAGCGCCATCTGGTTGAGCGCTTCCACCAGGGTGTCCAGCGGGTGCGTCGTGGCCGGGGCAGACAGGAGGACGACCGCTGCCCAGCAGAGGGCCGGCCATGTCAGGGGGGTGGAGACCGGGCGGAGGTCCCTCCCCCAGCGCGTCTGGAGGAGCCAGCCCAGGCAGGCCAGCGCAACGCAGAGGTGGAGCGCGAACAGCCTGGGGAGGAGCGCGTACTCGAAGATGCCCGGCAGGCAGACCAGGGGGACGACGCCCACCATCAGGCAGAGGGGCGCGACGACCCACCACGCGCCGGACGGAGACCCCTCGGAAACGGACCGCGTTCCGGCCGACGGTTCTATGGTCCTGTCATTTTTTCGCACAGCTCGATCCGTTCTTTTGCGAACCGGAGGTTGGTCGTGTCGGACTGAGAAACTCACCTTACGCAGTCAACCGGACAGGTTGGAGTTGACGTAAAGTATCGAAGGATACCTGAAGCGCGTTGAGGTAGAGTTTGGACTTGAGCGCAAAGTGGTTGAGTTTGGTCGAGACTTTCAGCAGTTCGAGTTTGATGTAGCCAC
>SICM01000087.1 GCA_009694805.1 Candidatus Latescibacterota bacterium
TTCGGTCGCCGACCAAAGCCGCCTCGACCGCTCCGTCAACGCCGGCCTGAGGACCGTGTACTTTCTGCGCAAGATATTGAAGTTCACGCATCAAAGGTACAACCGCGCCCTGTCGAAATCAATCGCTTATTTCTTCGCAACCCCTTAGCAGGACTTTCACGATGGCCCTCCTTGTTGTTTCTGTGTCGCCCTGCGGCGCGCGAACTCCACGAGCAGGCGGACGCCGAAGCCGGTGCCGCCCTTCGGGGTGTAGGGGTGATCCTTTTCGGAGCGGGCCATGCCGGCGATGTCGAGATGCACCCAGGGATAGCCCTCCGCAAAATGGCTCAGGAAGGCCCCGCCGGTGATGGTCCCGGCGGGCCGGCCGCCGATGTTCTTCACGTCCGCGTAGTCGCTCTTGATCTGTTCCCGGTGCCCTTCGAGGAGGGGGAGCGGCCAGACGATTTCTCCCGTGGCATCCCCGATGGCCTGGACTTCGTCGGCCAGGTTCTGGTCGTTCGTGATCAGCCCGGCGGCGTCGTGGCCGAGGGCGATGATGCAGGCCCCGGTGAGGGTGGCCAGGTCGATCACGGCCGCCGGGTCGTAGCGCTTCGCGTAGGCGAGGGCGTCGGCCAGGACGAGGCGGCCTTCGGCGTCGGTGTTGGCGATCTCGATGGTCTTGCCCGACAGGGAGGTCACGATGTCGCCGGGTTTGATGGCCTTTCCGCCGGGGAGGTTCTCGCTGGCGGCGATCAGGCCCACGGCGTGGATGGGGAGGTCGAGCCTGGCCACGGCCTCCATGGCGCCGACCACGGCGGCAGCGCCCCCCATGTCGAATTTCATGTCCCACATGCCGTCGCCGGGCTTGAGGGAGATGCCGCCGCTGTCGAAGGTGATGCCCTTGCCGACGAAGAGGATGGGTTTCTGGCCGGGCTTCCCGCGACGGTGTTCCAGGATGATGAACTGCGCGGGCTCCTCGCTCCCCTGGGAGACGGCCAGGATCGTGCGCATGCCGATGCGGGCCATGGCCTCCTCGTCGAAGACCTCACAGGCCATCTCCGCAGCCCTGGCGATCTCCCGCGCACGGTTCGCCAGGGCCGTGGGCGTGAGGTCGTTGCCGGGCCGGTTGGACAGGTCGCGCGCGGTGCAGACGGCCTCGGCGATGATCCGGCCCGTCCGGACGCCGGCCTCCAGGGCCTCCCGGCGGGCCGGGTCGGCCTCGATGACGGTGAGGGCGCTCAGGGTTTTGATCTCGTCCCGGTTCGTGGTCCGGAAGGTCGTGAACTGGTAGGTTCCGAGAATGGCGCCTTCGACGACGGCCTGGGCGGCCTGAGCCGGGTCCAGGCCGCCGGCCCCTGCGCCGTGGACGAGGGTGGTCAGGCGTTTGACGCCGAGGTCACGCGCCCGTTTCGCGGCGACGCCCGCGGCCTGCCGGGCCCGGTCCAGGGAGAAGTCCGCCTGCTTGCCCAGGCCGACCAGGAGAACACGGCGGGAGGCGGTGCCTTCGCGCGGGTAGAGGACGGCGGTCTCCCGGTTCTTGCCCGTGAAGTCGCCCCCGGCGATCAGGTCCGAGATGGCCCCGCCGAGGGCCCTGTCCACGGCCCCGGTGGCCCCGCCGGGCGTTTTGACGCCTTCGAAGAGGTTCAGGACGATGGCGTCCGCATCGTCCTCCAGGATGCTGCCGGTCTTGACTGAGATGTCCATGTGGACTCCTTGATTCAGGGGATCACGGGCAGGATCAGGCGGGACGGACGCGCGGCGTCGTGGAAGAGGGTCTGATGCGCGGCCGTCAGGTTCGCCTCCCTGTAGTCGTCGCCTCCTGTGTTGTGGTTGCGGTCGAAGTTCGGGAAGTCGCTGCTGGAGATGTCCAGGCGTATCCTGTGCCCGCGCCGGAAGAGGTTGCTCGTGGGGTTCACCCGGAGGGTGTATTCATAGGCCCGGCCCGGCTCGATCAGGGAGGGTCGTTCAAAGGATTCGCGGTAACGGGCTCGCACGATGCCGTGGCACAGTTCCTGGACAAAACCGTCGGGCCAGACGTCGATCAGCTTGGCGGTGAAGTCCGTGTCCCTGGCGGAGGAGGAGGCCCAGAGTTTCACGACGATGGGGCCCGTGACTTCCAGGGGCTCCTCCAGGGGGGGCGTGACGTAGACCAGGATGTCCCGCCGTCCGTCCAGCGGGCGCTGGTCGAGCGGCTCGTGCTGGCCGCCGGGGGTGAGAGGGTCATCACCGGGTCGCGCGGGTCGTAGATGTACTTGTCCGGGGGCTCTTCCTGAGGAGGCTTCAGCGACAGCGCCCCGTCCCCCACGGCGGTGCTGGCGTGGCCCCCGCTGTGGAGGTAGAAAACGGTGTAGACCGTCCGGGCCAGAGGCCATTCGTGCTCGGCCCGCCATTGATTAGCGCCCATGACGAAGAGCTGGATGGGGGGCCAGTCCACGGCCTCCGTAGGTTCCTCCTTAAGCCAGTGCGCGAACCACGCGTCGGCGATGTCGTAGAAGTCCCGGCAGGCCTCGGGGCCGAAGTCCACGGCCCCCAGCCTGCTGCCCAGGTTCACCAGGGTGTGGGTCCAGGGGCCGACGATCAGGCGCTGGTTCCGGCGGGCGTCCTCGGTCCTCCCGTTCTTCACCATCCCCGTGAACTGCTTGATGGTCCCGATCTGCTGGTCGTACCAGCCGGTCATACTCAGGGCCGGGACGTTCACCTGCCGGTGTTTCTCCTCGAACCGGAAGTGGTCCATGGCGTGGTCTTCCAGCCATCTTCGCCAGTGTGGCCCCATGCCGGGCATCGCATCGTCGGGGATGTCCATCAGGGGCAGGAACCAGAGCCACTTGAGCCGGTCGCGCTCCAGATAGAGGCGGTCGGCCTCCTGCGCGGTCCTGGGCTTCCAGGGGTCGTTCAGACGCCGGGCCGTGTCCACGGACAGGTTGTTGACGGTCCAGGCGAGCACCCGGCCCAGGCGGAGGACGCCGGACAGCTCCCGGTCCAGGAGGTTGGCGGCGATGCCGGCGGGCATCATGGCCGCGAGGTGAGGAGGGCGGGTGTGGGCCAGTTCCCACTGGGTCCAGCCGTCGTAGGAGCAGCCGAAGGTCCCCACCCTGCCGGTGGAGGCGGGCAGGCCGGCGGCCCATTCCACGGTGTCGTAGCCGTCTTCGGCGTCGTCGTGCTCCGCGCTGAAGAGGCCGGGCCGGAACGCGCCGTCCGAGGCGTAGCGCCCCCGGCAGTCCTGGACGACGACGAGATAGCCCCGCTCCGCGAGCCGGTGGCCGAGTTCCCGGTGCTTGCCCTTGTCGTAGGGCGTCCGGCAGAGCAGGACGGGGAAGGGGCCGTCTCCTTCAGGGCGGTAGACGTCGGCCCGGAGCAGGGTCTTGTCCCGCATCGGGGCCGGAAGGTTCTCCTCCAGGGTCGTGGGAAAGCGCTTTTGCTGACGTTCTGATTCCATGCCGATCATCTATCGTAAAAATGGGTTGGTGCTTCGCTCCTGGCCGATGGTCGTGGGCGGGCCGTGACCGGGATAGACCTCTGTGGCGTCATCGAGGGTCAGGAGTTTGTCCCAGATGGAGACCATGAGGAGGTCGTGGGACTGGCCGGGCATGTCCGTGCGCCCGATGGAGCCGGCGAACAGGCAGTCGCCCACGATGGCGATGTTGTTCCTGACGAGCGTGACGCCGCCGAGGGAGTGGCCCGGGGTGTGGAGGACGCGCAGGGTCTCGTCCCCGAAGCGGACCTCGTCCCCCTCCGCCAGGAAGCGGGTGACCTCCGGGGGCGGGCCGACCTTCACGCCGAACAGGGCCCCGGCGTCGGCCAGGCCCTCCACGAGGGAGAGGTCGTCCCGGTGGATGGCGAAGGGGACCTTGAGGGCCTCCTGCACCTCGCGCGCGAAGCCGATGTGGTCGAAGTGGCCGTGGGTGGCGACGATCTCGCGGATGGAGATGCCCTCCTCGGCGATGGCGCTGAGGATCTCCTGGGGTTCGTCGCCGGGGTCGATGACGATGCCCTCGCCCGTGCGCTCGCAGGCCAGGATGTAGCAGTTGACCTCCAGGGGGCCGACGATCAAAGATTTTAGAATCATCTCAGAACCGCCTCAGGAATTCCACAGCCTTTCGGATGTCCTCGGCGGGGTTCTCGCCGACCTCCCGCTCCACGGTGTAGAACCCGTCATAGCCGGATTCGTCCAGGGCGGCGATGTACTCGTCCCATGGGACCTGCCCCTGGCCGAGGGGGACCTCTTTGTGCGTCTCGTCATCGTTCCGGACACCGTCCTTGGCGTGGGTGTGGACGATGAACCCCTTCAGGTCCTTCGCGCCCTGCACGGGGTCGAACCCGCGCATGACCATGTTCGCGGGGTCGTAGTTCACGCGCGCGCCGTCGCTGTTCACGGCCTTCAGGAGGTCCCGCAGGCGCCCCCCGCTCTCCGGGCCGGTCTCCGTGGCAAAGCAGCAGCCGAGGCGCGCGCCGTACTCGGCCACGTCCCGGATGACTTCGACAAGGTTGCCCCATGCCTTCGATTTTTGATCTTCCGGGACCTCGCCGATGTGCGTGGTCACGAAGGAGACGCCGAGGTCCCGCGCCAGGTCGAAGACCCGATTCGTGTTCTCCACGCGTTGCTCCAGGCCCTCCGGGTTGACGAACCCCCCTTTGCCGTAGTCCCCGCACAGGGCGCTGATGACCAGGCCCTGGGACTGCACATAGGAGAGAAATTCCCGCCTGCCGGATTTCGACAGGTTCTCCGGGGCCATCTCCCCACGTGTGGTGTAGACCTGGATGCCGTCCGCCCGGACCTCCCGGGCCATGCGGACGCCCTCCCGAACCCCGACCCGGAACGATTCCACCATGACGCCTACTTTCAACCTGCCCATAAAATCTCCTGAAAAACAGGTGCCGGGTATCGGGTGTCGGGTGTCGGGTAAAACCAACACCTGACACCTGACACCTTATGTCAATACGTACTCCCGCATTGCCTTCGCAAATCCCTCTTCCTCAAACGCCGGGACCAGGTGGATGCGTTTGTCGTTCGCGCACGCCCGGACGTGGTCCGGCGCGTTTTGCATGATCAGGCCGATGCCCGCGCCGAGGATCATGGGGAGGTCGTTGTCTCCGTCGCCGATGGCCAGGGTCTCCGCGATGTCGATCCCGTGGGCGGAGGCGACGTGCTCCAGGGCAGCCCGCTTGTTGACGTGGGGGTGCATGAGTTCCACGCGGTCCATGTCCGTGCGGGCGGCGTAGAGCCGGCCTTTGAACAGGTCCGAGATCTCGCGGAAGACGTCGTCCCGTCGGTTCTCACCCGGAAGGATCATGACCTTGGGGGGCGGGCAGAGGTCGCCGCGCCGGAGGCGGTCCAGCAGGCCGGGATCGAACGCGAACTCCACGCCCACCTGCCGGACGATGCTGTCCGTGGACGCCGACGAGCGGTCTGAGATGTAGCGCTCCTCCACGCCGAGGGCCGGGTGCGGATCGCAGGCGTAGTAGATGAAGTTGTAGCCGCGCTCCCGGATGTGCGTCAGCAGGTCTGACAGGGTCTCCTCCGGCACGCGCTGCTCGAAGAGGATGCGGCGACACCCTTCCTCTATGGGCCCTACGACCAGGGCGCCGTTGTAGGCCCCGCAGTGCATGGCGTCGGTCAGGCCGGGTTCTCCGCTGAAGGGCGCGAGGCTTTTGGTGACGTTCCGACCGCTCATGGTGGAGAGGGAGATGCCGGCGGACTGCATCTCCCGGATGACGCGGAGGGATTCCGCTGAGGCGACGCCGAGGCCGTTGAGGACCGTGCCGTCGAGGTCGAAGGCGACGAGTTTGATCATGCAGATCCTTGGAAAGTTGAGTTGGTTTTTAGCATGCCCATCCCCACGTACCCCCGGAATGTCACCTTTCTTGCTCGTGCAAGAAAGGTGACACCAAAGAAGCACGCGCCTCAAGCGCCGGCGGGGCTGGGCGCGCCGTACTCTGTTCGGGTTGTGTAATCCGGGTCCCGTGTTAGTCTGGGCCCCTTCCACCGCACCCCCGCGCCTTCGGCGCTCGTACCCCACCTTGCCTGAACGAACCTCCTGCTTGAAAGCCGGGACGTCGCGCCTTCTGGTCGTTTGGACAAGGCTCCTCCCCCTCTCCGTTTCGGGGAGGGGGAGGGGGGGAGGGGTCTACGCAGAAGGCGGGTCGTAGAGCTTCTGTCGGGACGGATGACCCGTGTCGGCCAGGATGCCGTAGAGCTCCGGCCTCCGGTCTTTCAGATGGCTCGTGTCGTCGACCTGGTCCAGGTCGATCTCGTGGATCAGCACGTCGGGGACGTTGGACTGGAGCTTGGCTGCGACGCCGCCCTTCGGGTCTGTGATCAGGGCGACGTTGGGGTGCGTGAAGCAGACGAACATCCCGTTCTCGTAGGAGCGGGTGCGCATCCACCACTCGTTGTCCAGGTGCCACATGCCGTAGGTGGGCATCAGGAGGACCTCCGCGCCCTTCAGGCGCAGGGTCCGGATGGACTCCGGCCAGCGCCGGTCGGCGCAGATGACCGTGCCCACGCAGCCGAAGTCCAGGTGGAAGACAGGCAGGTCCTGGCCCGGCGCGAAGCGATGGTCGTGCGCCTGAAGGTGGGTCTTGTGGTATTTGCCGACGACCTCCCCCTTCCGGCCCACGACCAGGGCGGCGTTGTAGAAGTGGTTGTTCAGGATCTCCGTGAAGCCGAAGACGACGTGGGTCTTCGCCTTTCGGGCGAGCTGGGAGACCCGTTTCAGGAAGAGTCCTTTTCCGACCTCCTGGGAGACCCGGCGGAAGCGCGCGGGGGTCCAGTTCTTCTCCGTGACGGCGTAGCCGTCCAGGAAGCATTCCGGGGTGATGAAGACGTCCAGCCCATCCTGGGCGTGACACCGGAAGAGGGACTCGAAGACTTCGAAGTTGTCCTTCGCGTCCCATTTGGCGGGCAGGGCCTTCATCATGCCCACCACGACCTTGCGCGGTTTGCGTTTCATCGAGGGGCTCCGGAAAAGGCGTTCACCGCAGATGACGCGGAGAAAAAGGTTGACAATTTTCGTGCGATCCCTTAATTCATCGCGCATCCCTTCTCATTCAGCGTATTTAAAATACCCTCTCACCACGCGATGGTCAAGCACAAAAACAGATGAGGGTGAATCGGGACTTTTTCGACAGGAGGTTGCCATGCGTATCGAAAAGATCGAGACGATCACGCTCCGTCACTCGTGGGGGCCTCCGGAGAAGGGGGTGACACGGGATTGGACCGTGACGCGGATACACGCGGACAATGGGATGACCGGGATCGGGCGGGGGGGGAGCGCGGACCTGACCAGCCGGGAGTTCGCGCCGCTGCTGGTGGGCCAGGACCCGAGGCGGGTCGCCCTGCTGTGGGACCGGATGTACCGGACGGCCTGGCGGTTCCGGGGGCCGGGGCGGGCGGCCATGACCACCATCGGTTCCATCGACATCGCGCTGTGGGACCTCAAGGGCAAGGCCTGCGGGGAGCCGGTCTGGCGGCTGCTGGGGGGGGTCCAGGACCGGGTGCCGGTCTACGCGGACGGGATCGGCTTCAACACCAATGAGTCTCCGGAGGAGGTGGCGGCGCTCGTGCGGAAGCACGCGGACCAGGGCTACCGGGCGGTCAAGTTTCATCTCGTGGATCCGGATGTGGATCAGACGATGGAGAAGGTGCGGCTGTCCCGGGAGGCGCTCGGCCCAGATCTGAAGCTGATGGTGGACGTACACGGGGTGTGGGACGGGCCCACGTGCGTGGAGATGGCCAGGCGATTTAATCCCTATGACCTCTACTGGATCGAGGAGCCGATCCCGAGGGACGACGAGGTCGGCATCTACCGGCTGGTGCGGGAGGCAAGTAACGCTCTGGTCGCAGGCGGGGAGGGGGAGGGGACGCTCTACGGCGCGCAACGGCTGATCACGCAGGGAGGGCTTCAGGTGTTGCAGTCGGACATCGTGGTCGCGGGGGGGTACACGAACCTGCTCCGGATGGCGGGGCTGGCGGAGGCGCACCGGGTGTACATCGCGCCGCACGGGGCGCAGTACCCGGACCTGATCTGCCCCTTCCTGGCGGGCGTGCCCAACGGGCTGATGTCCCCGGCCTGTCCGGCGTCGGAGCCGTATCAGATCTGGTCCAAGATGTACAGTCCCCGGTTCGAGGTGAAGGAGGGCGAGGTGCAGATGACGGAGAAGCCGGGGCTGGGGCTGGAGCTGGACGAGGCGTTCGTGAAGGAGTACGGCGTGAAGTGAAGGCATGGGCCTCACCCAGCTTCTCATACCCCGTAGATGCGTCCGGGGTTGTCGTGGAACAGTCGAGGGATGAGGCCGATGGCCGTGTCGGTGTCGTACCATCCCCGCTCGATCCGCTCCACCAGGATCTCTCCGAGGATCTGCTTGACCATCTTCAACTTCGGGTAGCACCACTCCGCGTGGTAGGCGTCCGAGAAGTAGCCGGTGATCTTGTTCGCCGGAACCATGTCCAGCCGCGTCTCCAGCGATTTCCGGATGTAGAAGGGGTAGAAGGTGTGCCACCAGGTGCCCGCGACGCTGATGTTGGGGATGTGCCTGGACAGGATGCCCAGGTCCTGGGTGTAGGCGTCCGACGCGGTGGAGAGGTCGAAGCGGAAGTCTTCAAACTGATTGGCGATCCTGCCGATGGCCCCGCAGAAGTTCCCGTTCCAGTGCGTGAGGGACCGGTGCGGGGGCAGGACCTCCGCGCCCACGATGACCTGGATGGTCCGCAGGGGCGTTCTTCGGAGTTCCTGGAGCAGGGTCCTCATCCCAGAATAGCAGAAGCCCCCGATCTCGTCGTGGCTCAGGGGCTCTTCATGCCGGACTTTCTGGAGGGTGCGGGTGATCTGATCTTCGTCCGACAGCGCGTCGGTGACGCAGGGAACCACCCACCAGCCCAGAAATTTGTATTCCGCCACCGACAGGCCGGAGACGGTCTCTCTCAGAAACTCCGTATAGTCCAGGGCCGTGCGGATCTCGCGCCCGAAGGCGGACTCCCATCCGGACAGGATGCCGGACGAGGTCTGCTTGCCGTGAATGAGGTTGGCGGGGAAGATCTCCCTGGCCTTCAACATCCGTCCGGAATACGGGGCGCTGCGAAGCTCCACGGAGATGTTATGATCGATCCCGCAGCGCTCCCGCAACAGGCGCTCCTGCCAGGCCGGGTCCTGACCTTTCCGGGCGACGTCCGCGAAGACCGTTTCGAGGTTCGATTCGGTGAGCCGGTCCACGCCATAGAGGTCTTTCAATATCCAGCGCAGGAACAGCCCCAGGGTGGTGTTTCGGGTGTTCGGGAGATGCTTCAGGCTGCGCCGGACCCGCTCCAGGGGGGCGATCTCCGGGTCCGCCAGTTCGTGGGGCAAGTCGGAGGCGGAGACTTCGAATTGATCCATGCCGGAGGAGACCAGTTCGATCCAGACGTGGTGATACAGGACGATGTCCGCCAGGCTGTCCGCCGAAGGTTTTGCGAGCCTCAGGTGACAGTGGGGGTCTATCACCCTCACTTCATCGAGGGCCTTCCGGATCTGGTCGCGCGCGTCGGACATCGTGTCCTCTCCCTAATACATGCTCTCCTTCGTGGTGATGGGGCACCAGCGCGTCGCGGTGAGGAAGTCCAGCAGGGCCTCTTCCGCCTCGGGGGTTCCGATGCGCCGGAGGGCGGACACGGCGTGGCCGACCGCGTAGCGGTTGTCGTCGGTCAGGGCTTCGCGCAGGGCCGGGATGGCCGGCTCTGCGGCGGGCCCGAAGTGCGCCAAGGCATAGGCGGCGTTGAAGCGGACCTGGCCGTCCGGGTCGCGCAGGGCCCTGCCGAGGGCGGGCACGGAGACGCCAGGATTCAGGGCGATGGTGCCGAGGGCTTCGGCGGCGTGGTGGCGCACCCAGGGGGAAGGATCTTTCAGGAGGGCCTCCGCGAGCGCGGAGACGGCCTCAGCGGCGTCGGGGCCGATGTCCCCTACCGCGTAGGCCGCACAGGCGCGGACCTGTTCGTCCTCGTGTTTGAGGGCATCAGAAAGGGGCGGCAGGGCGGTCTCTCCGACAATCCCCAGACCGTAGGTGGCGCTCAGTCGCGTCGGCTCGTCGTTGCTCCGGAGGGCCTCCGCGAGGGGGGAAATGGCGGGTTCTCCGGCGGCCCCGAGGGCGTAGGCAGCGCTGAGGCGGACGGACTCCTCCTCATCCCGGAGGGCGCTGGCGAGGGCCGGGATGCCGTCCCTTGAAGCCTCTCCACTTCCGTTTGTTTTCTTCCCGGAGCACCAGTCCCAGACCCGGGACCAGAGGGGGTCCAGACGGTCGTCCGGAACGCTGGCGGGAGAGCGCCAGGCGGCGTCCCGGACGTTCCAGGCCGGCCCCTGCGGTTCCTCCATCCGGGTGAACTGGAATTTCATCATGAAGCGGTTCCGTTCGCTGCGGTTGGCCCCTCCCCGGTGCCAGAGGTCGAAGTGGATGATGGCGAGGGTTCCGGCCTCGCCGCAGACGGGCATGGCGCGCTCGGCATCGTTCAGGGGTTTGATCAGGTGGTAGTGGGTCCCGGGCATGACCTCGCTGGTGCCGTTTTCGATCGTGACGTCCTGGGGGTAGTAGAAGGCCATGGCCCAGCGGGGGCGGTGGTAGCGCACCTTCTTGTAGCCCCAGTAGGTGTCCTTGTGCCAGCCCTGGCCCTTGCTGCCGGGGGGGTTGACGTGGCAGTGGCGGTGGGCGTGCATGATGTGGTCAGGGCCGAGGATGCTGGTGAAGGCCCCCCGGACGCGGGGGTGGTCGAAGATCTGCTTCAGTTCGGGCACCCTGGGGAGGATGTTGTTCCCCGGGTTGCCCTCTTTGGCGTAGACCTCGTCGGTCTTCCGGTAGATGGCCTCGTGAAAGCCGGCCGGGAGATCGAGCTTGATCGTGACGAAGCCGTTGACGATGAAGGCCCTCATCTGGTCGTCATCGAAGAGATATTGTGGGTCCACCATGATCGATGTCCTCCTGTATGGCGTCACGCAGAGTGAAAGAACTCAAGTCAGTCGAGGGCTTTAATGTAAAAAAACGACCCTCCGAAAACCATAAAAAAGTTGGTCTTTGGGATCTGGTGTGTTAAATTGGGAAGGTTTTCCCGACCTCTCCCTTCCCGGATGGCGTGGAGATGCAAGCCACGCCTGATCTTTTCCGCCAGCGCCGCATCTCCATATAAAATGTCCCGAAAACAGATTACCGGCATCGTCCTCGGCCTTTTCCTTCCTCTGATCATCCTCCTGTATCCGGGCGACCTGAGCCTGCCGGCCCGGATGGCCCTGGCGCTCTCGGCCTTCGCGGTCCTGTTCTGGACCTTCGAGCCCGCTCCCATCGAGTACACCTCTCTCCTGGCGCTCCTCCTGTTCCCGCTTCTGCGCGTGATCCCGTTCGAGACGGCGTTTGCCGCCTTCTCCGGAAAATCGGTCTGGCTGGTCTTCTCCGGCATGGCGCTCAGCCTGGGGGTCACGGAGACGCCGCTGGGGGCGCGCCTGGCGCGATGGATGCTGGGCCGGGTCAGAAGTTACAATCGGCTCATCCTGACGCTTCATATCCTGGGTGCAGCCGCAGCCCTCGTGATCCCCTCCGGTACCGTCCGGGTGGTGATCCTGGTCCCGGTGGTGATCGGCCTGCTCAAGGAACTTGGGGAGAAGCCCGGCTCGCCGGTCAGCGCGGCGCTGGTCCTGTCCCTGGTCTGCTCGACGCAATTCTGCGGTACGGGGGTTCTGACCGGCTCCGTCCCCAACGTGGTCGTGCTGGGGGTTCTGGAATCCCGGAAGATCCCCCTCTACTGGAGCCAGTGGGCCTTCTGTCTCTTTCCGGTCATCGGGCTGCTCCGGGTGGGGTGCTGCTATCTGCTGATCCGATGGCTGTTTCCGATAGACAGACCTCTCCTACCCCCCGGCCCCCTCCCTCTCCCATTGGGAGAGGGAGGGGGAGATAAGGGCCTTTCCCCAGGCAAGGGGGAGGGTGAGGTCCGCCTCACGCCCGCGGAAAAGAAGGTCGTGGGCATCCTGCTGCTGGGGGTCCTGCTCTGGGCCACGGACGCGCTGCACGGGATTCACCCCGCCTTTGTGGGGCTGATCCTCGTCCTGCTGTGCTACCTCCCCGGCTGGGGGCCTCTGAAGCCGGAACGCCTGAGGCAGGTCAACTTTCCGCTTCTGATCTACATGGCGGCGCTGTTCACGCTGGGGCGGGCGCTGGAGGTCACGGGGGTGACGGCCCGGCTGGCGGGGGTGATGACCCACTGGGGGGAGCTGTCGTCCGGCGGGGCGCTCACGAAGCTGGGAGCCATCACGTGGATGGTCGTCCCCTTCGATTTTCTGATGGACACCGCGGCCGTGGCCGCGATGCTGACGCCGGTCCTGCTGGACTTCGGGGTGGGCCTGGGCCTGGGGGCCGTGCCGGTGGCGTTGAGCGTGGCGGTGGGGACGGGCGTCATGTTCATCCCCTACCAGTCCGCGCCGTTCGTGGTGGCCTACAGCTTCCGCTACGTCCGCATGGGGCAGTTCATCCTGATGATGACCCTGATCTCCCTGATCACGCTCCTGCTCCTGCTTCCTCTCAACCTGCTCTACTGGCGGCTGATCGGGTTTGTGTGAGGCGAAAAATATGCCTGGTGGCTTACGGTAATTGCAAAGAGCATTGAGCCACAAGGTATATGGCTATCGAGAAACACCTTCAACTACATCTGGCGTTTTTCAATTGTCGCAGGCCACCAGGGGTGGACGGCAAGTGAAGGGAGTATGAGCCTCGATCTGGTTGGTTTCAACTCCGGCGGAATCCGTCAGACCATTGGGACCGTGCCGGGCCAGACCTATAACGTCACGTTCGACATGGCCGCAAACCCCAGTGGGGCCAATCCGAAAACACTCCGCGTATCAGCGGGAGCCGGCAGTGCCCTTTTCTCGTTCGATTGGACGGGCAAAACGGGGACGAACATGGGGTGGCAGAACAAGACATGGTCGTTCGTGGCTGCTTCCACGTGGACTGTTCTGAGCTTTGAGAACACCAGCAGCACTCTGGGAAATGCAGGACCGGCGCTTGACAATGTTCGCGTAGTAAAGTCGGCGAACCGGCCGCCCGTGGCCAACGCCGGCGCGGATCAGACGGTAGAGTGCACGGGCCCATCCGGGGCATCGGTCACGCTGAACGGAGCCGGGTCGAGCGACCCCGACGGGGACACGCTGACCTACTCCTGGTCGGGCCCCTTCGGCACGGTCAGCGGCCCGACGCCGACGGTCACGCTGCCTCTGGGGACGCATACCATCACCCTCACCGTCAACGACGGGAAAGGCGGGACCTCGTCTGACACGGTCCAGATCAAGGTTCAGGACACCACGCCGCCGACGCTGGCGGGTGTTCCTGCCGACGCCACGGTGGAGTGCGACGCGGTCCCGGCGCCAGCCACGGTGACGGCGACGGACGCCTGCGATCCGGCCCCGACGGTGACATTTTCGGAGACGCGCACGGACGGGTCTTCGCCGGACAACTACACGCTCACACGCAAGTGGACGGCCACGGACCACAGCAACAACAGCGTCAGCGCCACACAGACCCTCACGGTGCAGGACACGACCAAGCCGGTGATCACGCTGGTGGGGGACAATCCGGTCACGGTGGAGTGTCCGACCCCCTACGTCGACCTGGGCGTCAGGGTGACGGATAACTGCGACCCGAATCCCACGTTGACGACCGACAACCCGGTGAATGTTCACGCGCCGGGGGACTACACCATCACCTACACGGGCAAGGACAGGAGCGGGAACACGGCCACGCTGACGCGGACGGTGAAGGTTCAGGACACCACGCCGCCGGAGGCGAAGGCGTCGCTGGCGCATGTGCGGGGTCCCAAAGGGGCAGATGACGACGATGAGGACAGCGATGAAAACGAGGGCAGGGATGACGACGACGGGGACAGCGAGGGGAACTTCATCAAGGTGTCCACCTCAGCCACCGACGCCTGTGACTCCCGTCCGGCCATCACGTCGTTCATCACGCAGCCTTTGACCTCCTCCACCGGCGTTGTGGTGAAGTACAAGAAGGGGAAGAAGAACAGTATCGAGATCAAGATAGGGAAGAAGATCGAAGTGAAGCTGGAGGGGCCAAACGAGGCGGCGCTGCGCAGCCTGCTCACTCAGGCGATTGCGCTGGGGGGCTTTCCGGCCACGGACGGTCAGGTCCTGAAACTGGTCTCCACCCGGCGAGGGCGCGACGATGACGATGACGACGACGGCGAAAGTGGCTATCAATATGGGTTCGACGGGACGCTGAGGCTGACTTCGGCCAAGGGTCCTGGCATCAAGCTGGTAGCCTTCGCCACGGACGCCTCCGGGAACAGGTCCACGGTGGTGGAAGTGCTGCCCATGAAGCCGAAGGCCAAGAAGGGTCAGGCGCTTCTGGCCAAGGTGGGGGAGGATGCGCCGGCAGCGCCGGAGGCGTTCGGTCTGGATCAGAGCTACCCCAACCCGTTCAACCCGTCCACGACGATCCGGTATGGACTGCCGGAGGCGTCGAACGTGAGCCTGGTGGTGTATAACATCCTGGGTCAGCAGGTGAGGAGGCTGGTGAGCGGCGCACAGGGTCCGGGGTATCACGCGGCGGTGTGGGATGGGAGAGATGAGGCCGGGCGTCTGGCGGCGACCGGGATGTATATCTATCGGTTGCAGGCCGGGGCGTTCGTGCAGGTGAAGAAGATGCTGATGGCGAAGTAGACCCCTCTCCCCCGAAGGGAGAAAGGGGAGGAGGTTCATTCACAAGGCCCGGCGGGAAACCGCCGGGCCTTTTTTTATCAAATGCTGGACATGTCGCCGACCGGATATTATATTGTCCCCCTGTGAGCGAGTCAGCTTTCAGCATCCGTCCACTTCGCGGAGATTTTTCATGGCGAACCCACCTGTTCTGATCATCGACGGCCACCTCGACATGGCCTACAACGCCACGTTTCACCGGCGCGACCTGACGCAGACCGTGCAGACGCTGCGGGAGCGGGAGGACGGCGCGGTCACGGGCATGTCCAGACATCCCGATTCCCTGGAGCGGCGCAAGGGGCCGGAGGTCCATCCTCCGGGGACCATCACGGTCACGCTGCCGGAGATGCGCCGGGGGCACGTGGGCATCATGGTCACCACGATCATGGCCCGTGTGCAGGCCCCCAGCGTCAAATCCCACAACGCGGTGCGGACGCAGGCCGCGGCCTACGCCGTGGGGCAGTCGCACCTGGCCTATTACCGGGCGCTGGAGCGCGAGGGCGAAATCTTCTGGATCAAAAACGCGAAGGATCTGGACGCCTGCGTGGCTTTCTGGGAGAACCCGACGCCGAAGACGCCGGTGGGGCTGATCCTGTCCATGGAGAGCGCGGACCCGATTTTGGGACCGGACGACGTGCAGGCGTGGTGGGACGCGGGTCTGCGGTCGGTGGGGCTGACGCACTTCGGGGCGAACACCTACGGGCACGGTACGGGCACGGTGGGGGGGCTCTATCCCCCGGCCTACCCGCTGATGGACGCCCTGAAGGCGGCGGGCGTGATGCTGGACCTGACGCACGCCTCGGACCTGGCGTTCTGGCAGATCCTGGACTACTGGGACGGGCCGGTACACGCCAGCCACTGCAACTGCCGCGCCCTGGTGCCGGGGCAGCGGCACCTGAGCGACGAGATGATCAAAGCCATCGTGGCGCGGGACGGGGTGATCGGGCTGGTGTTCGCGGAGCAGATGCTGAACCCCGGCCGGGACTGGGACAACCCGGCGACGCACATGCCCACGGCCACGCGGCCCATGGCGGCGGTCCTGGAGCACCTCGACCACGTCTGCCAGGTGGCCGGGGACAGCGACCACGTGGCGTTCGGGACGGATCTGGACGGGGGGTTTGGCCGGGAGCTGGCCCCGATCGACTATGACACGATCGCGGATCTGCAAAAGTTTCTGGACCTGATGAGGAGACGGGGATACCGCAAGGAGGATATCGTCAAGTTCGCCCACGGTAACCTGCTGGGGATGTTTCGCAAGGCGTGGAGGAAAAGCTGATGCCTGATAAACCGATGCTGATCGTGGACAGCCACCTGGACCTGGGGTTCAGCGCGCTCCAGGTCAACCGGGACCTGACGCAGCCGGCGGCCACGGTGCGGATACACGACCCCGAACCCGTGATGCGGAGCTTCGGGAGCTGTACCGTCTCCTTTCCTGAGATGAGGAAGGGACACGTGGGGATCGTGTTCGGGACGGTCATGTCGCGTCTGGACCCGAACGACCGGTGGACACGGACGGGGATGTACTGTCAGGCGCAGTGTCACGGGGTCGGGCGGGGCCACTATGCCTATTACGAGGCCCTGGCCAGGGAGGGGGTCGTCCGGTTCATCAAGAATACGAAAGACCTGGACGAGGTGATCGCGTCCTGGGAGCATCCGGCGGCGGACACGCCTATCGGGCTGATGCTCGCGATGGAGAGCGCGGACCCGATCCTGGGCCCGGACCAGGTGCCGGAGTGGTACGACCTGGGGCTCCGGATGGTGAGCATCTCCCACTACGGCACGAGCGCCTACTCGCACGGCACGGGCACGGAGGGGGGACTTCTGCCGACGGCCAGACCTTTTCTGGACGCCCTCCGGGCGGCGGGCATCGTGGTGGATATGACGCATCTGACGGATCAGGCGTTCTGGGAGGTGCTGGAGGTCTACGATGGGCCGGTGGCTGCGTCGCACCACAACTGCCGGGCGCTGACGCCGGGGCAGCGGCAGTTGACGGACGAGATGATCCAGGCCATCGTGGCGCGGGGTGGGGTGATCGGCGCGGCGCTGGACGCCTGGATGCTGGACCCGGAGTGGAAGCGGGAGGTCCCGGCGTACGGGCAGCAGACGAAGGCGACCCTGGAATCTGTGGCGGACCAGGTGGACCACATCGCGCAACTGGTGGGGAACGCCCGGCACTCCGGGATCGGGAGTGACCTGGACGGGGGGTTCGGCACGGAGCAGGCCCCGCGCGACCTGAACACGATTGCGGACCTGCAGAGGCTGCGGGAGATCTTCGAGCGCCGGGGGTACAAGGAGGAGGACGTCCGGGGGGTGCTGTCGGGGAACTGGATTCGGTTTATGAGGGAGGTATGGGGGGGCAGGTAGAAGGCAGAAGGCAGAAGGAATTTTATGCCATGATCGGGGCCGGCGGGGGGTGCATCGTCAACGTGGCCTCTTGCAAAGGACCTGCTATCATAAGGAGCGATACGTGAACTTCATCCGAAAAGAGTACATCGAAGAGATCACGGCCCTCAACCCCTACGACCGGTTCCCGGACGGGCGGCCCCGCGTGCCCGATGACCTCCTGGAGCGGATGAAGCAGGTGACCACGGAGGAGGCGTGGGGCGTGCTCCGGGGGAATGAATACCACCACCAGTTCGAGGGGGGCTGGATGAACCTCCACCCCGAGCGCATCCTGGTGGGCCGGGCCGTGACGGGCCGGTTCGTGCCGAAGCGTCCCGACCTGAATGACGTGGTGGAGAAGCAGGGGAAGGCGGACGGGCGCATCGGGGGGCAGAACTCGTGGGTGATCGACACGCTGGAGAAGGGGGACGTGATTGTGATCGAGATGTTCGGGAAGGTCGTGAACGGGACATACACGGGGGACAATCTCTCCACGGCCATCGCGGCCCGCACGGGGGGGACCGGGATGGTGGTGGACGGCGGGATGCGGGACTACCAGCGGGTGTTCGAGATGTCCAATTTCACGGGGTTCATCCGGGGGATCGACCCCTCGGCCATCGCGGACCTGACGCTGACGGAGATCAACGGCCCGATCCGCATCGGGCAGGTCACGGTGCTGCCGGGGGACGTGGTGCTGGGCACGCCCACGGGGGTCACCTTCATCCCGCCGCACCTCGCCCAGCAGGTCGTGGAGCGGTCCGAGGACATCCGGCTGCGGGACCATTTCGGAAAGATGCGCCTGAGCGAGGGGAAGTACACGCCCGGCGAGGTGGACCGGAAGTGGTCGGAGAACATCGAGGCGGACTTTACGGAGTGGAAGAAGGCGCAGAAACTGACTTAGGGGTTGTGAAGAAATAAGCGATTGATTTCGACAGGGCGCGGTTGTACCTTTGATGCGTGAACTTCAATATCTTGCGCAGAAAGTACACGGTCCTCAGGCCGGCGTTGACGGAGCGGTCGAGGCGGCTTTGGTCGGCGACCGA
>SICM01000088.1 GCA_009694805.1 Candidatus Latescibacterota bacterium
CTCTATTTGAATCTTGCTCCCAGCCGTCTCCAGGAAGGACGCGGGCCTCTTTTCCTGCCTCCTGGCTGGGACACAATACCAGATGAAATTTTGAATTTCGATCTTTCAATATTTTCAATATCTTACACCTAAACCGATCACGAATGTACTCGGCATATTTGAGGAGGAAGAAGGAGCCCGACAGCGCCTTCACCCGTCCGAACATGATCCCCAGCCCGGTGGCGAACGTGCAGGCGAGGATATAGTAGACGATGGGGCGGTTCAGCGGGGTGGACCGAAAAAGCCCCAGGCCCTTGTGGAGCGCCGAACGGGCAAGCTGGCTGAACCCGATGATGACGAGCAGAAAATCCTCGGCGCGCAGCGTCACCCCGCCCCCGTGCGTCTCCCGGCTCCCGAACTCCGGCGACAGCAGCGTGGCAAAGATGAGCACGTAGATGGCGATCTCTGTGCTGACGAAGCTCAGGATGAAGATGATGATGCCCACCAGGACGCCGACGCTGATGGTATAGGAGGACCTGGCCACCAGAAGCCCCAGACCGAGCGTCAGGCACAGGAGCACGATGAAGACCACCGTCAACAAAGAGCTGCCCTGGTTGAGGGAGAAGGGCACGGAAGGCTCCTGCAGATTCTGGATGGATACAAAAATACAGGAAGTGCAAAACACAAAGTGTAAAACACAAAGGGCAAAGTGGCGAGAACCGATCCTACCTTTTGCCCTTTGCGGTTTTCATGTTGTATTCACTCTTTTCAACGGTCAAGGCGATAAATGGCGATTTTGGGGCCGGGTCGCTCCACCCCCGAAAACCCGGCCATCGGAACGAAAAAGGCATCTATCGAATCATACACGGGCCGGGGGGAGGACCCCGGCGAAAACGGGTCAAAAACCGCCACAGGCGTGGCGTGCGCCTCCAGAATCGCCCGCATCCCTTCGTCCATACGCGCATACGTGCGCAACGGTGACTCCTGAGTGACCACATAGGAGATCCCCCGGCTGCGAAATGCCGTGAGATCATACTCCCTCTCCATCCAGCCGTCGAGAACCCGGTCAGCGGGATAGAACCGACCAAACCGGACAAGGTTGTAGCGGGGGTGGACCGGGTGTTCGAGCAGGTAGGTGTCCCGGTTGGGGCCGGCCTGTCCCTTCGCCCGCTCCCGCAACATCTCCTCGGATTCGGGCAACTGGGGCTCTCCGGAATATCCTCCGTGGAGGGCGAGGGTCGTCCCGTCAGGGATATGCTCGCGAACCCACGCCGACGCCAGCAACCGCGTGTCCTCCCGCAACAAAAGACGATCCAGTCGCGCCACCCCATACACGGGGCCCGCCAGAACCAGCCCCACCAGCCCCCACAGCGCCGGAACCCTCAGCCTCCCGCATCGGTCCCCCAGCCACACCACAAACCCCGCCCCCAGAATCAACATCACCGGAACCATCGGAATGGTGTAACGGGTGAACACCCACCGCCCGTTCCCGATGAACAAAAAATACACAAAAAAGGAGAGCAGGACAAGCCCCTCCGGACGCCGGCGCAGCGCTGCCCATACCATCCCCCCCAGAGCCAGCAACTCCATCCCCAGGCCCAGACCATACCGGAACGAAAATATCACATGATACAACCACCCCGAACCGTAGGCCCCCCGGCTGTACTCCTCGCTGCCCAGGATATTTTCGGATACCCTGGGAAAGCTCCGCAGGAACCCTTTCCAGTCGATGAGGATATAGGGAGAAGTGACGAAAAAAGCCGCCACCGTCGCAAAGGCGGCAACCCACAGATAGGGGTCCAGCGCCATCCCCCGAACAGAACGCCCAGACCCCCTGCCCCCCTGCCCCGAAGAAAATGCGCCACCACCACACTCACGCAAAACACTCCCGCAGGATACTTCGTCGAGGCCGCCAACCCTACCGCCACACCCGATAATACATAATCCCGAAACCTCCCGTTCCGATACAAATCCAGAATATACACCCCCGACAGAACCACCAGACACGTCATCGGAACATCCACCTTCCCAAAGTGGCTGTCCCGAACGTGGATCGGACAAACCGCCAGAAATAACGCCGACAGAAGACCCGCCCTCACCCCGTAGACCCGGCGACCGATCACGTAGACCAGATGGATCGTCGCTACCCCGCAGCCCGCGCTCACCAGACGCGCGATCAGATAAAAAGAGGAAGGATCTGTGTAATACAGCGCCTTGAACCCCTCCAGGGATGAAAACCACCCCAGCCCATACCCAACCAGAAAATAAATGCTGTAAAAAAACAGAAGTACCGTCGGAAACAGCGTGGGATAGTCGAAGAAGTGAGGATGGAGGCCGCTCTTGGCCATGTGCATGGCCACCGACACGGCGACCGTCTCATCCGGTCGCGTCTCCGTGTTGGGGAGCCCGAACCCGATCCCCGACACCCGGACGACCGCCTCCAGGACCAGGATCGCCACCAGCGCATAACCCTGGAGCCCGCTCCTGGACACGCCCTCACGCGCCATGTCGCCCACCACTCATCACGCGCCCTTCGCTAAATCAATGCCGCTTCCCCGGTGTCCCCCGTGCGGATGCGGACGGCCTGCTCCACGGGGAGGACGAAGATCTTGCCATCTCCGATCTGGCCCGTCTTGGCCGCGTTCAGGACGGCCTCGATGACCTGTTCCAGATCCTCATCCCGAACCACCACCTCCAGCTTGATCTTGGGCATGAAATCGACCTTGTATTCAGCCCCCCGGTAGATCTCGGTGTGTCCACGCTGCCGGCCAAAACCCCGCACCTCGGCCACGGACATGCCGACGATGTGGATGGCGGTCAGGGCAGCCTTGACATCATCTAACTTGGAAGGTCGGATGAACGCCTCGACTTTTTTCATGGAATCCTCCACGCCTTCGCAGCCGCTTGAAGCCCGGATGGGATTTCCGTACGGACTCTTATCACAGCGCAATCTCTACACCGGCCCCCTGCTCTTGCGCCCGGCGATAGACGTGGAGGCCAACAGCCACATCCTCCACGGCCAGGCCCTGCGACGCGAACAGGGTGATCTCGGAGTCGTCCCGACGCCCCGGTGACCGCCCCGCCACGACCTCGCCCAGTTCGCGAACCGCCTCCCACGAGAGGGTCCCGCGCTGGACAGGGCCGAACAGATCCCCGCACTCCACCCTCGCCTGTTCCCGGTCATCCACGACGATCACCCCGCTCCGCCGCACCGTCTCGTCGTCGATCTCCCGCCTCAGAAGGCTGTTGGAACCGGCGGCATTGACGTGCGTCCCCGCCTTCAGGTGCGATCCGTCGAACACCGGTTCGCGAGATGAGGTGATCGTCACCAGAACGTCCGCCGCGCGCACAGCATCCTCCGGCCGCTCAGCCGGATGGACCGGGAGGCCGCCGAGCCTGTGGGTCATCTCCTCGCAGAAGGCGCGCCGCCGCTCGGCCTGTCTCCCGAAGACAACGGCACGCTCGATGGGCCGGACCGCACAGACAGCCTCCACCTGCGTCACGGCCTGGAACCCGGTCCCGATCACGCCCAGGACCTTCGCGTCCCGCCGGGCCATGTGCCTCGTGGCCACGCCCGACGCCGCGCCGGTCCTGATCTGGCCGAGATGATTCGCCTGCACGACCGCCAGCAGTTCCCCCGATTCGGAGTCATAGAGATAGAAATGGAACTGCGCCCGACCCCGGGCCGTCGTGTAGGCCTTGTACCCCAGAGCCCTCAGGGAGGGGATGGCCGCGGCCATGCTGTGCAGGGTGGCTCCCTCCGTGCGCACGCGGGTGCGGGGGGTATTGACCGCCTTCCCGGAGCCGTATAGCCGGAACGCCTCCTCCACACAGGCCAGGGCGTCGGCCATCGGCAGGAGGCTCAGGACCTCCTCTTCGCGGATGAACAGGGGCATGGAGATCTGCCTCAGCCATAGGTGGGTTCCAGAACGCTGATTCCCGGCGTTATGATAAGAAAGGTGACCCCATATGTCAAGAAAATTATGGGAGATACGAGGACTTAAGACAGGCATAAAACGATTGACAGCGAGGGCGGAAGACGTTATCATAGGGAACATTCAGGAGTCGAAAAGGGTCCCTGTTCTCTTGATCTCTGCCCCCTGATCCCCAACCCCTGTCTCTCTTCAGGAGGCGCAGCTATGGATCGCGTCAACGTCTGTCTCGCCGGGACCGGCTGGACGGCCTCGAACCACTTCGCGGGCTATTCGGCCATCCCTCAAAAAGCCTGTGTCGCCGCCGTCGTGGCCCACTCCGACGCCTCGGCGGCCAGGGCCGCCGAGGTGTGGAAGGTGAAAAGGGTCTACCGTTCGTTTGAGGAGGCCCTCAAGGACGACGGGATTCAGGCGTTCGACATCTGCACGCCCCACTACCACCACGCGGAGATGGTCGTCGCCGCCCTGGGCTCAGGGCGTCACGTCATGGTCGAGACCCCGGCCTGCACCTCGGCGGAGGAGTGCCGCGCCCTCCGCATCGCCCTGTTCGAGCATCCCGGCCTCAAGGCCGCCACCGGGCACATCTGCCGGTCCTGGCCGACCTACGGCCGGGCGAAGCAGATCGTCGAGTCCGGATCCTTCGGAAAGGTCTTCTACCTCTCCTCGGACTACGCCCACAGGTCCGACCCCGACGAGTACCCGAGCGCCAGGACCTGGGGAAGGAACCCCCGCGCCCGCGTCGGCATGGGCATCTCCTACCACTCCGTGGACCTCCTCCGCTGGATGGCCGGAGAGGTGGAAGAGGTGTCCGGGGAGCTCACGGACCGCGCCCGGATCGCCGTCCTCCGCTTCCGGGAGGGCGCGCTGGGCCACGTCTTCCAGAGCGGGTCCGTGGTGGGACCCTACAGCCTCCCGCTCCACGTCTATGGGGAATCGGGGACCATCAACTGCTTCTGGGAGGAGCAGACCCTCAAGGGCCGGCTGCACACGTCGTCGGACTGGAACCCGGAGGCCCTGCCCGTCACGCCCCTGCACGGTCGCGGCTCGCCGGAGTGGATCTACGAGATGACGGATTTCATCGACAGCATCCTGCAGGACGGACAGCCCGTCTGCCCCCTCCTCGAAGGCATCAAGACCGTCGAGACCTGTATGTCCATCGAGGAGGCGATGCGCTTCGGCGGAAGGGTCCGGGTGCGGTACTCGTAAACGAAGGCGTATCTCGTATCTCGTGAAGCGTATTTCGTAAAACCCTCCTGCGAGATACGCTTCACGCTTCACGGATTCTTCGTCTCACCGCTTTTCTCCCAGCCGCTTCTCCAGGCGTTCCCGGATCTCCTGGCTGTCTTTCTCGATGCGCGCGCGGGCGTTCGGGACATGGGTGTAATGCCGGCCGTCGGGCCGGTCCTCGTAGAGTCCCCGGCGCTCCGTCTCCAGCATCCAGGACCGCAACGTGGCCTTCACGTCCAGCCCCATCGCCTCCCACACCTTCGGCGCGGGGGCCTCTCCCCGGTAGATCCTGAATAGGTCGCGTAACCCCGCAACGAGGGTCTGGTCGTCCAGATCGGCCAGGTTCTGGTTGGCGATGATGCTCACGGATGGATCTCCTCTACGCTCTGATTCCGATTTCCTACACCCTTTTTCTTCTCTGCGTCCTCTGCGGTAAATGCTTCTGCTTTTCACAGTCCCAACTGCGGCGCGATCCCCCGCATGGCCTCGATCACGAAGGCGATATGCGCCTCCAGGTCCACCCCCAGATCCGCCGCCCCCTCCACGATGTCCTCCCGGTTGACCGACCGGGCGAACCCCTTGCTCTTCATCTTCTTCAGCACGGAAACCGCCTGAAGGTCCGCCAGCCGGCGCGCCGGCTGGACGAGCGCCGTGGCCGTGATCATCCCTGTGAGTTCATCCACGGCGAACAGGGCCTTGTCCATCGCGTTCTTCCGGGGCACATTGAGATATTGGGCGTGCGACTGAATGGCGTAGACGATCTCCTCCGGGCACCCCTTCGTCCGCAGGATCTCCGATCCCTTGAGCGGATGGTCGGGCGGCGTGGGCCATCGCTCGTAATCGAAGTCGTGCAGAAGGCCCGTCAACCCCCACATCGCTTCGTCTCCGCCGAGCCGCCGGGCGTAGGCCGCCATCGCCGCCTCCACGGAGAGGGCGTGTTTGATCAGTCCCTCCCCCTTCGTATACTCGTTTAACAACGCCCAGGCTTCCTCACGGGTCATGATAATCCTCCCACCCAAAGTGTCACGTGTCACGTAAAATCTGAACTTGGCACTTGGCACTTGACACTTGGCACTTGACACTGCCTTTCACCCGAAATGCCCGTTCCCTCCCTGCCTCCGCTTCATCTCCCGAATGCCGGGGAGCGAGCGCTCCAGCACGTTCGCGACCCGCTCGAGGCGGGCGTTGACCGAGCGCATCTCCAGGACCGCCTGTTTGTCGTCGGCCTCCAGGCCGAGGTGTGCGGCCACCATGAAGGACAGGTCGTCCGGGGTCGCGTGCCGGATGGGATCGAGATACGTCCATCCGGCCGTCAGGCGCAACGCCTCGCCGTAGAGCTGCGAAGCCCTCTCGAAGAGTTCCGGATCAGTCGCTTCGTCTTCGTCCTCGAACGCCTCGGCCATCGCCCGGAGGCAGGGCTTGCTGCCGGAGGGAAGGGAGGGGTCCCGGAAACGCTCGATCACGCGGAAGCGTCGGACGCCCTTCGTCAGAATGTTCATCCGCCCGTCGGGAAACCGCTCGATCACGGCGGTCACGGCGGCCGCGCAGCCGACCTCCGAAAACTGCTCGTCCGTCCCGTACACGACCCCGAACTCCGACGCCTCCTGGAAGCACGCGTTGATCATCATCTTGTAGCGCTCCTCGAAGATGTGGAGCGGCAGGGTCATCCCCGGAAACAGGACGACGTTCAGCGGAAAGAGGGGGATCTCACGAAGTTCGTTCACTTTTTTCACGCTCCGCGTGCTCTGCGTTCTCTGCGGTAAATCTTCTATTCCGTGAGGACCAGATCTCCGAACCGGGCAGGATTTTCAGGAGCCCCGTAGGTGATCGACCAGGAAATCCTGGAGGACGGGACCACATCCACCCACGACAGGTTGAACCCCACGGTGCGCGCCTGACCGGAGGCATCCAGGTCGAGACTCTGGAGCGGAATGGCGCATTCGACGCTCCAGACCTTCCCGGCCCGCCCTACCGCCGCCGCCCACGAAACGTCCCACGCGGCGTATCCGTCCCTAACTTCGAACTGCGCGCCCGCCGCGCTCACCACAAACGTCCGCCGCCCCTTCCTGTCCCCCGCAGGATCGAAAGATATCTCCAGGCGATCCTCCTTCCAGACCATCGGGTCGTCCCGGCTCGAGAGCCGCTTCACCCCCTCATCCGCCCTCAAAATTGGTCGGGACCAGAGCACGTAGATCGCCCTGTCGTCGCACATCAACCGGCCCGTGAAGGGGCCGCTACTCGGGACGCCGTCGTGATCGGAGCCCAGGCCCTCCAGCGGGGTGGCCCCCTCCCACTCTCCCGGCGAGAGGAGGCCGTCGATCCGGGGCGGGGAGGCGGTCCGCCGCACGGTGATCCGCTTCCGGTCGAGATAGGGCGCCCCCAGCCGGTCGAGGGCCAGAAAACAACGCCGTTTCAGATCCCCATAGGGAGCCCCGGTATAGACCTCCTCCAGGTCGGGCAGGACGCGCCGGTCTCCCACCTCTCCGATCAGGTCCGCCACCTTCCCGCTCCCGGATCGCAGGGCCTTCAACAGGACGGCGACCGCGCCGTAACTGCGCCCTCCCAGCCGGACCAGCTTCTCAGAAGCGGCGTCGGACACGTCGGCGTCAGGGTCGTCCATCATCTCCACAAGCTTGTTGATCACGTTCGGGTCGTCGGACAGGTCATCCACAGCCCCGGCCAGATGGAGGCGCACGACAGGGTCTCGGTCGGACAGGAAAGACAGCAGACTCCCCGCCGGGATCGGGATATGAGACTGGAAGATCATCCGGGCCGCATAGCTCCGCACCGCTGCGTCCCGGTCCAGCAGAAGGCCCAGCAGGGTCTCGGAGAGCCCCTCCCCCCCCCGCATCACGCAGGCGTATGCAGCGCCGAGCCGCACGGCCGGGTCGCGATCATCCAGGAGATCCTCCAGGACGTCGTCGGAGATCAGATCCGTTCGATTGCGCAACGCCTGGACCGCAAAGGTTCGCGTGCGGACCTCTCTCAACAGCGTGGACAGGACCGTCCTCCGGGGTCCCGGCGCAAGCGCCGACGCCGTCTCCAGAGCCCCCTCCACAGCCGGATAGAAGGTGTCCGCCCCCCCGGAGACCGGGCTCCCCTCCGAAACGCCCTCCGACTCCCCGGGGATCAGAAAAACCGGATTGCCCAGGGCACAGTAGCCGCCTGCCCGGCTCTCTACGATGGGCCTGAGATAGGTATAGCCCTCGTCCCCGATGGGAAGGCGCAGCCGCTCTTCCACCATCGTCGAGTCAGGCGTGGCCTCCCAGATCACCCTGCCGTCACAGACCAGGGCGACGCGGCTGATCGGATGGCGCGTCGCCGCCAGCAGTCGGATGTTCACGGTGCCTTCGACCGGGACAGAGGCCCCCATACCCCCGCCATTCACGCGCAGGTCCATCCGGATGCCATCCTGCTCGGACACGAAGATCCCGCCCCGCCGGAGCCCCTCCACGATCTCACTCGGGTCATCCCCCTTGGCCCACACGTAGGTCTTGGAGCCCTTCCCCGGGGGGTGAGTCTCCTGGGTCCCGACGACGAAGAGGCGTCGCCCCCCCTTGAGCAGGCGATCCCACGCCCCCCCGATCCCGCAGTCTGCGCTCCAGTGCGTCCCGCGTAGCCCGATGAAGGCCGTGCCCCCCTGCCATCGACCGCACAACTCTTCCAGCCGACCTTCTGTCCGGGAGAAGATGAATACGCCACGGTGGGACTCAGCCCAGTCAATGGCCGCCTGAAGGCTGTCCGTCGGCACAGGAGACTGAGGGTCCACGCCGAAGGCGACCCCCTCGCTCCAGACCCCCTTTCCTGTCTCTCCCCCGATGCCGAGAATCGCCGTTATCCCCCGGTCCTCTGTTTCATAGGATTTTTGAACATCGGAAAGTCCCATGAACGCCCCGGCCCGCATCGGGTAGAAGGCGACGATCCAGTCCAGCCCCCCGCCGATCCCTTCCTGAATGCGTTCGGGGAGAGTCGGCCCGTCGCCGCGCATCGCCTTGACGCAGGCATCCCCGGAGTACCAACCCCATTCCGCACAGGCATCCTCAAAAGACAGAACGAAAAGGGAGATGCAAAATGCAAAATGTAAAATGCAAAATACAAAGGAGGCGGATTTGGTTCTGCTCTTTGGGTTTTGCACTTTGCACTTTGCACTTTGCATTTGAAATGTCCGTGCCTTTTCAACAAACAGGCGGCCCAGGATGCTCCTGAACCGCCTGTCACAATAGGATTTTGAGATCGTCTCTAAAACAGGCCCTGAATATCCGCAGAGAAGTATTGTTTGGGGCTGTAGGTCCTGGAAAGATCGGTCGGCCAGGCCAGGTCGTAACGGAACAGGAAGATGCCCACGTTCACCCGGATGCCCAGGCCATAGCCCGCCGCAAAACCGCCCCGCTTTCTGGGGTCGAAGCCGTTGAGGATGAGCCCTCCGTCCCGGGTGTCCCAGGGGTCGAAATGCCCCCGGTCAAACGCGCCCCCGATGTCCAGGAAGAGGTCCCCCTCCACGTTCTGGAACAGGAAGGGCAGGGGCCAGCCCAGCGCAAGTTCCCGAACGATGGGGAAGCGGAACTCGATGTTGCTCAAAAGGTAGGTGTCCCCGGACTGCTCGAACAGGTCCAGCCCGCGCAGAGGCCAGACGAACTTGGAGAAGAACACCTCGTCGGAGTTGAGGTCGTTGAGCCGACTGTTGGTCGCAAAGCGGGGGTTGATCTCGTTGTTGACCCCGCCCAGGAAGAAGACCTGTCGGTTCTTCCCGTAGCTGGCCCCGCCGGCCAGGCGGAAGGCGAAGGTGTAGTCTTTCAGGACGCGGAAGTAATGCCGGGTGTCCAGTTCCACGGTGTTGTAGGTCAGCCCCTGCCAGCTCCGTTCCATCGACAGGCGGGACCTGGACCCGTCGACCGGCCCGAAGTAGCCGGCCAGGGTGTTGTCATTGACCAGGGCCAGGGAGGTGGTGTAGGCCCGCCGCGTGGGAAGGGACTCCCCGCTCAGTCCCCGCGTCGTGCCCGCGAAGAACCCGCCCCGGACGGACGGGCTCTGGTAGCGGTTGTCGATGATCTCCCGGCTGATGTTCAAAAGCCGGGCGCTGATCTCGAAACGATTGAACTTATTGAAGGGCCGTTCCAGTTGCAGGTCCAGGCCGTAGAGCCGGTCCGCGGCCAGTTGGCTGTTGGTCAGGAAGAAATACCGGGTGTGATACAGCATCCCGGCGTAGTGCGTCCGCCGCTTGAGATAGGCATAGCTCGCGAAGAAATCGCTGTCCTTCAAGGAGAAATTGAGGCTCGTGGCAACCATGGCCTGGTGATTGCCCAGCACATCAGTGATGGACAGTTGCGCCAGGCCGCTGACGCCGTAGAAGGTGTCAAAGCCCGCGTTGGCGGCGAACAGTTCGGGCTTGAACTTGAGCTTGTACTTGTGGATCTCGAACTCCTTCTCCGGAAGACCCACGCGGCTGATGTCCTGAGGGGCTTCCTGCTTCGCCCTGGCCGCCGAGGTATCGGCCTTCGTCCCTTTCGTCTCCGCCGAGGCCAGGGCCCCCTGCTCCACCACCCACTCCTCGGCCCTCTTCGCCCAGGAGGAGTCCTGCTTCGACTTGTCCACCACCAGGTCCCCGGACCGCTGAAACGCGGCCTGGCTGGCAGAGTCCGGACGGACGGCGATGCGCAGGGAGTCCTTCGGGGCCTTCGCAAACGTGCTGTCCGCCCTGGGCTCCTGCATCAGACGGCTGGCAAAAATCGTGGGCGGGATGTCGGCGTCCTTCATCTTGTGGGTCAGCGGGGCCTTCAGCACGTAGATGTCATATCCCGCCTTGTGAAACGCGGAGAAGGCGATCTTCTTGCCGTCCGGGGACCAGTGCAGGTCCTGGGCAGAGGCCAGCAGGTTGGTGACCGGATAGGCCAGGGGGAGCCTGATCGTCTTGGGACGGCTGGCCAGAAGCGCAGAGTCGCGCGTGGGATAGTAGACCGCAGGCTGCTCCACCAGGCTGTCCAGCTCCGCCACATAGATGTTCCCCACCCCCGAACGGTCCGAGATGAAGGCCATCCGCTTGCCGTCCGGGGACCAGGTCGGCCGGACATCCTCCGCCTTGTCATTCGTGATGCGCCGCATCTCCGACCCGTCCGGACGCATCACGAACACGTCATACTGGCCGAACGGGAAGTCCCGGTCTCCGGTGAAGGAAGGCGAATCCTGGGGCCGGTCCGAAGAAAACGCGATCCACTTGCCGTCCGGGGACCACGAGGGGTCGGTCTCCTCGTAGGGATCGGTCGTGATGCGCTGGATGGCGTTGTTGTTCAGGTTGATCACATAGAGGTCCGACATCCCATCCTTCAGACCCACCGCCGCGATCTGCTTGCCGTCCGGGGACCACGAGGGCTTGAACATCCCGTCCAGGTCGAACTTCAACTTGCGCGTCAGGCTCTTCTTCTTCACGTTGAGCGTGTAGAGCGCGTTGCGGTCCCCCGCCTTGGCGATGAAGGCGATCTCCTTCCCATCCGGTGACCAGGAGATCCCCGGACGCAACAAAAACATCGTCTCGAACTTGGCCGATTTCTCCCCGCTCACCAGACGACCCAGGACCTTCCCGTCAATGGCCGACATCAGGTAGATGTCCACATACGTCCGCCGGTCCGTCAAAAAGGCGATCTTGTCCCCCTGAGGCGAAAACGCCGGCGCCAGGTTGAAAAACGACTGGTCGTTCTTCCGGTCCGTCAGCTTCTTGGCCGTCTCCTCGGGCGTCTTGCGCAGGTTGATGTCGTTCCAGTAACGCCGCTTCAACCAGAGCTGCCACTCCTCCGACAGCTTCTCCTGGCTGATGCCCAGGCTGGCCTGCAACGCCTTGTCCGGCGTCTTGGAGGTGCGAAGCGCGGACTCGAACTCCGCCACCTTGTCCTTGCCATACTTCTCCTCGATCATCAAAAAGATCGACTGACCCCCCTTATACGCAAACAACCCCCCCCAGATCTGGTCAATCGATGGGACATACCCCGTGATCGTGGCGTCCCGCATCATGTTGTCCGCCCCCTTGTCCCAGCCCAGGGAGAGATACTCCGCCATCCCTTCAGCCACCCACAGAGGGGGCAGGGATGACGTCTGCGCCAGGAGGGAGGAGAGCCCTCCCCCGCCCGTCAACTGCTCGAAGGTCACCGCGTGAACCAGCTCGTGATGGATCACGTGCCGGAACTGATCGTAGGACCCTTCATAGGGGATGACCACCCGGTTCTGAGCGAACTCCGTGAACCCCCCCACCCCCTCCGGCAACTCCTCATACGAGATGTTCGTCTCGGAAAACCCGTTATGGGAGTTGTAGATGATGATCGGCACCCGGCTGTGCAGCGTGTATTTGAGGTCCTTCTGGATGCGCGCCAGGGCCCGCTCCCCCTCCTTGGCCGTGAACTCCGCCAGACGATACGACCCGTGCGGGAAGTAGATGTCAAAATGCTCGCTGACGATATACTCCCACTCGTAGTTGGAGTAGTTCACCTTGTTCTTGCCAAAGACCACGTCTTGGGCTGAAGCGGCGTGCGGCAGGAGGGCCAGCCCCCAGAGCCACAGAGCGACCCATCTCAATCTAAACATCTCGTCACCCCGTTGTTGAAGATAGTGCGATCTACCCCTGATCCCCTGTTCTGCGACCTCCCTTTCAGACGCCTATGGCGGATTCTGGCTGACCGCCTGACCTCGCAACGCCTTCAGACGGTCCCGCAACTCCGCTGCACGCTCGAAGTCCTCCTGGTCCACGGCCTCCCGGAGCAACCGCTCCAGACGCTCCGGTTCGCTCACCGGAATCTCACTGGAGATCTCCGACCGCCAGTTGCGAAGAAACGCAACCTCCATCGCCTTGTCGATCAGATCTGCCCGGCCATACTCCTTGAAAAAACCCTCGATGAGCTCGATGGCCTCGTCGATCTGGGCCAGGGCCAGAGGGTAGTCCTTGCGTTCCAGACTCTGATACACGCGGGCCTTCGTCCGGTGCATCAGAACGAACGCCCGGTACTGCTCCGACAGCATGCGATCCGCCTCGTTCTCGGCGTAGGTCTTGAGCAGGTCCATGATTTGAAGGTTGTGATCCGCGTCCTGCTCCGCCGCCGCATGCTCTTTCAGCTCGAAAAAGCTGATGCGTCGATGGTAATACTGTAAGGACTCCACACGAAGGCGGGCGCAATCGTCGTTGTTCAGCTTGAACTGCTCGTCCGACCCGTACTTTCGCCGATGTTCTTCCAGGACCGCAAGATAATGATCCAGAAGCGATTCGTGCCCGTGAGGCCGGGTCCCGTCCGGCCGACCGGATGTCTCCATCTGATAGAGTCCCAGTTCCAGCCGGACCTGAATCTTCTCCTTCCCGTCCAGGCCGACGATCTTTCGCACGGTCACCTCGTCGCCCCCCCGGTAATTCCATCCCTCCAGGATAGGACCTATGTCCTTGTTCATAGCCTCTGCTCTCTGAGCTTGGGATTTGGATTTTTACATCCTTTGATAGAGAAGATCATCTTTCGAATTATACTAATTTTGTCCGACGAAATCAAGACCATTTCAAGTTTCTCTAAGAATGGAGTCGTGCGATCGTCTCTAAACCTTTTTGCAAATAAAAAAACCCCCTCTCCAATCCGGAGAAAGGTCCGCTTCTGCCGAGACATTCATTCACCCTTCATCCTTCGCCCTTCATCCTTTCTTCATCCCGTATCCGGACCTCCACCCCTGTCCATCGGCGCATCCGGCCAAACAGGGGCAACGCCTCGACCCCCTCTGCCTCCAGGCGGGCATGGCAGGCAGGACAGAGCGAGAGCAGATTGTTGAGTCGATTGGCATCCGCGCCCGGTGAAAAAAATCGAAACGGGACCAGGTGATGGACATCGAGCTGTCTCCCCAGCCGCTCCTCCGTAACCCCGCACCCCCGGCAGGCGAATTCGTCCCGCTCCCGGGCCTGTCGAGCCCGGATCTCCCAGTCCCCTCCCCGGTGATTCGGCCGGCCATCCAGCCTCAGCACCTCCTCCTGTCCCTCCTCCCAGGCCCTTCGACACACCTCCCCGCAGAAGACCACCCGGAGCCCCTCCCGGACGTACCACGCAGGCGCCGGAAAAGACTGTCCGCAGTGCAGACAGGTCGCCCGTCCGGAGCCGTCCCGTCGCCCCGGGTCTCCACCGGGAAACGGGAGGGCCATCTGTGGGGAATCCACAGGAGCGCGTTTTCGGGGTCGAGAGGCCATTGAAAAAAAGGGGGTGAGGGAGAGGGAGAAGGGCCGTTTCACGTTTCACGTTTCAAGTTTCACGGCTCTTAGAAGTTCGGCGAAGTCACGACGACCGTGCTGTCTGCGGGGAGCACAAATTCCTGATCCTGCAACGAACGACCCAGCGCCTTCAGGGTGAACTTGACGTCCCCGACGCTGCCCGTGTCCACTTTCGCCATAACCGTATCCATGAAGGCCACGAACCGCCCCCCCCGGCGCAGGTCCCGAAGGTTCCCAACGAAGCGGCGATCCCCCGTGGGGATCTGTTTGATGGTCACCTGCCGGCTGAGGGTGTTCCCCTCCCGCGTGAAGCTGATCACCGGCGTGGACGCCAGCGCCAGGCGGGGCAGGTCCCGGCTGGCATCCAGCTCCACGATGTCCAGCAAGGACGTCGCCGCCAGGGAATCGATGGCGTTTGTCCGGGGTACGGTGGCCGTGAATCGGAGCGTCCCGCCGATGCGCGCCAGCGGCACCGACATCGTCGTGGCCTGGCCCGTCTTCACGCTGTCCACGACGCTCCCCCGGAACCGGAGCGCATCCTGGGTGTCGAAGGCCATCACCGTGAACTGCCGCCGCCCCACCGGGAGGTTGGCCACCTCACCCGCCGCCAGACTCCCGGCCGGGATCGGGAAGTTCATCTCCCGGCGGCTCGTATCCGCGGCCGTCACCTCCACCTGCACCCGGCGGATGACCCCCCGGATGTAGAGGGGCACGTCCGCTGTGATGAGCGCAAACCCCCTGGGCAATTCCGCCGCCGGCGGTCCCGTGATCTGGAACGGACCCGATCCGCACCCGATCCAGAGCGCCAGCGCGCAACACAGGGCTGCGCCTCCGAGGATGTAGAGATGTCGAAACGACATAAGAGTATAAGAAAATCTGAGGGTGGAGACAAGTTGTAAAACGACTCCCCCTTCCACCCCTACCCCCTCCCTCCCCCAATGCTGGGGGAGGGAGGGGATATCCAGGGCTTTGCCCCTGGAGAGGGGGGAGGGCTGGGGGCCGTTTCACGCTTCACGCTTCACGTCTTTTCTCACTTCAGCCATTTGAAATTCGATGCCATCGCAGCCACCAGGTCGCTCACCAGTTGCTGCACCGCCTGGTCCCGGAGCTGCTCCTTCTCGCGTGCGCCGAGGTAGGTCATCTGATCGTCGCTGCTCGTCGGCAGCAGCCGGATGCCCTGCTTCTGCTCCCCCCGGCCACCCAGCCGCGCCGACAGGGCCATCGCCCCTTTCTTGCGCTCCACCACCCGGATGTCCGCCTCCACCTCCGCCACCGTCTTGGGGAACCCCACGACGAGCGGGATCTGGGCGCTCGACGTCCGCGTCAGGTCGTATTTGAGGACCCGCCCGGTGATCACCAGGTCCGCGCCGGTGGCCTTCGCCAGCTCCAGCGCCCCGCTCAGGTCCAGAAACACGGGGTCTTCGCGCAACGGCACGATCTGCACCCGGCCATAGGCCGACAACACGGACCGGAGGCGCTCCCCCACCTTCCGCCCTGCGCCGTTGTCCTCCAGGCCCGCGAAGTTGACCACGGCCACCCGTATGGTCTCTCCCGGCTTCAGACCCCCGTTGATGTCCTCCGCCGTGATCTTGGTCCGGATCATCTGGGTCTTTTTCGCCTTCGCCCCCCCCCTCGCGACGATCCGGAACCCCACCATGCCCGCCAGCTCCGGCAGATCCTTCGACAGCCCCCGCTCCAGCGCCGCCTCCAGCCGGAAAGACCCGCCCAGGTTGAAATGCGCCCCCAGCGTCATCCGCTTCGTCTGTGGCACCGACATGCCGGGCTCGGATACGTACTCCCCCGTCACCGTGAAGAGCTGCCCCTTGCCCAGCTCAATCCCGCCGCCCAGGATCATCCCCCCCTTGCGTCCCCCCCCGGAGAGCACCTGCCCCACGTTGAGGTGCAGGGAGACCGGATTGCGGTTGATGTCGATCAGCAGCCTCGTCGACAGGTCGCGCTTGCCCGCGGTGAAGGGGCGCGTGTTGAGCGCCCGGATGCCCTTGTAGCCCGTCGGGTGCGTCGCCGTGGCCTCGAGGCCGAAGTAGAACCCCGAAGGGAATTTACCCGGCCCGGCCAGCTTGAGGGTCGTGACCGCATCGCCCGACCCGTACTTCATCAGTCCCCCCGCCGAATCCAGCAGAAGGGGGAGCGACAGCGTGACATCCATCATATTGGCCAGCCCGAACCCAAAGCCGACATGCCCGGTGAACGACCCCCCGCCCCCCAGGGTCCGGACCTGGATCGTGTAGCCTTCATTCAGGTATCGGAAGGCGACCTGTCCCTTGCTCAGCGGTTCGGCCGCCCGGACGCGAAACATCCCGACCCCCATCGGAACGGGATACGGCAGGGCCGGCGTGAGGGTCTGGGCGAAGGACTCACTGGCCACCAGGAGGAGACCGATGCTCAGGAGAGAGGAAAGGCGAAACGCACGCCTCTCAACCCTCGCCTGTTGCCTGTTGCCTGTTGACTCCTGAGCGGAACGGAGTGGAGTCGAAGGATGCCTGTTGCCTGTCTTCATCGCGTCTGCAACTCCTGAATCCTGAGGATGAGTTCTACCGGGGTCGTATACCGGAACGTCCGGTCCAGGGTCACCACCTGTGCCGTGGCGTTGTGCGGGTCAGCCCCCTCTGCCGTTGAGAATTTGCCCAGGAAGAAGTAGGCGGTGGCCAGGATCATCCGGATCTCCCGGATGTTGAAGTTGTCGTGCGATGAGAAGTAGTTGGGGTCCAGGGTGAGGACCTGCTCCGCTGCGCTCACCGCCTTCTGATAGTTGTCCGAGGCCAGCTCCACGCCCGCCAGCCCTGCCCAGGCATCGGCGTTCTTCGGTTCTGCGGCCGCGGCACGGCTGAAGTTTTCGCGCGCCGCGTTGAGGTATTCCGCCCGCCGGTTCGCGTCCCCCTCCCGGCCAGACAGGCTGAAGTTCGCCCAACCACGGCCGTTCAGGGCATCGGACAGGGTGGGGTTCACCGACAGGGCTTCCTTAAACGTGGAGTCCGCCTGCGCATAGTTCCCCGCGCGGTAGGCGAGCCACGCCTCCGAAGCGATCTGCTGATCCCGGTCACTCCTCGTCCCGACCCCCGTCCCACCGCCGCAACCGGCGACCAGGAGGATCGCGACCATCGCAGCGATGAGGCAACGTCTCTCGATCATGGCAGCACCCTCTGTAGGGGCGGGTTTAAACCCGCCCTACTTCAATAATAACATTTTCCTCGTCAACGTCGCGCCCGAGGCCTCCAGCCGGTAGAAATAGACGCCCGAGGCCACGCGCCGTCCCGCCTCATCCGTGCCGTCCCAGGCCACCTGGAAGCGCCCGGCGCCCTGCGCCCCCGCCATCAGCATCCGCACGACGCGACCGGCCACATCATAGATTCGCAACTGCACGAGGCCGGCCTCCGGGACCGAAAAGCGGATCGAGGTGGCCGGGTTGAACCATAGCACCCTCTTTTCGCTTGACATCAGCTCCAAAACCCTATATTTTTACAAAGATATATGTACAGATGGCTCCCTTATAGGGGGGACACCTCTGAACAGACGTCTCCCTTATGGGGCGGATCATCACCTCTGAACAGACCTCTCCCTTATAGGTTAGATCACCATCCTCGTAAAGTTAAGCGTAATTCGCTGTAGCAGAATACGTTAAATTAGGGTCAAAAAGAGGTGACTGCTCGATTTTTCAGCAATTAGGGGCGCAGAGGCCACTTTAGGCGGGCCAATGGGTGAGTTCTCCTAAGAAATG
>SICM01000089.1 GCA_009694805.1 Candidatus Latescibacterota bacterium
CCGTTGAGGAACATCCTCTTTCATCAGGGTCAGATACGGGACCACAAAGGCCCATTCGTCATCCGAAACATCACTGGGGTAAGGCTTACGGGTTGCCATACCTTACATGACGCTTCGATTGACTCAAAAGTTCATAACACGCTCTAAGGGTGCGCGACTATGAATCTCTCCCGTCGATCCTTTTTCAAACAGGCCGGCGCCGTCGCCCTCCCGCTCATCGCCGGGTGCGCCGCAGCCGGGACCCTAACGCATCGGGTGCCGGTCCAGAACGGGAAGGCCTTCGTGGCCGTCGCGGACTTCCCGGAGCTGTCTGCGGTTGGAGGGGCGATCAAGCTCCAGGTCGAAGGCAAAAAGGACCCCATCTTTCTCATCCGGGCGGAGGAATCCCGCTACCTCGCCTTCTCCTCCGTCTGCACGCATCTCGGCTGCCAGGTGCGAAAGCTGCCGCAATCGTTCCGCTGTCCCTGTCACGGCTCAACCTACGACCTCGAAGGAGCGGTCCTCCGGGGACCCGCGCAGAAGCCGATGACGCGCTTTCGTACGGAAGCCGTCGACGGCGGGGTCATCATATTCTGAAAAAAGGAGTCTGCTCCCCATGATTTTGAGAATCCTCCCAACCCTGCTCCTGTGCGTCGTCGTCGCCCTTGCCGGGGCAGGCGAATCCGCCACGGGCCCGGCAGGCGAGCCCCGATCCGGGGCAACCCCCTCCGGAGAGACGGCGATGACGCCCGACTCCTCCGACACATCCCGGCGGGGAGAGCCCCTCGTCTCGGGGGGCTATTCCGACAAGCCCTTCATCACCCGGCTCGGCGGCCGGACAGCCGTCGGCGGCTACGCAGAGGCCGAGTTTCGCTACGAGAGGGAGGGGGGGATCACCGAGGAGGTGACCTTCGTCCCGCGCAGGTTCAACATCTTCACCCACTCCGTCGTCTCGGACCGCGTGACCATCGGCGCAGAGATCGAGTTCGAGGAGATGGGGGAGGAGATCAAGCTGGAGTCCGCCACCATAGACTTCATGGTCCACGAGGCCCTGAGCTTCCGAGGGGGCGTCCTCCTCTCCCCCCTCGGAAAGTTCAACCTGGCCCACGACGCCCCCTTCAACGACCTGGTCGAGCGCCCTCTCGTCTCCACGGACATCATCCCCACGACCCTGTCCGAGCCGGGGATGGGGCTGTTCGGCGCGCTCTATCCCTCCAGATCGTCGCGTCTCACCTACGAACTCTACGCCGTCAACGGCTTCAACGAAGGCATCGTCGAGGGGAGTGACAGGACCACCATCCCGAACGGACGGGGGACCATCGAGGACAACAACAACCGGCCGTCCGCCGTGGGCCGCATCGCCCTCAGCCCCCGGGAGGGGATCGAGCTGGGCGGCTCCTTCCACGTCGGCCCTTACAACATCTTTGAGCAGGATGGGCTGAAGGTGGCTGGCCGCCACAACCTCTCCATCTTCGCCCTCGACTACGAATTCCGCCGGGGTCGGCTGGAGTTTCAGGGGGAGTACGCGCGGGCGCACGTGGACATCCCCCCGCCCTTCGCCGGACTCTTCGCCCGGCGACAGCAGGGCATCTACGCCCAGGTGAACGGCCACTTCTGGAAGGGCCTCTTCCCGGCCCTCCCCCATTCCATATTCACGGCCACCCTGCGCTATGACCAGGTCGATTTTGATAGCGACCTGAAGGGGGACTCGCAGCGAAAAGTCACCGTGGGGTTGAACTTCAGGCCCACGGAGGATACGGTCTTCAAACTGAACTACGTGCGCAGTCGGGTGACCGATGTCGTCCCGATCTCCGTGCCCGGCGCGTCCATCCTCTTCGGCGTGGCCACCTATTTCTGAAAACAGATTCACTCAAGGAGCTCGATATGACCGACCAGACGACGTCGGAAGACAGAGGGAGGCTGACCCACGCGATCGAGGACTACCTCAAGTTCATCTACAAACTCCAGCAGACCGGGGAGAAGGTGACCACCTCGGCCATCGCGGAGCGCCTGAACGTGTCCGCGGCCTCCGTCACCAGCATGATCAAAAAGCTGGCGGAGATGAACCTGCTCACGCACACCCCCTATCACGGCGTTGAACTGACCCCGGCGGGCGCCCGGATCTCCCTCGAGATCATCCGCCACCACCGTCTCCTCGAACTCTACCTCACCCAGGCCCTCGGCTTCAGCTGGGACACCGTGGATGCGGAGGCCGAAAAGCTGGAGCACGTCATCTCCGAGGAGTTCGAGGCGAAGATCGACGAGGCCCTCGGCTGCCCCACGGTCGACCCCCACGGCGCATCCATCCCCACGAAGGGTGGCGAGATGGACCAGACCCGCTACGTGCCCCTCTCCAGCCTGTCCGGAGGAGAACGGGTCGTCATCCGCCAGGTCAGCGACCGCGACCCCGACATGCTGCGCTACCTGACCAGCATCGGCCTCCGGCTCGGCATGGCCGTGGAGGTGGTCGATAAGGCCCCGTTCAAAGGCCCCATCACCATCCAGGTCAGCGCCGGGCAACACGCCCTGGGCCTGGAGCTGGCGGATCACATCTACGTGTCAAAGGAGAGCCTATGATCGACCCTCTTCGAGCCCTTCTGATCGTCGCCGCCGTCACAGTGGCGGCCTACCTCCTGTTCCGGCCCACAAACGGCGCCTTCTGGCGATGGCGCCGCGTCCGGCGGTTGAGCGGGCGCGTCCTGATCGAAGACGCGCTCAAACACCTCTACGACTGTGAATACCGGGGCCGGACGTCCACGGTACAGAGCCTCTCCGGCGCGCTGACGATCTCCGGCAACCTGGCCACCGGGCTCCTGGCCCGGCTGGAGGCCCTGGAGCTGTTGAGGTCGGAAGGAGAGGGGTTTCATCTCACCCCCGCAGGGCGCGACTATGCCCTGCGCATCATCCGCATGCATCGTCTCTGGGAGCGCCATCTGTCCGACGAGACCGGCGTTCGAGAGGCCGACTGGCACATCGAGGCCGAGCGCCGCGAGCACGACCTGTCGCCCGCCGAGGCCGACGCCCTGGCCGAGCACATGGGCCATCCCACCTACGACCCGCACGGCGATCCCATCCCCACGGCCTCCGGGGAGATCGCGCCCCGGCGGGGGCAGCCGCTGACGGCCCTGCCCGTGGGGGAGCTGGCCGCCGTCATCCACCTCGAAGATGAACCCGAGGCGGTCTATGCGCAACTGGTCGCCGAAGGCCTGCATCCGGGGATGCGCGTCCAGGTGGCTGAGGTCTCGCCGGAGCGCATCCGCTTCTGGGGCGATGGGGATGAGCACATCCTGGCCCCGGTCGTCGCTGCAAGCGTCTCGGTCGTCCCCCTTCCCAGAGAGCAGGAGGTGGAGGAGGGGCCTTTTGAGCCCCTTTCAGCCCTGAGCCCCGGAGAGAGAGGGACCGTCGTCCGCATCTCCAGGGCCTGTCGGGGCCTGGAGCGCCGCCGCCTGCTGGACCTGGGCGTCCTGCCCGGTACGGTGATCGAGACGGAGATGAGGAGCCCCGCCGGAGACCCGACCGCCTACCGCATCCGGGGGGCCCTGTTCGCCCTGCGGGAGGAACAGGCCAGCCAGATATACATCGCACGGCAGAAGGAGGTAGCCTGATGTCCACCGAAACGCCCCAGACCGGTTGTGAGACCTGCCCCTCTCACCACACCACCAACCTGACCCGGCTCGGCGTCAACATGGAGAACTGGGACTATGTGGTGGCCCTGGCGGGCAACCCCAACACCGGCAAGAGTACGGTGTTCAACAGCCTCACCGGGCTGCGTCAGCACACGGGCAACTGGCCGGGAAAGACGGTCACGCGGGCCGAAGGCGGGTTTTTGTACGGGGGAAAGCGCTACAAGCTGGTCGACCTGCCCGGCACCTATTCGCTCCTGTCGGTCAGCGTCGACGAGGAGATCGCCCGCGACTTCCTCCTGTTCGGACGGCCCGACGTGACGGTCATCGTGGTGGATGCCACCCGCCTGGAGCGTAACCTGAACCTGGTCCTGCAGGTGCTGGAGATCACGGACCGGGTCGTGGTCTGCCTCAACCTGATGGACGAGGCCAGGCGACACGGGCTGACCGTGGACGACCGCCGCCTGGCCCGAGACCTGGGGGTCCCTGTGGTGCCCACGGCGGCCCGGCAGGGCGAGGGCATCCCCCTGTTGATCCAGACCATGAGCGAAGTGGCGACCGGACAGGTCGTCTGCAAGCCCCGCCGGATCCAGAGCGAGCCTTCCGCCCTCAAACGGGCCATCGGCCATCTCGCGGAGAAGATCGAGACGGCCTTCCCCGGCCTGCCGAACGCCCGCTGGGTGGCCCTGCGTCTGCTGGAGGGGGACGCGCGGATGATAGAGGCCGTGCGCACGGGGGAACTGGGAGACCTGAGCCAGAGCCGGCCCCCGGATCAGTCCGTATTAACGGAGGTTACACCATGACGCCAAAACCATCCCCCGATGAAATCCTGTCTTCGGCCAATGCCCTGCGCTGGGAGGTCGGCGCCAACCTGCACGACTCCGTGATGGAGGCCATCTACACAGACGCCGCCCAGATCGCGGACCGGGCCGTGGTGCGGAGCGACGAGCGCCCCCGCTTCGATCTGGACCGCACCATCGACCGGCTGGTCACCAGCCGCTGGACGGGATTCCCCATCATGATTCTGATATTGACCGTCGTGTTCTGGCTGACGATCGCCGGGGCCAACGTGCCTTCGGGCATGATCGCCGATCTTCTGGTGGACACCTTTCATCCTATCCTGAAGGGGATGGCCGCCAGCATCGGGATGCCCTGGTGGCTGGACGGCCTGCTGATCGACGGCATGTACCTGGCCATGGCCTGGGTGGTGGCCGTCATGCTCCCGCCCATGGCCATCTTCTTCCCCATGTTCACCCTGCTGGAGGACTTCGGCTACCTGCCCCGCGTGGCCTTCAACCTGGACAAGCTGTTCAAGAAGGCGGGCGCGCACGGCAAGCAGGCGCTGACCATGAGCATGGGCTACGGCTGCAACGCGGCCGGGATCATCGCCACCCGCGTGATCGACAGCCCCCGCGAGCGCCTGATCGCCATCATCACCAACAACTTCGCGATCTGCAACGGGCGCTGGCCCACCCAGATCCTGATCGCCACCATCTTCATCGGGTCGCTGGTCCCCGCCCACCTCGCGGGCCTGGTCTCGGCGGGCGCCGTGGTGGGGGTCGTGCTCCTGGGCGTGATCCTGACCTTCGTCGTCTCCTGGGGGCTCTCCCACACCCTGCTCAGGGGGGAGGCCTCGGCGTTCAGCATGGAACTCCCCCCCTACCGCCCCCCCAGCATCCTCCGGACGATCTACACCTCGCTGATCGACCGCACGATGTACGTGCTCTGGCGGGCCGTGGTCTTCGCCGTCCCCGCCGGGGCGGTGATCTGGCTGATCTCCAACATCCACATCGGAAACCTCAGCCTGGCCGAGCACATCATCAACGCGCTCAACCCCTACGGCCTCCTGCTCGGCCTGAACGGGGTGATCCTGCTGGCCTACATCATCGCCATCCCCGCCAACGAGATCGTCATCCCGTGCGTGCTGATGCTAACTGTGCTAAGCGTCAAGATGGTCGGGGCCGGCGCGGGCGCGGGGGTGATGTTCGAACTCGACTCCGAGGTGGCCACCGCGGAGATCCTGAAGGCCGGCGGCTGGACCCTGCTCACGGGCATCAACCTGATGCTCTTCAGCCTGATCCACAACCCCTGTTCCACGACCATTTATACGATCTGGAAGGAGACCCTGAGCGTCAAATGGACGATGGTCGCCTCCCTCCTGCCCCTGATCATGGGGTTCGTGGTCTGCTTCCTGGTCGCGCAGGTCTGGTACCTGGTGGCGGGCGGGTGAGGGGGACGCCGGGGTGATCTTCTCACAGCCTCTCTCGCGCGTCGCAAACCGGGTTTCGCAACACGATTTTGCCCTGGACGCCCTGGCGTCAGAACCGTCCTCCGGCCTTCCCCTGGGGGACGGTGACCTCAGCGCGTCCCTCTATGGCGGTCCCGGCCGCCTCGCCCTCGGCGTCCGCAAAGGGAACGTGCCTGCTGGAGAAATCGTGCTTCATTTCTCCAGTCATGAGTCACAGCCCTCACCCCGTGCAGTGAGCGTGGGTGAGGGCCTGACCCGTCCCCCTGTTCTTCTCCGTCTCTACGACGCCACCGCGCGGATCGCTCTCCCGGATGCCATCGAGATCGAGGCCTTCGTGGCCGCGACCCGCAACCTGATCGTCCTCCGCATCCGCTCTCAGAGCCCCCTCTCCCTCCCGGCGATGCTGGAACTCTGTCACGAGTCCTCTATCCCTCGATACGCTCCTGCGGAGCTACTCGGGACAGACGGACTGCCGTATCCCCGAGTAGCGACTGAAAGCCGCGTATTGAGGGGGGGAGCCACGCCTCACGCCTGGCACGACGGGCCGTTCCGATACCTCCAGCAGAACCTCTCCGCCAGCCTCTCCGCCGTCCTGTGCGGGTTTGTCTACGGGGCTCGTTCCCATTCTGTCGTCCGTGAAAACGCCGTCCTGGTGACCTTTGACGTGCCGCCTTCTGGCGAATGCCTGATCCTCGTCGGTGTCGCGACCGCTCAGGACGGCCCCGACCCTGCCCTCCGCGCCCGCGCGGAGGTGGAGCGCGCCCTCCCCCACGGCTATCTCCTCCTTCAGCGCGAGCACGCCGTCTGGTGGGAGCGGTTCTGGGAGACCGCCGAATCCGCCTCCGCCGCAGGGGATGTGGACTATCGGAACCTGTATCTCTCCAGGGCCACGCCTCACGGGGTGTGAGGAAAGTTTTCGCTTGATAATCATGAGGCGTGAGGGTACATTTTCACAATAAATGGACCCTGACTGTTCTCGGACTCAAGATGGAAAGGATCATCCCATGTCAATCAAACAGGTGACCCCTCCCGAAGCGAAAGCCGCGCTCGACGCGGACCCTGACGCCATCTATCTGGACGTGAGGACCGAGATGGAGTTCGCCATGGGCCATCCCGCCGGGGCGATCAACATCCCCGTGGCCTTCCCGGACCCTGCGGCCGGCGGCATGCGGCTGAACGCCGACTTCCTCCCGATGGTCCAGAAACTCCTGCCTGCCGACAAACCGATCCTCTGCGGCTGCCAGATGGGCGGGCGGTCCCAGATGGCCGCCCAGGTCCTCGACCAGGCGGGCTACACGAATTTGGCGAACGTCCAGGGCGGGTTCGGCGGGGCGCGGGACGCAGGCATCCCCGGCTGGAAGTCCGCCGGACTCCCCGTGTCCAGCGAGACGGGCGACGACGTGTCCTACGCGGGACTGAGGAAGAAGGCAGGACTCTAAAAACCAGTAGGGGCGAAGCATTCGCAGCCAGTTCTTTAAACCAGCGAGCGAATGCTTCGCCCCTACTCATTGTTCAGCGCAGCTCAGAAGGACGCCCTGTGGATCTCTCCTCTTTTTCTTTAAAACACCGGCATCTGGTCCGGGCCGCCGTGGACTTCCTGGTGGCGCACCAGTCCCCCCGTGGGGATTTCCAGACGCCGAGTTCGCGCTGCGGCTACAACGAGATCTACGATGCGAAGGCGATGTTCACGGTCCTTCAGGGCGTTTACATGGCCCGGAGGGACCCGCCCCTGCAGGAGCGATACCTCGCCTGTCTCAACCGGCGTCTGGCCCGGTTCGCCCGATCCCAGTCCCCCGACGGGTCCCTGCCGCTCGACAGCGCGGGGGGGCCGGGCTTCGTCTCGGTCACCGGCGCGGTCGCCGCCGTCGTCAAACGCCTCGGGGAACTGACCGATGTGACCGCTCACCTTCCGATGGCGCACCGATGTCTGGATTACATCACCGGCGTCTTCACGCCGGAGAACGGCTTCCGGACGGAGACCAACGCCAACGCGCTGAACTTTCACGACCCGTTTCCGCTCTACGCCCTTGCCCTCTGGAGAGACGAACGCCCGGACGCCGGGGCCCTGGTCGGCCCGGCCACGGAATATATCACCCAGGGGAAGGTCTGGAACGCGGAGGGGGGATTCTGGAAAGCGGGCTTCGGAATCATGAAGGGTTTCGACATGGAGCAGCTCCCCCATCCCACCCTGGACCTGGACCGGACGTGGGTCCTGTTCGAGACCTGCGGGACGAAGTACGCCGAGCAATCCCATCGTTCGGCGCTCGCCATCCAGAAAAACCTGGAGGCCATCGAGTCCTACTACACGGAGGACAGCGTCCGATTCGCCGAGACCCGAACCCGGACCGCGCTGGCCGCCCTGATGGCGACCTATGACCGCTACACCGGGACCCGGACCTTCACGAACACGCAGCCCTTCGAGGAGCTGGTGTCCTGGTCCCTCAGCCAGTTTGACGAGAAGGAGGGCGGCTTCAGAGAGCGCGTGAACCTCGTGACCGGGCAAAAGGAGTTTTATGGCGTACCTGCCCAGTATCTGAGCCAGTACCTGTTCTCCTGCGGCCTTCTGAACCGGGATCTGTCTTTTTGAGAAAAGTCGAACGCACGGCGATGAATCGCCGCGCTACCACGGATCATTCACCACCCATCTCTTCCTGCGGCGATAAATCGCCGCTCACCCGCTCCGCTTGAGCTTCCCCGTCCGCTTCGCGTGCATCTCCGCCCGCTGAAACACCCACAGGCCGATCGGCACCAGGGCGATCCCGGTGATCATCAAAATCACCAGATCCCCCCATATGTCCGCCAGCGTGGCCCCCTTCAGCAACACCGCCCGGATCGACCGGAGGGCGTACGTGCCCGGCGAGATCACGGACAGCGGCCGGAGCCAGTCCGGCAGCACGCTCACCTCATAGTAGATCCCGGAGACCAGCGCGATGAACGTCCCTATGATGTCCGTGGCCTGCGCCCCCTTCTCCGGCGCGATCAGCGGAAACGTGGCCGCCATCAGCCCCAGGCCCAAAAATGAAAACCCCCCCACGGCCAGCACCAGCCCCACCAGGCCCAGGTTCGCCGCCTGGAAGCGCAGGTCGAAGAACAGGATGGTCAGCACCAGCACCAGGAATGCCCGCAGGATACCGTAGATGACCGCGTAGAGGCACTGCCCCACCAGGTGGGTCAGCCGGTAGATGGGCGCCATGAACGTGTACTCGATGGTCCCCTCCCACCGCTCCCACGCCACCGCATCCGCCGTCTCGAAGAACAGCAGCCGCAGGAAGTTCCAGAACACGGCCCCCACGATCAGAAACAGGACATAGTGCTGGACCTTCGCCGGATCGTCCCCCCCCATGAACTTTCCGATCAGCCCGATCGTCAGCGCGTGGACGACGTTCCAGATGACGAACACCGCCTCCATGTGCGCATAGCGTTTCGCTAGGTTGAAGTTCCGCTCCACGAAGGCCATGGAGGCCTTCATCTCCTGGATCAGGGAATTCATCGCCTATTTCTCCTCGTCTAACTCTACGAGTTCCTTGCCTGTCAGCTCGATGAAGATATCCTCCAGCGACGCCCCGGCCCGGCCCACCCTCTCCCGCAGCTCATCCAGCGTCCCCTCCACGATGAACCGGCCCCGGTGGATGATCGCGATCCGGTCGCAGACCCGCTCCGCCTCGTCCATGTCGTGCGTCGTCAGCAGCACCGTCGCCCCGTGCCGGTCCCGCACCCGGAGCGTGTAGTCCTGCACCTGCCGCTTGGACACCGGGTCCAGCCCGGTCGTGGGCTCGTCCATCAGCAACAGCGCCGGCGACGTGAACAGCGCCCGCGCGATCGCCACCTTCTGCTGCATGCCACGGGAGAGCGCCTCCACCGGCTGGTCGATCTTGCCTTCGGAGAACCCCATCTCCTCCAGGATCGCAACCGCCCGCTCGCGGGCCTCGGCCCTCGGAACCCCGTAGAGCCGGGCCGAATAACTCAGGTTCTCCCACGCCGACAGCTTCTTGAAGAACGCCGCGTCCACCGACACGCGGTTGATCAGCCGGCGCACGGCCAGGGAGTCCGCCACCACGTCCCGCCCGAAGATCTGGATCTCTCCGGCGTCCGGCAGGATCAGCGTCGAGAGCATCCGGACCAGCGTCGATTTCCCCGACCCGTTCGGGCCCAGAATCCCGAAGATCTCCCCCTTCGGCATCGTGAAACTCACCCGGTCCACGGCCGTGATCCGCCTCCGCGCCCGCCTCCCGAACCACCCCGACCACCCCGCTGCCCTGCCTTCCCCTCCCCGCTCCTCAAAGTACTTCGTCACGCCCCGGCACGCCACCGCCGGGGTCTCCTGTTCGTCCTTCACGGCCTCGCGATCTTCCACGCTGTAGAATCTCCTCCGTGGCAAATTTTATATTGACATCCGAACGCTCTCGTGCATTATTTCCCTTCCCGAAACCCGACAACAAAGGATAAGGCATGAAGATCACCCGTGTCAAGCTCTATGTAGTCAACGTCCCGGAGTGCCGGTGGTGGTGGTCCGACGACGTCTACGGCCAGCCCGCGCACCAGCGCGCGGACCACAAGGTCGTGGAGGTGGAGACCGATCAGGGATTGACCGGTCTGACTGAGGTCAGCTACACCGCCCCCCTCGAAACGATCCAGAACGCCCTGCCCGCGTGGATCGGTCAGGATATTCTGACGATCAACCTCGCTGACCTGAAGGACATCCCCTTCCCGGGCGCTTTCGAACAGGCCGTCCTGGACCTGCGCGGCCAGGCCCTCGGTGTCCCCGTCCATCAACTCCTGGGCGGACGGCTTCGCGACCGCGTCTTCATCACCCAGTGTACGGGCTACAAGACCCCGGAGCACACGGCAGAGGACGCAAAGGGGGGCTGGGAGAGGGGATTCCGCGCCTACAAGATGAAATGCATCACCGCCGCCGAAAAGACCCCGGAGGCCCGCATCCGCTACGTCACGGAACGGGTGGAGGCCATCCACCGGGTCCTGCCCGACATGCTCGTGCGGCCCGACATCCGCTGGCGTCTGGAGGAGGTCTGGGTGGCCCAGGAACTCGCCCGCCGCCTCGACGGGCATCTCCTCGATTCCCTGGAGAGCCCCATCCGCCGGCGCACCCCGGCCTCCCTGCCCGAGTGGCGTCGCCTGCGCCAGACCATCCGCCTGCCCATCGGCGACCACGTGAACGGGCAGGACCTGATCGCCGCGTTCCAGGCCGAGGCCCTCGACTACGCCATCGTGGGCGCGGAGACCGCCGGGGAGACCCTTCACCAATCGCGCCTCGCCCACCAGCTCGGCCTGGGCGGCTGGTCCCAGACCGTGGCCTACGGCCCCGGCGCGGCCATGGGCCTGCACGTGGCCGCCTGCATGCCCCACCTCACCCGGCCCTACGACATGGTCGGGCCGATGGTCTGGCAGGACACCCTGGTGAACGAGCCCTTCCCCATCGAAGAGGGCGGCTTCTCAGTCCCGGACCGTCCCGGCCTGGGTTACACCCTGAACCACGAGGCCGTCGCAAAATATTTGGTCGGACAGCAAACGTTTGAGTGACGGAAAACGGCCCCCAGCCCTCCCCCATCTCAAGGGGCAAAGCCCTTGTTTCCCCCTCCCTCCCCCACCTGTGGGGGGAGGGAGGGGGGCAGGGGGTGGAAGGGGGGCTGTACGTCTCACGTCTCACCCCCATTAAGGAGTCCCCATGCCCAACGTCTACGAGCGCCTCGGCGTACGCCCCATCATCAATGCCAGCGGCCCCTCCACCCGGCTCAGCGGCGCGATCATGCCCCCCGAAGTGGCCGAGGCCATGCGAGAGGCAACCCAGTACTGCGTGGACATCGCCGAACTCCAGGCCCGCGCCGGCCAGATCATCGCGGAGATCACCGGGGCCGAGTCCGGCTACGTCACCTCCGGGGCCGCCGCCGGCCTCCTCCTGGGGACCGCCGCCTGCGTGACCGGCCTCGACCCCGGCCGAATGAACCGCCTGCCCGACACCACGGGCATGAAGAACGAGGTCATCATCGGGCGCAGCCAGCGCAACTTCTACGACCACGCCGTGCGGTCCGTGGGCATCAAACTCGTGGAGGTGGGCATCGCGGACCGCTACAGCGGGGCCGGCGTGCGGGACACCGAGGCCTGGGAGATCGCCGACGCCATCACCCCCCAGACCGCGGCCGTGTTCTACGTGGCCTACCCCCACTCCCTCCCCTCGCTCAAACAGGTCGTGGAAGTGGCCCACGCAGCCGGCGTCCCGGTCCTGGTGGACGCCGCCGGACAGCTCCCCCCCGCCTCCAACCTGAAGCGCTTCATCGCCGAGGGCGCGGACCTGGTCTCATTCAGCGGCGGCAAGGCCATCCGGGGCCCCCAGTCCTCCGGCATCCTGTGTGGCCGTCGGGATCTGATCTCCGCGGTCGCCCTCCAGCACCTGGACCTGGACATCCTGTGGGAGCAGTGGAACCCGCCCCCGTCCCTCATCGACAAAAGCCGTCTCCCCGGCGCCCCCCAGCACGGCATCGGCCGCCCCTGCAAGGTCGGCAAGGAACAGATCATCGGCCTGATCACCGCCCTCCGGCTCTTCGTCGCGGAGGACCCGGAGGCCCGCCGCAAACGCTGGCTGGGCCTGATGGAGGCCCTCGTGGCCGCCGCGCAGGGCCTCCCGCACGCCGAAGTCACGCTCTCCGTGGACCGCAGGCGCCCCGAGACGCCCGGGGTCCAGTTGAAGCTGAACGAAGAGGCCGCCGGGATGACCGCCCTCGACCTCGTCCGGCGGCTCCAGGACGGGAACCCCGGCATCCACGCCGGTCCCGGCCGGGTGAGCGAGGGCATCGTCACCTTCGGCCCGATGTGCCTGAAGGAGGGGGAGCCGGAACTCATCGGGAAGCGATTGAGGGAGCTGCTGAAATAATCGCCGAGATCGTAGAAAATCAGGAAAATGCAAAATGCAAAATAGAAAATGCAAAATAGAAAATGATCCTTCCTGGCTTTGCACTTTGCACTTTGCACTTTGCACTTTGCACTTTTCGAAGGAGTTCCTCCCATGCCTTCCCCCAAGCTGAATCGTCTGACTGAGGAGCAGCGGCGTCAGTGGGCCATCGACGGCTATCTCGTGCTGAAGGGCGTGCTGTCCCGGCCCGAGATCGACCGGCTCATCCGGGAGGTGGACCGGCTCCACCGGAAACACATGTTGCAGAACAAGGACGCGGACCGGAAGAAGGGCATCGACCGCCGGAACGTCATGGAGGACAGCGACGTCTTCGTGGGCCTGATCGACCACCCCGCCACCTTCGGGGTCGTGCTCGACCTGATGGGACCCCACATCCAGCTCAGCATGTCCGAGGCCATCGTGCGCCCCCCCAACCCCGACTTCAAGGGCTACATCCATACCGACGGGGGACAGGCCATGCGCCACATCCGGGTGACCGAGACGAGCTGGCCGCTCCAGCTCAAGATCCAGTACTTCCTGACAGACGTCAACAAACCCTTCAGAGGCAACTTCACCCTCTTCCCCGGCAGCCACCTGCGCCCCTACCCCGAAGGCGAGACCCCCATCACCGCGGAGACGCCGGGGGCCGTGCAGGTCTGCGTGGAGGCCGGGGACGCCGCCATCTTCCCCCATTCCCTCTGGCACGGCGTATCCCCGAACCTGTCGACCCGGCCCCGGAAGACCGTGATCTACTGCTACAGCCAGATGTGTTTCCGGCCGTTCGACTTCGAGAAGCCCACGCCGGAACTGCTGAAGCGATGCACGCCGAGGCAGAAGCGGCTGCTGGGCGACCTGGGCTACGACTGGAAGCAGGGGGCCTACTTCTACTCCCCGCCGGATCAGGTGGAGATCATAAACAACGGCGTCGTCAAGGCCGCGCAGAAGACGGAGAAGAGCAGAAAGACGAAACGGTGAATGCGGCCCCCAGCCCTCCCCCACACCCCCTCCCTCCCCCACCTGTGGGGGGAGGGAGGGGGCATCAGGGCTTTGCCCCTTGAGATGGGGGTGGAAGGGGGGCTGTAGGTCTCATCTTTCATCTTTGGAGGTGTCCCATGACCCGGCCTACCGATACGCAGCGCGAGCAGTGGAGGGAAGAGGGCTTCGTGGTCCTCGAAGACGCCATCGTCGGGGATGACCTCCGCCGGCTCCAGACCGCCTTCGACCGCTGCGCCGCAGAGGCCCGGCCCGGCTGGCTGGAGCGCGTGGAGGCGGGCGTGCATTCCGCGATGTACTTCGACATCCCTGATCCCCTGGAGCAGGACGAGGTCTTCGTGGACCTGGCGGACCATCCGGGCTGGTACGGGTTCCTGATGGATTTCTGCGGGGACGACCTGATCTTCCTCGCCCCCCAGGTGCGCACCGTCCCCCCCAGCCCGATCAGCTACATCGGCTGGCACCCGGACGTCCCCCACACCACGCCCCTGCACATGAAGGTCCAGATCTACCTGAACGACGTGGGCCCCGGAGAGGGCGGGTTCGCCTATGTGCCGGGGAGCCACCGGAAAGGGGCCGGCCCCTACCCGGCCGTCCGCCGGATCGACAGCATGCCCGGCCACAGGGTATTCACCGGGAAGGCCGGCACGGCGATCCTGTTCAACTCTTACGGCATGCACACCGCCGTGGAGAACCGCACCCCCGTGCCCCGGAAGTCGATCATCCTGATCTACGAGAAATGGAGCCGGGAGCGTTTCAACCCCCAGCGGTTCGCGGCCATCGCGCCCCTCTGCGCCACCCGCGCGCGCCGCAGGCTCTTCGGCATGGAGGTCTGATGCCCCGCATCGACGCCCACGTACACGTGTTCGCCAGGGCCTCCGCCGAGTTCCCGCGCGAGACGTCCGACTGGCTTCCGCCCGACCGGGAAGAACCCGTCGAGAAACTCCTGAAAGAGATGGAGGCCCACCAGGTCGACCGGGCCGTGCTCGTCCAGATCGGCGGGACGAGCCTTGAGCATCACGCCTACCTCCTCCACTGTCTCAGGACCTATCCCCGCCGCTTCCTGGGCATCGGCCTCATCCCGCCGGACCTCCCCGCTCCGGCAGACCACATGGACCGGCTGACGGACGGTACCGGCGTCATCGGCTTTCGCCTGTCCACGCTCGGCGGCCCCAGGGACCCCCTCGACCGGATCGACATACGCGCGTTCAGGACTTACCCGATCTGGAAGCGGGCCGCAGAGAAGGACCACGTCCTCTGGCTCTATCCCGGGGCCGGGGAGGTCCACCTGGTCCCCTTTCTTCTGGAGGCCTTCCCCCAGGTCCGCGTCGTCTTCAACCACCTCTTCGTCTGCCCCGGCAAGGGGAAATTCTCCATCGACCCGAAGGGACGCCCGCGCGTAGACACGCCCATCCCCCCCATGACCCGCTACACAACGATGCGGCTGAACCAGTATGAGAACGTCACCGGCCACCTCTCCGGGCAGTACGCCTTCAGCAAGGGGCCCTGGCCTTACCGGGACCTGACCACCTCTCACAGCCACCTGGTCAGGGCCTTCGGCGCGAACCGCCTGATGTGGGCCACGGACTTCCCCTGGATCGCGGAGGACCCCGGCTACGGTCCCCTCACGCGCGTCCTGGACGAACTCCTGCCCGACCTCACGGAGCACGAGCGGGCGGACATCATGGGCGGCACGGCACAGCGTTTCCTCCGCTTTCCGCAGCCTTGAAAAGGACAAGAAATGAAAAATGCAAAATGCAAAATGCAAAATGCAAGTCTTGTTTCTCGTTTTACATTTTACACTTTGCACTTTGCACTTTGCACTTTGCACTTTCTCATGTTCCTCATCCTGGTCTGCCTGATGACCTTCTTCGGCACCTCCCACGCCCAGCCTCAGGGCCGGCACGCCCTCCCCTACAACCACGCCGCCTATGACCGGCCTCCGACGGAGGAGGACCTGTCCATCCCCAGAGAGGAAGACGTGGCCTTTCTGGACGGCGTCCTGAAGACCATCTTCCCGGAGGGGATGCAGGGCCTGAGCGACGAGCAGAAGAGCATCGAGGTCCTCCGCTATGTCTCCAGCGCCCTGCTCCTGAAGAGCAACGGCGGGTCGGCCACAAAAGTCCTCCGGGAAGGCTATGCGATCTGCGGCGGCATGTCCCACGCCTTCCGCATCCTGTGCCGGAAGGCCGGCGTCCCCTCCCGCTACATCGGCGCGTTCTACCTGAGGCCGATCATGGGCAGCCACGCGATCAGCGAGGTCTTCTTCGGAGGGCGATGGCGACTGCTCGACCCCACCTTCGGGATCTTCTTCTACTCCGGCGAGACGTACGACGGCAAGGGGGAGATCGCCTCCTTCCACGACATGATCGCCGACCCCGGCGGACGAACGCCCATGAAGGCCGTCTCCCGGCCCTGGGGAGGAAAGTATGACCGGACCCTCCGGGCCTTCGGGGTCCAGAAGGTCGAACCCGACTACCTGAAAGACTTCTATGGCGCGCCCATCCTCGACCTCTACCGGAAATACCTGCGGGAGACCTTCCCCGTGGCCTATGGGGCCGACGACCTGGTCTCTTTTCCGGTCGACGCCGATCTCCTGTCCAGCAAGGACCTCTGGTTCGGGGGCATCGACAGCAGTTCGACGGACGTCGTGCTCCTGGCCCTGAACGGCACGCAGAATGTGGGGAGTCACTACCTCGGCGGCAGCTTTCCGCCCGGTCTCCACACCTGGTCGATCCGGGCCCCGGAGAACGCCGTCCTCACCGTCGAATACTACAGCGCGGACGCGAAACCGGCCGAACTCAAATGCATCTCCCTGAAGGGACTTCATCTCCTCTCCTACGGTTATGGAGGCAAGAAGGCGACCTTCACGTTCCGGATGATCGGGACAGAGGGCATCCTCGCCGTCACCTGCCCGGCCGGGTCGTATACCGTGGATGCGATGCACGTCTATATCGAATAATCCCACCCTGTAGCGAGGAAATGAATTTCTTCGCTACAAAAAAGAAGCCCGGCGTAGCCGGGCTAAAAGAATCATAGGAGTCCGCTTCAGCGGACTTCATGTATTGTAGCGCGGGAATTCATTCCCGCGCCCCATTCATGTCCGGACTACCTTAAGGATATCATGATCCCCCAGCGAACTCCGAAATACCCTGAAATCCTCATCCGGCCCAACGTCCGGGTCCCCGCGCGGGACGGCGTGGCCCTGGCCACGGATGTCTATCTCCCGGCCCGGGATGGCAGGGTCGTGGCCGAGCCCCTGCCGGGCCTGCTCATCCGCACGCCCTACAACAAGGGGCAGGCCAACCACCTCCAGGCCATGCGCCTGGCCCGGCACGGCTACGTCGTGGCCGTGCAGGACGTGCGCGGGCGCTATGCCTCGGACGGCGTGTTCGACGCCTTCGCGCAGGAGGCCGAGGACGGCTACGACGCCATCGAATGGCTGGCGGCCCAGCCCCCCTGCGACGGCCGCGTCGGCACCCTCGGCGCCTCCTACGGGGCCTACGTCCAGGCAGCGGCGGCGACCCAGGCCCCGCCCCACCTGGCCGCCATGTGCCACGTCTTCGGCTACCCGCACGGGTATCACAGCGTGCGCCAGGGCGGCGCGCTCGACCTGTTCTGGATGTCCTACTTCGTGCTGATGGCCGGGGACGGCAAGGAAGCCCTGGCCGACCCCAGCGTCCGCGAGGCCCTGCACCAGATGCGGTTCGAGGAGTGGCTCAAACGATGGCCCCTCCGCGAGGGGCAGTCCCCCCTGGCCCTCGCCCCCTCCTACGAGCGCACCCTCTTCAACTGTCTCCGGCGCGAAGGCCTGGACGCGTTCTGGCGGCATCCGGGGGTGAGCGCCGCCGAGCACCTGGACCGGTGGCCCGACGTCCCGACCCTCCACGTCTGCGGCTGGTTCGACCACTACGCCTACGCCCACCCGGACACCCTCGCCTTCTCCCGGCTCACGCAGATGGGACATCGCGGCCAGTACGTCGTCTTCGGCCCCTGGACCCACGGGGAGACGGCTCGCCGGATCGGTCAGACCACCTTCGGCGAAGGCTCCGCGAGAGAAGCCGCGCTACCGGACTACGAACTGCGCTGGTTCGACCGGTGGCTGAAGGGCATCGACGACGACGGGGTCTTCCGAAGCCCGGTCCGCTACTTTGTCATGGGCGGCGGGTCCGGCGCGCGGGCCCCGGACGGCCTCATGGAGCACGGAGGGGCCTGGGAGGAGGCGGACGCCTGGCCGCCGAAGGAAGTCGAGATGGCCCCCTACTACCTTCACCCCTCCGGAGGACTCTCCTCGCAGACCCCGCAGGAGGCGTCCTCCTCCACCTCCTACCGGGCCGACCCCG
>SICM01000090.1 GCA_009694805.1 Candidatus Latescibacterota bacterium
TGCCACCCCCTGGACCACTCGGACCACCGGGGCCACCCGGCCCACCCGGTCCGCCACCCGGCCCGCCGGGTCCACCAGGACCACCAGGACCACCGGGACCACCGGGACCCTTCATCTTCTCCATGAAGATTTTGAAGTCCGCTTCGTCGGTCTTTCCATCCCCGTTGAGATCCTTGGCCTGATCGCTGGCCTTCCACCGATCGTACATTTTCTTCATCTCTTCAGGTGAGGGAGGGGTGCCCGTCGGTCCGCCCGGCCCGCCCATGCCGCCACCCGGCCCGCCCGACCCACCCGACTTCCCGGCGCCTGGCCGGGCAAAGCTGAGCGATATGTCGGTTGGGATCGCCTCAGAGGGACCGCCGCTGTGTTTGATCTCCACCTTCGTGATCTTCAGGCCCCCGCGCTCATAGGTCGAAAGGGTCTTGAAGGTGAAGACGCCCAGCATGATCATGGGCTCAGAGACGGGCTTGGGGGGGAGCTGGCCGCCCATGCCGGTGGCCACGGGCGTCTTGACGGACACCGGGAAGGTGACCGGAAACGCCGGGTTGGGGGTGAAGGCAATCGCGGCCGGCGTGCCGTCCACCGACCCGGGATCGAACCGCGCGTCCACCGTGAATCCCATGACGTTCTCCGAACCCTGGGCAAAGATCTGGATCGTGAGCGGCGCACCCGGAGGCACCTCGGCGGAGGTCACCCCCTGGTCCCCTTCAGCGGGGTCCAGGTCTGCGGAGATCTTCACCGCTGCATCTGCCCGGGCGACCCCGAACAGCATCACCGCAAGGCTCAGGCCCGCGCAGTAACGCAACCATCGTTTCGTGCGTTTCATATACCCTCCTGAAAACAGCGAAATAAACAGGTTGTCGAGACGCTGGGGCGCTCGATAGAGAGAGACCGTTATGCGAGGAGGCCACCTCCTTCCAAAGGGGGATGGGAAAAGATAAAGCCGTGGATTGAGGATCGCAACACTTTAAACGTGAAACGTGAAATGGAAAAAGCAAGAGACAGCTTACTTATCACTCACACGGCGATGAATCGCCGTGCACCTCATCCCCTATCTCGCCCTCTTCCCGGCCTTGAGGACCTTTCCGAACTCGTTGGCGAAGAGGAAGAAGTCGTTGAATTCGACCTCGCCGTTCTGGTCCAGGTCGAGCTTGCCGTCGAACGCTTTATCCCCCTTCTTGAACCCGAAGGCGTTGGCGAACAGGAAGAAGTCGTTGAACCCCACCTCCCCGTCCCCGTCGAAGTCCGCGGAGGGTTTTCCCGTCACGGCGGATGCCTGGACCTCCACGGAGATCCTGGGGGTGAACCGCTCCTGTTGGCCCCCCTTTCTAAGGCTCGCGGAGGTGAGCGTCAAAGAGGCGGCGCCGATCAGGTCTCCGCTCACCTGGAACCGTACCGTGGCCAGGGTCCCGCTGTCTTTCACAGCTCCGGCCCCGCTGCCGAGGATCGATCCGCCCACCTCCACGACGCCGTCGCCGGGGTTGGGGAGGCCCTTGATGTCCGGGATGAGGCTGCCCATGTTGAAGCCGACGTAGGTGAGTTTCTTCGGGTCGAACTCGATGCGGGCGGTGAAGCCCGTGGCCCCGGTGGCGTTGGCCGTGGCCGCGACCTCCACGTCGAACGCGGCGCCGGACTGGAGGCCGGAGAGGGTCCGTTTCCCCTGATCCCCGGGCGCGAGGTCAAGGTCGATGACGACTGGCCCTGACCCGCCGCCTGAGGTTCCCCCCGATGACAGCACGACCGTGGTCAGCGCCCGGAGGGTGTCCTGTTGCGAGGATACGAGGCCGCGCAGGACGGTCTGCGCCAGGGTCACCTTCGCCTCGCGGCCCGCGCCGAAGTCGTCGGCCATCTTGAACGTGAACCGTCCGAGGAGGCCGTCGCCACTGGCGACGGTCCCGGCGGTGGGGGCCAGGATGGACCCGCCGAACCTCAGGCTGCCCCCCTTCACCGGGGGGGCCAGGAAGACGGCGTTGCCCCCCCCTGTGGCGAGGAGGTTCTTCTCCGCGTCCGAGGCGCTGGCCGCGGACACGAACGGTGTGGTGGCCGGGTCGAAGTCCAGGTCGAGCACGAATCCCGCGACGTTCCGGATGCCCTTCGCGTAGACGGCCACCTCCACGGTCTGTCCCGCCTTCAGGCCGGCCCTGGAGGCCGACTTCTGGTTCCCCGGCGCGGGGTCGAGGTCCATCTCCATGGCCCCTCCGCTGTTCTCCGAGGCCGGGGCCCCGGTCGTGAAGGAGAGGGTCCGGCTGCGCGTCCCGCCGGAGACCACGCGATACCGGTAGATCGTGGAAGGCTTCAGGTCATTCAACAGGACGCGATGTCGGGCCGTCTTCCCCGTGTCCGGCTGGGTCGCGCCGAAGGCGGGCGTCAGGCCATATTCCACGACGCCGTCCGAGGGCCGGTCCGTGCCCCAGAGCACGGCGGCGGCCGTGGCCGTGATGTCCGTGACCACCGGCCCGACGGTGAGGGCCGTGGTCTCCGCGTCCCCGGTTGCGGGGAAGGAGGTCAGCGTGGCCTTTCCCGCGGCCAACCCCGCCGCCGCCGCGACCACCTCGATCTTGCCGGCCACGGTCGTGGGGACGAGCAGCGCCGACCCGACGCCTCCCTTGACCCTGACGGTCCCCGGCTTCACGGCCGCAGGCCCATCCACGAGCAACGCCACGGAGGTGCTGTCATCCGCCGCCGCAGGGGACCCGTCGGGCCGCGTCACGGTCACGCTCAGGACCACGGAGGAGGCCCCGTCCGCAGGGAGGGTCGCTGCCGATGGGGTCACTTTCACCGTACCCACGGCGACGGCTGGCCCGATGGCGGGGATCAGCCGGATGTCCAGGGGCTTGCCCGCCGCGGTGTCCACGGACGGGATCTTCTGGGACGCCAGGCCCGAACCGGCGGAGGGCTGCACCTCCAGGTCGTAGACGCCCGGCGTCAGGATCATCCGGAACAGGCCGTCCGAGGAGGTGATGGAGGAGAACTTCTCTCCCTTCTTGTTGACGGCGGTCAGGATCGCCCCGGACACGGGGGTATTGCCCGGCCCGGCCACGCGGCCGAGCAGGGCCGTGCCCTCCTCCAGCTTGAAGTCCAGCGTCCGGTTCTGGTCGATCTGGACCCCCTCCACGAGCGCCGGGAGGTAGCCCTTGGCCGCCGGGGGGGTGTAGCCGATGGTGTAGGTCCCCGGCGGCAGCGCGGCGCGGTAGAACCCGTCCGTGCTGGTGAGGGCCTCGGCAACCGGCCCCTTCCCCTTCAGGATGAAGAACATCTCCACGTCCGCCACGCCCCGGTCCCCGGCGGGAGTCAGGATGCGGCCGGAGAGGACCAGGCCGCGCTCCAGGGTCACATCGAGCTGCCGGTCGGCAGACAGGGCGACGTCCGGGATCTCCTTGCGGGTGAGCCCCCGGCCCTCCGGGGGATAGAATGCCACCCGGTAGGTCCCCGGCGGCAGGGCGACGGCATAGGTCCCTTCGATCCCCGTGCCGCCGCCGTAGTTCTCCCCGGTCGAGGGGTTGAAGGCCGACACCCCGACGCGTTCCACGGCCGCGCCGCTGGCGTCCGTCACGCGGCCTTTCAGCGTGACGCCCTTTTCGAGGGGGATGTCCAGTTTCAGGTCGGCGGACACATTCACGTCCGCGAGACGCCTGGGGATCAGGCCCGCGCCCTGGGGGGGATATGCCTCGATCCGGTAGGTCCCGGCGGGGAGCGTCAGGCTGTAGGCCCCTTTGTCGTCCGTGCCCCGTCCGAAGGCCGCGCCCGTCGCGTCCACGGCGTTCACGCCGACGCGCGGGATGCCGTTTCCGCCCCCGTCCGTCACCCGGCCCGTCACCAGGAACCCCTGGTCCAGGACGATGTCGAGCGTCCGGTCCGTCTTGATCTCCACGCCGGTCAGACGCCTCTGGATGAAGCGGGAGGCGGGGTCGAAGGAGATGACGGTCAGTTCATAGGTCCCGGCCTCCAGGCCGATGCCGTAGGTCCCGTCGGAGGCCGTGGAGGTCCCGGTCCACTCCTTCGTGGTCGTGTTGAACAGGCTGACGCTGACCTTCTCAAGCCCCTTGCCGGTCGCGTCGGCCACCTTGCCCGAAAGCCCGATGCCGCGCTCCAGCTTGAGGTCGAGGGTCTGGTCCGAGGTCACGCTGACGTTCTCGACGCGCGTGCGCCGGAGCTTCGATCCCACCGGGGGATAGACGGTGATCGCGTACGTGCCCGGCGGCAGGGGGAGGGTGTAGAGGCCCCTGTCGTCCGACCCCGATCCCCGGCTCAGGCCGGGGGCTTCCGCGGAGATCCGGGCGAAGGGGACGGTCTTGCCGTCGGGGTCGAGCACCCGACCTGAGATCCCGACCTGCGCGTCCAGGGCGATGTCCAGCGTCTTATTGGCCACCACCCGCACGTCCTTGATCTCCTTGAAGCCGAGCCGGCTGGTGGGGGGCGGGCCGACGTTAATGATATAGGTGCCCGGCGGCAGGGTCTGGCGGTAGTTCCCGTCCTGGTCCGTGCCGGCGCCGTAGGCGTCGCCCGTGTCGGCGTTCCGGATCGTGAGCCCGGCCTGCGGGATGCCCGCGCCGGTGGGCCCGGTCACCCTGCCCGAAAGGACCAGGCCGGCGGAGAGGACCACGTCCTGCTTCCGGTCCCCGTCCACCTTCACGTCCTTGAGCGCCTGACGCACGTAGGGGGTCCCCGGCGCCGGGTCGAAGGCGAGGGTGTAAGTGCCCGGTGGGAGGGCCAGGCTGTAGGTCCCGTCAAAGAAGGTGCGCGCCCCGCTCACGTACCGGAGTTCCTGTCCGGCGAAGGCGTTGACGGAGACGTCGGCCACCTCCTTCCCCGACGCGTCGGTCACTCTTCCCGACACGGCCGCCCCATCGGCCAGGGTCACGTCCAGGGTGCGGGAGTCTCTCACCTCGATCTTCTCCATCACCCTGCGGATCAGCCGGCCCCCGAAGGGATCGAAGGTGACGGTGTAGGTCCCCGGCTTCAGGGGGAGGCTGTAGCGCCCGTCCCGGTCCACGGGAACGCCGTTTCCGGCCCCCTGCCCGTCTTCGGCGTGGACGTTCACCTGCTGGACAGAGTTCCCCTTCCCGTCGGTGACCCGGCCCGACAGGGTCACGCCCCGCTCCAGGGCGATGTCCAGTTTCCGGTCGGCCTGGATCTCCACGGCCTGAATCTGCCTGGGGAGGAGGTTACTCCCGGACCGGGGATAGACGCTGAGGGAGTAGGTCCCGGGGGGGAGGGCGAGCAGGTAGGTCCCGTCGGACTGGGACCCGGCCCAGAAGACCTCCCCGGAGGCGACCCAGGCGTTGACCCCGGCGTCGACCATAGGTTTTCCGTCGGGGTCGGTGATCTTGCCCGACAGGGTGATGCCCCGGTCGAAGGTGATATCCAGCTTCCGGCTCTCCTTGAACTCGAATGCCTTGATCTCCTTCATCACCAGGCCGCTCCCCTGCGGGGGCTCGGCGCGCAGGCCGTAGGTCCCGGGGGGGAGGGCGAGCAGGTAGGTCCCGTCCCGGCGGGTCTGGGTCCCGTGCCATTCGCCGGTCTGGGACTGGTTGACGCTGATCCGGGCGTTGAACAGGCCCTGGCCGTCGGGGCCCTTGACCAGGCCGGAGAGGAGCAGGCCTTCCTTCAGTTTGAAGTCGAGCGCCCGGGGGGCGGTCAGATCCACGGAGGCGGCCGTGGCCTGGAGCAGGCCGCTCCCGTCGGGCGGCTCAACGGTGACGTCGTAGACCCCGGCGGGGAGGGGCAGCCGGTAGGTCCCGTCCCGCCCGGTGGTCGCGTAGCCCTCGTCCCCGTCGCTCTTGTCCCGGTCTCCGGCGCGGATGTGGGCCTCGTTGAGGGGGGTCCCTTCGGCGTCGGTCACCCGGCCGGACAGGACGATGCCCTCGTCCAGGGTGAAGTCCAGGGTCCGCTCCCCCTTCATCTCCACCTGCTCGGCGCGCTGCGGGACGTAGGCCGTGTTCGGGCGGGGGCTCACATAGATGAAGTAAACGTCAGGCCGGAGGGCGAGGCGGTACTTCCCGTCCAGGTCGGTCTGCGTCCCGCCGCCGAACGCCTGATTGCTGCTGGCATTGATGTTCACCTCGGGGAGCGGGCGTCCGGCCCGGTCCGTGACGCGGCCGGAGAGGAAGACGCCCCGGTCTAGGGCCAGGTTGAGCGTCATGTCGTCGGCCACGCGCACGTCCGGGAGGTTGCGGGAGACCAGGCTGGAGACCGTGCCCTGCACGTGCGGGGGCTCTGCGTGGAGGGTGTAGACGCCCTGTTTCAGGACGACGCGGTAGACGCCGTCCGGGTCCGCGCTGTCCCCGTACCAGAACTGCGCCGCCGGGTCGTAGAGGTTGACGTAGGCATCCCGTATGGGTTTTCCATCCGGGTCGGTCACCCGGCCGGACAGGACGACCCCCTCGTCCAGCCGGATGTCGAAGCCCTGCCGGTCGGTCTTAAGACTCACGTCGTGGACCTGGGTCTGGAGGAAGCGCGTCCCGTCCGCTGGCCGGAGGTCGAGCCGGTAGAGGCCGGGGGGGAGGATCATCGAATAGACCCCATCCCGGTCGGTGGTCGCGGAGCCTTCGGGGCCGTTCTGGAGGTCCTCGTCCTGGGCGCTGATGGAGACGCCCTCGACCCCGCCCCCCTTCGGGCCCACGACCTTTCCGGACAGCGTGACGCCGGATTGCAGGACGACGTCGAGCGTCCGGTCGGCCTTCATGTCCACGCCGGGGAAGGCGGTCCGCGTCAGGCCGCTGGTCGGGTCCGGGTTGACGGCCACCTCATAGACGCCGAGTTTGAGGACGATGCGGTAATGGCCGTCGGGGCCGGTGACGCCGCCGCCCCCGAAGTTGATCTGCGAGCTGTAGGCGTTGACGCTCGCGTTCGAGACCGGCCGCCCCAGCTTGTCCTGGACGGTTCCGGACAGGACGAACCCCTTCTCCAGCTTCGCGTCCAGGACGCGGTCTTTGAAGATCTCCAGGTTTTCCAAATATTGCCCTGCGAACGCGGTCCCGGGCGGAGGCCCGAGGTTGACGCTGTAGACGCCGGGCGTCAGGGTGATGCGATAGCCGCCGTCGGCGTCGGTCTGCGCCCCGCCCCCGGTCTGGGCCTGCGGGTTCCACGCATTGACGTAGACGTTCTGCGCGGGTTTTGCGTCCGGGCCGGTCACGTGGCCGGAGAGGAGGACGCCGCGCTCCAGCTTGATGTCGAGCGTCTGGTCCCCGCCCACCTTCACGTCGGACAGACGCCGGCTGACGAACAGGCTGGCGGGCGGCGGGTTGACGTTGAGGTCGTAGTCGCCGTTCTTCAGGACAAGGGCGTACTTCCCGTCGGGGCCGGTCCGCGCCCCGCTGTTGGCGCTGGTGCGGGGGTCGTAGGCGTTGACGTTCACCTCCGGGACAGGCTGGCCATCGGGGCCGAGGATGCGGCCGGAGAGGGTCGAGCCCCGTTCCAGCTTGAAGTCCAGGACGGCGTCGGCGAAGACATTGGTCCGTTCGGCCCGGGCGCTGACCAGGGGGGAGCCTGATTGGGGGTTGACGGTGACGTCGTAAGCGCCGGGGACCAGGGCGATGCGGTAGCGGCCCTCCGCGTCGGTCTGTATCCTGCCCCCGGTCTGCGCCTGGGGGTTGTAGGCGCTGACGTTCACGTTCTGAACGGGTTTGCCGTCCGGGCCGGTGACGCGGCCGGAGAGGACCTTGCCCGACTCCAGTTTGACGTCGAGCGTCTGGTTCGCGGTGATCGGGTAGGACTGAATGTTCTTCGAGACGAAGGGGCTACCGGGCGGAAGGCCGATGTTCAGGCTGTAGGTCCCCGGCAGGAGGGAGACGCGGTAGCGGCCCTCCGCGTCGGTGGTCCCGCCGCTGCCGATCTGCGCCTGCTGGTTCCAGGCGTTGATGTAGACGTTCTGAACGGGCTTGCCGTCGGGGTCCGTGACGCGGCCTGAGAGAACCAGGCCCCGGTCCAGCTTGATGTCCAGGGTCTGGTCGATGGGGACCTGGTAGGATAGGATACTCTTCGACACGAGGGGGCTGCCCTGCGGGGGGTTGATGTTCAGGCTGTAGGTCCCGGGCAGGAGCGTGATGCGATACCGGCCCTCCGCGTCGGTCTGCGCCCCGCCCCCGGTCTGGGTCTCCTGGCTCCAGAGGTTGACGTTCACGTTCTGAACGGGTCTGCCATCCGGGTCGGTGATGCGGCCGGAGAGGGCCACCCCCCGGTCCAGCTTGATGTCGAAGGTCTGATCCCCGGCGATCTTGTAGTCCGGAATGCTCTTCGAGACGAAGGGGCTTCCGGAGGGGAGGCCGATGCTGATGCTGTACGTGCCGGGCAGCAGGACGACCCGGTAGCGGCCGTCCTCGTCGGTGTTCCCACCATTCCCGAAGGCGCCGGGCTGCGGGCTGTAGACATTGACGTAGACGTTCTGAACGGGTTTTCCGTCGGGGTCTGTCACACGGCCGGAGAGGATACTGCCCCGATCCAGTTTGATGTCCAGGGTCTGATCCCCGGCGATCTTGTAGTCCTGAATGTTCTTGGAGACGAAGGAGCTCCCGGACGGAAGGCCAATGCTGACGTTGTAGGTCCCGGGCAGGAGGGTGACCCGGTAGCGACCGTCCGCATCCGTGTTCCCGCCGCTGCCGAGGGCGCCGGGCAACGAACTGTAGGCGTTGACGTAGACGTTCTGAACGGGTTTTCCGTCGGGGTCTGTCACACGGCCGGAGAGGATGTTGCCCCGGTCCAGCTTGACGTCGAAGGTCTGGTCGGCGGTGATTTTAAAGTCCTGAATGTTCTTCGAGACGAGGGGACTGCCGGAGGGAACGCTGATGCTGACGCTATATGTACCGGGCAGCAGGGTGATGCGGTAGCGACCCTCCGCGTCGGTGCTCCCACCGGCGCCGATGGCGCCAGGCTGCGAGCTGTAGAGGTTGACGTAAACATTCTGGACGGGTTTTCCATCGGGATCGGTGACCCGTCCGGAGAGGATATTGCCCCGGTCCAGTTTGATGTCCAGGGTCTGGTCAGCGGTGATCTTGTATTCCTGAATATTCTTTGAGACGAGCGCGCTGCCAGACGGGAGGCTGATGTTGATGCTGTACGTGCCGGGCAGGAGGATGATCCGGTAGCGGCCTTCTGCGTCAGTCTGGATGCCGCCTCCGGCGTTGAGGAGCTGGCTGTGGGCGTTGATGTTCACGCCCTGAACGGGTTTTCCATCCGGGTCCGTGACGCGGCCAGAGAGGGTCGCGCCCCGGTCCAGTTTGATGTCGAAGGTCTGGTCTCCGGCGATCTTGTAGTCCGGAATGCTCTTCGAGACGAAGGGGCTGCCGGAGGGGAGGCCGATGCTGATGCTGTAGGTCCCGGGCAGGAGGGCGATCCGATAGCGGCCGTCCGCGTCCGTGTTCCCGCCGCTGCCCAGGGCGCCGGGCTGCGGACTGTAGAGGTTGATGTAGACGTTCTGGACGGGCTTGCCGTCCGGGTCCGTGACGCGGCCAGAGAGGATATTGCCCCGCTCCAGGTTGAGGTCGAGGCGGAGGTCCGCCGCCACGTCCAGGCCATCCTTCCTGAAGGGGAGCAGGGGGCTTCCGGACGGGGGACTGGCGTTCAGGTTGTAGCGGCCCGGCGTCACGACGATGCTGTAGGCCCCATCCGCGTCGGTGGCGGCTCCATAGCCCTGGCTGGTCTTCGGGTCCTGGAGGTTCACGTAGACGTTCTGGACGCGCTTCCCATCCGGGTCGCGTACCACGCCGGAGACCGTGGCCCCCTTCTTGAGGGAGATGTTGAGGGTCAGATCCCCCTTCACTTCCAGCCCGGTTCTGTGCTCAGGGAGGAGGGATGTCCCGGAGGGCGGGTTGACGCTGAGTTCGTAGGCGCCTGGCCTGACCGGGAACCTGTAGTTTCCGTCGGCATCCGTATTCGCGCCCCCAGCCCCCTCTTTGTTGAAGACACCCACATAGGTGTCCTTCAGGGGCTTGCCGTCCGGGTCGGTCACCTTGCCGGACAGGAAGACCCCGCGCTCCAGCGTGAAGTCCAGGGTCGTGTCCGTCCGGAGGGAGAGCCCCTCCTTCTGGACGCTGAGGAAGGGGGTCCCCTGCGGTGCGCCGAGGCTCAGGCTGTAGGTCCCCGGCCCCACCACCAGGTAGTAGCGCCCGTCCTCCCGGGTCTGTTCCCCATAGCCCAGGTTGGGGAGCGCGAAGAGGTTCACAAAGACGCCCTTCAGGGGCTTGCCGTCCGGGTCCTTGACCACGCCCGACAGGACCACTCCCCGTTCGAGCTTGAAATCCAGCGTGAGGGCCGCCGTGACGGCGACGTTCTCCCGGTGGATTCTGAGGAACGGCACGTCCCCCTGCGGGCTCACATCCGCGCTGTAGGCCCCCGGCGCGATCGAAAATTTGTAGGTCCCCGTCGAATCGGTCTGCCCTCCGGCCCCCAGGTGCGTCACCGGGTCGGACAGGTTGACGAAGACGCCCATCACGGGCTTTCCGTCCGGGTCGGTCACCTTGCCCGAGACCGTGACCTGCGTGATCGTCTGTCCCAGGGCCAGGGACGCGACCAGGAATAGACAGGATATGACCAAGATTGCCTTTATCTTCTGCATCACCGGCTTCTCCACTCGAAAAAACCTAAATAAAGACCTGTCCTGCCACTCTCTTTCGTGGGGCCTTGCACATTGCTGGACATGGTATCTATTTCCCCCCGGCTTGTCCATCCGTACATCTACGCGATTTATGTGCAAAATCCCCGTATTTTCAGGCTGTCTCGCCAGGCGCCGCATGCGCCGGTTCTGAGACGCTGCCCGAGATCGGGGCCTTAGAGTCCGTACGGGCTCTTAAATCGCCATCGGCTGGAAAAAGACAACAGGGACGAAATTAATGCCGGGTAAAATGGAACCTGCCCATCCCATCACGAACGGCAAATGCTTCGTCCCTTCTTGAGCACAATCTATGCCGCTTTAATCTACCATAGAAGGAGAGACATTTTTGGTGACGAAAGTCACGAAAAAACAGAAAAAATCTGTGACGCAGATCACGCGGCGAAAATATTTGTGGCCGATACAGGGTGGTTCGTCTGAAAAATCGGTGAGGGGCGAGGCATGGAGGAGAAGGCGAATGTGAAAGGTGAAAGGCAAAAAATGAAAGTGGGAGGGTTTTTTTCCGTACGGACGCTAACGCGACAGCGCCAGGCTGAGCGCCGTGGTCAGTTTGAGCACGTCGTTGTTCGTCTTGCGCAGGCGGTCGCACAACACGCGGGTGATGTTCGTCACGATGACGTAGCCGATGGCGGGGTCTTCGACCGCCAGTTCCTCCAGGGCCTTCTTGGAGATGACGAAGACGGTGCAATCGTCCATGGGCATCACGGTGGCGGACCGCTCCCCTTTCTCTTCGAACATCGACATCTCTCCGAAGAAGGGCCGCATCGCCCCGGTCAGCCGGATGAAGCTCTTCTCCTTCTGCGCCGTCTCCGTCTGGGATATCTTGAGGGTCACCGCCTTCGTGATCCCCACGGTGCCGGTCTTCAGGATGTACATCGTATTTTCGACGTCGATCTCCCCCTCCCGGATGATCGGCTTGCCCGCTTCGAAGGCCTTTTTGTCCATCCGGGCGTGGATCTTCCGGAGCTGGTCTTCCGAGAGACCCTTGAAGATGGAGACCTGGCGGAGGAACTCGAAATCGTCCTCTTCCGCCTGTTCCCGGTTTCCGGGGAGCAAAGATTGAAGCACGGTACGGATACCCATATCGTTTTTACGACTCTGCCTTCCCCTGCATGATGACGATGGCGTGGTCGTTCTCGCCGATCTGGTAGTCGTCCGGCAGGTTGACCCGCACCTGGCTCCCGCCGCCCACCTGGAAGAGGGACTCCTTGCCCGCCTCCGCGAACTTCGCCCGGATGAAGGTGTCGATGGCCGAATCCGTGAGCATTTCGTCCATCGTCATCCCCTTCTCCTCGGACACGACGCCGATGAGCGTGGCCCCGTGCTCCCGGCGGAAGTGGAGCAGCAGGTCGAGGTAGGTCCTCCCCACGAACTCCTCCGGGATTTCTATCCGATGGAAGGAGTTTCCCGCCTGGTCCACCATCAGTTCCCGGACCACGGAGTTGAGGCCCGGCAGTTGAGCCGCCGAGGCGATCAGGAACCCGGTGAACTCTCCCACGATGACGATCTCGTCCGCCCCGGCCCGCCGCAGGTGCTGCTCGTTGTCCTTGCTCAACAGTTGCGCGCAGACCTTCACGTCCCGGTTGATGGACTTGATCGTCAGCGTTCCGAGGATCGTCCGCTCGTCCGCCTTGGCCCGGTCGCCCCCCGCGATGTCGGCCATGATGACGACCGTCGCCGCATTCTCCACGTTGGCCTTCCGGAGTACCCCTTCCAGCGCGAAGTCCCCGTGGACGTAGCGCAGTTGGACATCCTGGAGGCGGAGGATGATCTCCTGCACCTGGTCCTCGGGCAGGCTGTTGACCATGACGATGTCGCCGGACTCGTGCGCCCCCAGGGCGACCAGGTTCTGGATGACGCCCTCGGCGTTCGGGTTCCAGCCGCAGATGAGCAGGTGCCCTGCCGTGGTGATCTGTTCCAAGCCTCGCGCCTCCTTCAACCGCCGTTCGGTCAGGGCCGATGCGATGGTCGCCGTGAAGACGGAGACCAGCCCCATCTCCGTGAAGATCAGGATGCCCGTGACGACGCGCCCCCACGGCGTGATCGGGTATTTATCGCCATATCCGGTCGTCGTGACCGTGATCACCGCCCACCAGAGGGCATCCTCCATGTCCTGAAACTGTTCGTTCTTGTGTCGTTCCAGCCCCAGGACCACCAGGGCCCCGATCACCATCACGCTCAGGACCAGGAAGGCGATGCGCGGGATGTGCTCATACCAGATGAAACGCAGGGATGCCCGGATGAGCGAGACGATCTTCAGGTAGATGAAGATCACGTGCCGGATGACCGGCACTTCCTTCAGCGGGGCAGAGATCCGCCGCCAGGATCGCAGGAGACGCCTGAGCATAGACCGTGGGCCCGTTTAATAGAGAATTCTACGAATGTCCTCCTCAGCCACGCCCGCCCTTCGGAGCGGGGTGATGACGTCCGCGTCGAGGTCCGGCACAAAGGACTTGATGACCTTCAGACCGGAGGCCGAGGTAAGGTGATAGTCGCCCGCGCAGGCGGGGACCAGGACGGTCTCGCCGGGAGAGAGAGAGAGGCGTGAGGGCCTGTTGCCTTCCCAGACGATCTCCCCGCTTCCAGACCAGACCGTCAGGGCGTGGAAAGACCGTCCGTCGCACCGGTCGGCCATTGAGCCGGAGGGGGGGATCTCCAGGATCTCCACGGCGAAGTGCGAACAGGCCACGGCAAAGCGCCGGCTGCCCTCCCCCAGGGAGACCCGGATCGGCGGAACGGGACCCTGCGGAGAAAATCCTCCGTCCAGGACCGCCTCGGCCTGGCTCAGGTGCAGGTCGCGGGGCCGTCCGTCGGTCCCCGTGCGGCCCCAGTCCCACAGCCTGTAGGTGATGTTGGAGTTCTGCTGAACCTCGTAGAGGACGATGCCCGCGCCGAGCGCGTGGACCGCGCCGGGGGGGACCATGAAACAGTCCCCTGGCTGCGCCGTCACCCATCCGAGGCAGGGCTCCAGCCCCCCGGATTCGGCAGCGGCCCTGACGGCCTCCCCGGTCATCCGCTCTCGAAGGCCGTAGACCATGCGAGCGCCTGGCGTGGCGTCGGCGACGATCCATGCCTCCGCCTTGCCGGGGTCCGGCTCACCCAGCGCCCGTGCGGCCTCGTCGTCGGGGTGGACCTGCACGGAGAGGAGTTCGCGGGCGTCGATCCATTTGATGAGGAGCGGAAAACGGCCCGGAGAGATGGCCGTGGCCACGCTTCCGAGGAGATCCTCCCCGAATGTCCGCCGCAGCTCTGCGAGGGTCCTGTCCTTCTGCGGCCCTTCGGCCACGCGGCTCTGAGCCTCGGGACGGTCCGAGACCTCCCACGACTCCCCGATGCGGGCGCCGTCGGACAGGGGCCTTCCGAACAGCCTGCCCAGCGCCCACCCGCCCCAGGGTTTCTCCACGTGGACGGGGGTCAATTTGAGGGGACCGAGGGTCATGTAAAGAACGACTTGAAGCCTGCGCGGGAATGAATTCCCTCGCTGCCTCTAAAAAGTCCGCTGAAGCGGACTGAGGGGGTCTTTTAGCCCGGCTTGTCCGGGCTTCGTGTCCGTAGAGAGGAAATTCATTTCCTCTCTACGAAGGCTCTTCCTTCTTCTCCTCCGGTTGCTCCTGGGACTTCCGGGTCTCGTCCACAAAGTCCATTCGCAACTCGTACAGGGCGTGCTCCAGGAACTGTTTCTCCTGAGGACTCAGGTTGCCCCTGGTCTTTCCCTCCAGCATACCGAGGACGTCGATGGTATGCCGGGCCTGGTCCAGGTCACGTTCGATCCGGTCCGTGAGCGGATTCTTGACCTTGCCCAGATGCTGCATGGCCGCGCTCTGGAACATGAACACGAGCTGCATGAACAGGAACTCGTTCTTCTGTTCGTCGGTGACCGCCTGCGCCTCCGCCATATCAGAATCTCCGTCTACTTCTTGCGCGCCCGCGCCCGTTTCTCCGCCTCACGGCGTTTTTCGAGAATTCTCTCGAATTCCGTGATCAGGTTCTGCCCCTTGCGGGAGAACTTGAGCATCGCCTCGCGGGACATGACCATAACCGTACCCCGTTCGTTGTCGGGATACCGGCAGAAACTGTGTTTGACTTCCTTGCCCGAGACGCAGCACTGGGACTCGATCAGCAGTTCCCGGTCCGCGTCCGAGAACGTGCCGATAGGCCCCTGGTAGGACATGTCGTCGGGCTCCACGTCCGCGGGGTCACGCGTGAATTCGGCTTCCTCTTCTGGCATCTGATAGCTCCTTATCGATAAGGGTTGCGCTCAGTTATATAAACGGCTTAAAAATATAAGCCAAACCGTCTTTTCTGTAAAGATAAAAGAGAGGGGTTAGGGGTGGAAGGGGGGTGTCACTCATCCCCGCTCTTCGGGTTGACCACCCCGGCCATCCGGGCGTACTGGTCTTTGACGAAGACCATGAACCCTCCGATCAGGAGGAAGATGATGGCCGACTGCATCAGCGCCAGGACCGCGCTCATGCCCGTGGCGTCTTTCAGAAGCAGCCCGCTCAGCCCTGCCCAGGCCGTGATGGTATAGATGACCAGCACGGCTGTCCGGTTGCCGAGGCCGAGGTCGGACAGGCGATGGTGGAAGTGGTCCCGGCCCGTGAAGGCGATCCATTCGTTGAAGGTCTTGACCTGGCTGGACCAGACGCGCACCACCGTCGTCAGCGTCGTGTCGAAGATCGGCACGCCGAGGATCAGGACCGGGACGATGATGTCCGAGAGGTGATTGCGGCCCCAGTCCCCCATGACGCCGATGCCCGCCAGGGTGAAACCGAGGAAGTTGCTCCCGGCGTCCCCCATGAAGATCCCCGCTGGCCGGGAGCGGCGAAAGTTGTGGGGGAGAAACCCCAGGCAGCTTCCCATCAGGGCCGCGGAGAGAAACATCATGAACTGCTGATCCGTCATGAAGGCCACCAGGCCGAAGAAGAAGGCATTGATCGCCGCCGACCCCGTGGCCAGGCCGTCCAGGCCGTCTATGAAGTTGAAGGCGTTGGTGATGCCGATCACCCAGAGCCCGGTCAGGAGGACCTCGCCCGCGTCTCCCCACCAGGTATCGGGGAGGAAGGAGATGGAGACGTTGTATTTGATGAGAATGACCACGGCCACCCCCTGGGCCAGCAGCTTCAGGCGGGCCGAGAGGTTCCAGATGTCGTCCAGCAGGCCGACGACGAAGATGAGGGTGGCGCCCAGGGCGACCCCCTTGAGCTCGACCGAAAAATAGAAGTTGAGGAGGACCACCGCAGCGAACGCCGCGTAGATGGCCGCGCCCCCGAAGTAGGGGGTGGCGGAGGCGTGGGCCTTTCGCCCGGAGGGGTGGTCGACGGCCCCGACGCGGGCCGCCACCCGCCCTGCCACCGGGGTCAGGACGTAGGCGATCAGAAAGGAGAGCGCCAGGAGGTAGAGGCCCCACCCGTAGCGCGAGGGATAGGCTTTGGCCCGCATGGCCGGGTGCAGCAGGATGCCGCACGCGACGACACCGGCCCAGTGTTTGAAGTCAAAGCGGAGGGGCGTCACGGAGGGTTTCTGGCTTAAGGGGTTCATGGTATGCACAATATGCACAACCGGAGAGGGGTCGTCAACAAGGAAATCGTTTGACATGCCCTGTTTCAAAGTCTATTTTAGGGTAGGTAGCAGGTGGCAGGTGGCATATGAGGCCGCCTTTCCCCACCTACCACCTACCACCTACCATCGAAAGGAGCCTTTTCATGAGCAAGCTCGCCATTCACGGGGGGCCGAAGGCGGTGCAGACCCCTGCGGGGGACATGTTCAAGTGGCCCATCATCACCGAGGAGGACGAACAGGCCGCCCTGGAGGTCCTGCGCGCGGGGAAGATGTCGGGCACGGACGTGACGATGCAGTTCGAGAAGGAGTTCGCGCAGTGGCACGGCCTGGAGTACGCGCTGGGGCACAACACGGGGACGGCGGCGCTCCACACGGCCATGTTCGGCTGCCGGGTGGGGGTGGGGGACGAGATCATCGCCCCGAGCCTGACCTACTGGGCGTCGGCCATGCCGGCCCTGGCGCTGGGCGCGACGATCGTGTTCGCGGAGGTGGACCCGGACACGCTGTGCATCGACCCGAAGGACATCGAGCACCGGATCACGAAGCGGACGAAGGCCATCGTGGCCGTCCACTACTGCAGCCATCCCTGCGACATGGATGCGATCATGGAGATCGCGAACCGACACGGGGTCAAGGTGATCGAGGACGTGTCGCACGCGCACGGGGCGCTCTACAAGGGACGGCTGGTCGGGACGATCGGGCACGTGGGCGCGATGTCCTGCATGTCGGGGAAGTCGCTGGCCATCGGTGAGGGGGGGATGCTGGTCACGAATGACAAGGAGATCTTCCAGCGGGCCTCTGCATTCGGACACTACGAGCGGACGCGCAAGGACATGGACAACCCCGAACTGGCCCCACTGGCCGGGCTGCCGCTGGGCGGCGTGAAATACCGGATGCACCAGATCTCCTCCGCGGTGGGGCGGGTGCAGCTCAAATACTACGAGGGGCGGATGGCGGTCATCCAGAGGGCGATGAACCATTTCTGGGATGCGCTGGAGGGCGTGCCCGGGATCAAGGCGCACCGGCCTTCCAAGGCGTCCGGGAGCACGATGGGGGGGTGGTACGCGGCGCACGGCCTCTACCGGCCGGAGGAGCTGGGCGGGCTGAGCATCCAGAAGTTTGCGGAGGCGGTACGGGCCGAGGGGGGCACTTGCAGCCCCGGCGCGAACTTTGCGCTCCACCTCCACCCGGTGCTGAACGAGGCGGACGTGTACGGGCACGGCAGGCCGACGCGCAACGCCCATACGGAGCGAGACGTGCGGCAGGGGCCGGGGAGCCTGCCGGTGACGGAGTCCATGCAGGAGCGGGTCTACTCCATCCCGTGGTTCAAGCACTACCGCTCCGAGGTCATCGAAGAACACGCGGCGGCCTACCGCAAGGTGGCGGCGCACGCGGACGAGCTGAGATAGGGGCCTATGACGGAGTAACTGACTAATTCCATTTTCAAGTATTAGGGTGAATCGTGTAGTTCCAGTCCTCGCGAAACAGATGAGGCTTCAGTTTGATCCGGGCCATTTGCTCATCGGCCACGAAGACACCGGCAGGATACCGACCGTGA
>SICM01000004.1 GCA_009694805.1 Candidatus Latescibacterota bacterium
TTGTCCCCCACTCCCACCCCTCTGTTGTCCCCCACTCCCACCCCTCTGTTGTCCCCCACCCCTTGTGCCACCGCTCTCACCCCGCCCATCTCGCCGGCCTCCTCTGCGATCGCTTGCAGGCGGTGTATCGTCGATGACCCGGATGTCCTCGGACTCTTCCGTGGTCACCTTATCATCTTCCGACCCCTTGAGGGCCTCTTCGGACCGCACCTTCTCCCGCGCTTCGATTATCGTATCGGCGATCTGCTTGGTGATCAGGCCGATGGAGCGGATGGCGTCATCGTTTCCAGGGATCGGATAGTCGATCACGTCGGGGTCGCAGTTCGTATCGACGATGGCCACGACCGGCACTTCCAGCTTGTTCGCCTCGGAGACGGCGATCTTCTCTTTCTTGGTGTCCACCACGAAGATCAGACCCGGCAACCCATCCATCTTCCGGATGCCCCCCAGGGCCTTGTCCAGCTTGGACCGCTCCTTATCGAGCTGGATCATCTCTTTCTTCTTCAACTTCATCTTCTCAAACGAGCCATCCCGGCTCATCTTGTCGAGCGAATCGAGACGCCGGATGCTCTGCCGGATGGTCTGGTAGTTCGTCAACATGCCTCCCAGCCAGCGCTCCGTGACGTGGTACATGCCGCACCGCTCGGCCTCCTGCTCGATGATCTCCTTGCAGGGTTTCTTGGTCCCCACGAACAGCACCGACTCCCCATTCTCCACAGCCTCACGGACGACCTTGCACGCCTCTTCGATGCTTCGCAGAGTCTTTTGCAGGTCGATGATATAGATGCCGTGTCGCTCCGTGAAGATGAACTTCTTCATCTTGGGGTTCCACCGGCGCGTCTGGTGGCCGAAATGAACCCCGGCCTCCAGAAGTTCTTTCATGGTCACATCACTCATCAACTCCTCCTGTCGGGTTGAGCCTCTGCATCCGTCTTTTCGCGCCATCGCCCGCCTGGACGGGCACCCGTGGACTGCGATCAGGATGCATGTGAGATATAGGGGGCGATTCATCGCGCCCTAAAAACTTATCGCTTCGAGAACTGGAACCGCTTTCGAGCGCCCGGCTGTCCGGGCTTCTTCCGCTCGACCATACGAGGGTCGCGGGTCAGAAAGCCGGCCATGCGAAGCGTCTTCCGGAGCGCCTCGTCGTGTTTCAGGAGCGCCCGGGCGATGCCAAGGCGCACCGCGCCGGCCTGGCCTGCCAGTCCGCCCCCTTTGGCCATGACGTGGATGTTGAACTTGCCGATCATCTCCGTCAGTTTCAGGGGCTGCTCGATGAGCATGACGAGCGTCTCCCTGCCAAAATACTCGATCGGAGAACGGCCATTGACCGATATCTGCCCCCCGCCCGATACGAGCCTCACGGTGGCGGCCGACTCCTTCCGCCGACCCGTGGCAATCAGCGCATTTGCCAAATCTTCACCTCCTTTTCAAAAGCAGGCAATAGGCAGAAGGCAGTAGGCAATAGTTCCCCACCCTTCCGTTTTTGTTTTTTAGGTTTTACTATTGCCTGTTGCCTGTTGCCCTATTTTCCCACCTTCAGCGGCTCCGGTTGCTGGGCCGTATGCAGGTGGTCAGGACCGGCGTAAACCTTGAGCTTCTTGCTCATCTGGCGTCCCAGCCGATTGTGCGGGAGCATGCCGCACACGGCGCGTTCGATGATCCGTTCGGGCTTCTCACCCATGAGCTTGTTATAGCCGATCTTCCTGAGCCCCCCCGGATAGCCGGTGTACCGGAAATACTCCTTCTGCTCCGCCTTCCGGCCGGTCATCATGACCTTCTCTGCGTTCACGACAACCACGTAATCGCCCGTGTCCACGTGGGGGGTGTAGATCGGCTTGTGCTTCCCCCTCAGGATCTTCGCGATCTCGGAGGCGAATCGTCCGAGGACCTTTCCCTCGGCGTCAGCCACATACCATTTGCGAGTGAACGCGCCCTTTTTGGCGTTGTAAGTTCCCATCAGACAACCTTTCCTACAAGGGTGGAGAACACGCCCCAAAACGGACATGGGCGGATATGCTGTTAAGTAGAAGCTTTAAAAGCTACTATTTACATCTGTTTTTGTCAAGGGGGAAATGAGATACACAGGGCATGTCGTTTTAACATTGACATTCCCCCCACCGTCCGGTATCTTTGCCCCCCGCTTTGAAACCCCCGAAAGGTCCAAACCCTGAGAGGAAAGGGCATCGCGTGCCGACGTTTTCTGCCGACACCCTCCGGGACGTCGCCGTCCGCATCCTGAAGGCCGCAGGCGTCCCCGCCGGAGAGGCCACGATCGTGGCCGATCTCCTGGTCGATTCCAACCTGGCCGGGCACGACTCGCACGGAATCCTCCGGCTCCGCCAGTACCTCGGTATGATCCGGGACGGAGCGATCTTCCCCGGCGCACCGTCGAAGATCGTCCAGGAGACCCCGGCCACGGCGGTCCTGGACGGGGGATGGGGATTCGGGCAGGTCGTGGCGCGCAGAGCCGTGGAACTGTCCATCCAGAAGGCGCGGACCTCCGCCGTCGGAGCCGTGGCCGTGCGCTGCTGCAACCACATCGGACGCCTCGGGGCCTATGCGGCCCTCCCCTGCGAGGCAGGAATGGTGGGCCTGCTGTTGGTCAACGGCCACGGGGGAGACCAGGGGGTCGCTCCCTACGGGGGCCTCGCCCGTCGGCTCGGCACCAACCCCTTCGCAGCGGCCGTCCCGTCCGCGGGCGGACCCCCTGTGGTCATGGACATCACGACCAGCATCGTGGCCGGTGGCAAGATAAGGCTTGCCCGCGCGCGCGGGGAATCGGTCCCGGAGGGGTGTCTCATCGACGCCCACGGCAACCCTGCCACCGACCCCAACGTCTACTACGACCCTCCCAGGGGGGCCCTCCTCCCCTTCGGCGGACACAAAGGGTATGGCCTGAGCGTGATGATCGACCTCCTGGCCGGGACCCTGTCCGGGGCAGGGGCCAGCGCCCCCGGGTCTCCCAGACCGGGCAATGCCTTTCTCGCGATCGCCATCGACATTGAGCGGTTCATCCCGGTCGACACGTTCCGGGAGGAGGTCCGGCAGTTCATCGCCTACCTCAAGACCTCCCCAAAAGCCCCCGGTGTGGCCGAGATCCTGGCCCCTGGCGAAAGGGCTTTTCGGGAACGGGAGCGGAGGCTCCGGGAGGGCATCGAGGTCGAGGACCGGACGTGGGAACAGGTCCTCGACGCCGCCAGGAGTCTGGGTGTAGAATTACCCTAAAGTAGGGGCGACCCGGCGGGTCGCCCCTACTCTGTGATAAATATGTCCGAAGACAACACCATCGTCGAACTCAAGCGCCGGGCGCGTCGGACGACGGTCCTCGACCTGATCCGCCGACGCGGGCCTGTCTCCAGGGGGGACATCGCCCGGCTGACCCATCTCCAGATCCCCACCATCACCCACCTCATCACCGACCTGATGGCCGAGGGGCTGGTGAAGGAAGACGGGTATTGCGAGACGGGACGTGGTCGGCGTTCGGCCCGCCTCGCCATCGACCCGGCGTCCGCCTTCGTCGGAGGCCTGTGCGCGGGACGCGGGGGGGTCCTCGCCTCGGTCGTCAGTCTGGACGGAAACCCTTCCCGGCCGGTGCGCTCTGAAGGCGCCCTGGCGCCGGACGCCCTGGTCGAGGGACTGCATAAGGCCATCCTGGCGGCCACGGAGGGCGCGGGTCTGCCCCCGGAGCGCCTCCGGGGGATCGGCATCGGCCTCGACGGTTACCCCCGGGCCTCCTTCCAGGAACTGGAAGAGACGCTGGGGGGGATGTTCGGCATCCCCGTGCGCGCCGAGAACGACGTGGAGGCCGCAGCCCTGGGCGAGGGCTGGTTTTCAGGAGACCGCAGCGTCCTGTTCGTTCAGGTGGGCGACTGCATCCGGTCGGGCCTGGTTGTCGAGGGCTGCATGCATCGGGGGGCCGTGGCCGGGCTGGGGCTGGGGCAGGTGGTCGTCGAAGAGAGGGAAGGGGGACGATTCGGGTCGGGAGGAGGCGGCACGCTTCAGGAAGTGGCCTCCGGACAGGCGATCTGCGAGGCCGTGCGGCGCGAGCTGGGCCGGGGCATCCGGTCCAAACTGCCCGACCTGGTGGGGGGGGATCTGTCGAACCTGACGCCGGGGATCGTGAGCGACGCGGCCGGGGCCGGGGACATCCTGGCGTTCAACCTCCTCGACCAGACCGGCCGCTGGATCGGCGCCGCGCTCGCCTGGGCCGTCTGCATCCTCAACCCGGCCCGCCTGCTCCTCTCCGGAGACCTCGTCCGGGACGGTGGGCCGCTCACCGACGCCATCCGGCGCGAGATCTCCCTCAAGGTCCCTCCCGAATGGGAGGTCGAGCGCCGTCTCGCCTTCGCGCCCTCGGACGAGGAGACATTCGTGCGGGGGGCTGCGGCCCTGGCCGTCCGCCACCTCTTCGGGCAGGACGACGCGGAGGCCACGATCTGCGTGTAGGGGAGACCCCACCCCCGGCCCGCCACCCACCCTGTCGCTCCCGTGGGTCGCGACCCCTGCCCTCCTACAAGAGGGGAGGGGGGAAGTGCAATAAACCAGTGCGACGTACAGATCAAAAGCAGGCGCGCCGCCAGAAACCCCCACCACCGGAGTTCAGCAGAAGCAACCCACACGCCGGGGGCACATCATGGCGTGCGACAACTGAATGTTAAGGTTGCGGCGCGCCAAAGCCCCCCGCGGCGCATGAGCGGGCGTGCTTCTTTGGCCCCACCTTTCTTGCACGAGCAAGAAAGGTGGGAATGCCGCTAAGAGAATCGTCGGGCAGGCACAGGGGCCTGCCCCTACCTTTATAGTAAATCGCCTGGGTCTTAGCCTTTAAATCTCAGCGCCCTTCCCGGCAACTTCTCCCCCAGCCCCTCCACCGCCTTCCCCTCCTCCAGAACGACCACCCCGTTCACGATCACATAGCGCATCCCCTCCGAGAGCTGATGGGGCTCCCCGTAGGTGGCCCGGTCCCGCACGCCTTCTGCGTCGAAGACCACCAGGTCCGCGAAGGCCCCCTCCCGGATCACCCCCCGATCCTTCAGCCCGAACCGTTCCGAGGGGTATCCGCTCAACTTCCGCACCGCCTCCTCCAGCGAAAACAGCTTTCGATCCCGCACCAGCGGCCCGATCAGCCGCGAGGCAGAGCCGTACATGCGCGGGTGGACCGCCCCCCCCTCAAAATAGATCCCATCCGTCCCCATCATGTATTTCGGATGCTGGAGAAAAGCATCCACCAGCCGATCCTCTCCCTGATGGAACACCAGGAGCACCGCCAGGCCCTCCTCGATCAGCAGATCACACAGGGCGTCCGCCGTCCCCTTGCCCGTCTGCGCCACATATTCCTGTAGCTTCATCCCCTGGTACCGGGTGTTGTCCTTGCTCCCGACCCAGGCGATGTGGATCTGATCGAGCTTCAGCGCATAACTATCCAGAAGCGCCCCGAACCGCTCCCGGACGACCGGGTCCGTCAACCTGGCCGCCGCGTTCAACGGCCCCCCCTCCCACACCTCGTAGGGCAGGAGGTAGCTGAGCATCGTGGAGCCGGGCAGGTAGGGGTAGACATCGAACGAGAAGTCCACCTCCTTGCTGGCCACGTTGTCCACGTAAGAGAGTATCTCATCCACCTCTCCGGCCGAGGTCCCTTTCAGATGGGAGATGTGTACCGGCACCCCGGCCCTGCGTCCGATCTCCACGGCCTCCTTCAGCGCCCCCATCGTCCCTTTTTTATATCGCATGTGGGTGACGTAGAGCCCCCCCCACGGGGCCATCGCCTCGCAGACCTCGACGATCTCATCCGTGGTCGAAAAACACTCAAACGGGTAGTCGATGCCCGTGGAGACCCCCACCGCCCCCTCCTCCATCCCCTTCCGAACCTCCTGCCGCATCTGGTTCACCTGCACGTCGTCCGGGACCGCCCGCCCCCAGCCGCAGGCCAGCGTGCGCACGTTGGCGTAGGGGATGTGCGGGATCGTATTCTGGACGTTCCGGCGGTCCAGCAACGCCATGTAGTCGGAGATGCTGCGCCAGCCCGTGTAGTCCTGGAACTGGAGCCCGTTCAGCGACCGGAGGTAATACAGCCAGTGAGGCGCGGTGGTGGGCGTCACGGGCGCGTAGGAGATCCCGTCCACCATGAGCGCCTCCGTCGTGAACCCCTGGCTCGTCTTGGACAGCAGGTGAGGGATCTTGAGCACCCAGCCGTCCGAGTGGTTGTGGACGTCCACGAAGCCCGGCGCGACGACCAGCCCGGCGGCGTCGATGACGCGATGCCCACCCGTCTCCCCAGACCCACCTGTCCGGACGATCCGGTCCCCCTTCACCGCCACATCCCCCTTCCGGCGCGGGCCCCCGGTCCCGTCGATCACCGTACCGTTGCGAATGATCAGATCGTACAAAAGGATCTCCTATGAGAGGACCCGGCACTCCGGGTCCGTGGCCATGGACGGCGCGGGCGAATGGACGTGGTCCATCGGGGGCGTGATGAGATAGTGGTAATACAGGATGCACGGCTTCTGTTCAAACGGGAAGATCGCCCGGAACCGCCCGTCCGGCCCGGACTCATAACGAACGGACCCCGCATCCGACCAGGCCCCCACCACCGCCACGTCCACGGTGGATGTCCAGTCCGTCACCACGGCCCAGGTCGTGGACTTCCCATCCCCCCGCTGACGCGCCCCGAACGCCGTGGACAGGGGCGCGGCCGGGAGGTTGAAGTCGCTCTCCACGATCACCGAGGCGATCTGCGCCACATCCCCCGACACGACCTCGTGCTCGGCCAGGATCCAGGACACCCGCGAAAAACAGGTGATCCGCGTGACGAACCCGAACCCGCCGGGATAGACCCCCTCCACACGCAGCCGTCCCGCGCGCGGACCCCGCGTCTCCGTCTCGATCCGCGCCTCCCCCTCCGGCAGAAGCTCCTGCCCATCCTTCAGGACAAGGACAATCCCCCGTGACCCGGGCCGCAGAAACAGCTTCTCGCCGAAGATCATCTGATCCACGAGATTGAACCCTTTCCGCCGGACCTGGTAGATCACCGGCCCCTGCTGCACCTCCACGGGGTCCCCCCCGTCTCGGACCTCGATCGGACTCAACTGTTTGGCCTCAGGCGTCGCGCCCTCCCCGTACTCGAACTTGAAGACCCTCTCCCCCCTGGCCGGAATGCGGGCCGAGAAGGTCACGTCCGCCGTCCGGACGCTCCCGTCCTCCCACGCCCGTACGGCGTCCACCTGAATGGCCTGCTCCTGTCCTTCGGGGTCGAACAGCCGGGCCGGGCCTCCGGGATGAAACGCCCCCCGGTCAAGATCCACGGTGAAGGTACACGGGACGGCCTTTCGCTCGAAGCCATCTCGTTCTGTGATGCGAACGCTCTTTGTCTTCATCGATCCTCCCCAAAAGCAGGTGCCAGGTGTCAGGTATCAGGTGTCAGGAAAGGCAAAGACAGGTGTCAGATATCAGGTTTCGGCAAAAACCGAGATCGTTTTTGTTCCCCCGAAACCCGACACCCGACCCCGCTGTTGTCTTTTTCCCATCCCTATTTTTTCTACTCGATCCTCAAAAACCCCCCTCCACGCTTCGCCGATTCCTGCGCCATCAGACACGCCCGGGACACTCCCAGCACGTCCGACGTGGAGATGAAATGCTCCTCCCCGCGCGCGAGCGCCGCGACCATGTCCTCTACGAACGCATCGTGCTGCGCCGGCGGCAGCGTCGGCTCGTACGCCCCCTTGCCGTCCGCCACGATCAGCAGATGATCCCCGGCGTAGGCCCGCAGATGCGCCGACCCCTTCGTCCCCATCAGAATGAACCGCGTATCCCCGAAAGACGGCGAGTCCTGGGGCGTCAGCCAGTCCGCCGTCAAGAACGCCAGGGACCCGTTGCTCAACTGAAACGACGCCTGCACGTGATCCGCCAGCCTCGGCGCCTCCACGAACTTCTTGCACGTCTCCAGCGCGTGGACCCCCACGCACTCGGCCCCCGTCAGCCACCGCACCTGGTCCACCCCGTGGCAGGCCACGTCGTGGAACGTCCCCGTGTAGGCGTTCGGGTCGAAATACCAGGCCGGCGCCGTCTTCCGGGTGATCTTGTGCGGGTGCGTGGAGATCAGGCTCACGACCTCCCCCAGCTCCCCCGCCAGGATCGCCTCCCGCAGCACGATGAACGGTGGATGACTCCGGGACGTGAACCACATCGAGAGCTTGACGCCGCTCCGCTGGACCGCCGACCGGATGCGTCCCCAGTCGTCCAGCGTTCGGCAGAGTGGCTTGTCCAGCAGCGCGTGCGCGCCCGCAGCCGCGCACGCCTCCACGAACGCAGCCTTCTCCGGGTGCGTGATCCCCTCCAGCACCAGCTCCGGCCGGGCCTTCTCCAGCATCTCTTCCAGCGTTCGGTAGCGGGGGACCTTCCGGTCCTTCGTGTAGCGTTCGTAGAGCGCGTCGTCCGCCTCCACGACCCCCACCATCTCCCCGTTCGCCGCCTTCGCCGCCGACCGGAACATCCCCCCGATGTGCCCGTAGTGCAGCCCCATCACACCGATACGCATGTCACGCTCCTCTCCAAAGCATGCAAATGGCAAATGTGAAGCGTATCTCGTATCTCGTAGGAATCTTTTTCGCTTCACGCTTCACGCTTCACGCTTCACGCCTGATCGCAAACCTCACCCGCACCGCCTCGAACTCCGGCACCTCCGTCCGCCCCTTCAACGCCAACTCGGCCAGGACCCGGCCCGTCAGCGGCCCGAACTTGAACCCGTGTCCTGAACAGCAGGAGCCGATGACAACGCGCGAGTGGTCGGGGTGAAGGTCCATGATGAAATCCTTCGTCCCGTTCATCGTGTAGAGACACGTCTCCCCGCCCAGAAACCGTTCGATCCGGGGGACGAACTGCCACTCCAGGAACGCCCGCAGGCGCTCGACCTCCTCATCGTCCACCGCCTCCACCCCCTCCTGGGGGTCGTCCCCCGCACCGACCGTCAGATCCCGGGCGACCTTGATCCCCTCCCGGCCAAATTCGGGCAGGCCATAATAGACCCTGTCCCCCCCCTCTCCCAGATAGCCCCAGACCGGAAACCGCCCCACGCAAAAATCCTCCGGCGGCCCGGCAGGCTTGAAATAGCAGACCCTCTGCCGGATGACCTTCAGGCGACCCTTCAAGAAAGGGAGCAGGTCCGGAACCCACGCCCCCGCCGTGACCACCAGCCGCTCCGTCTCCATCGCCCCCCGCTCCGTCTCCACCCGGACCGGATCGCGCGTCGGGTCGATGCCCGTCACCCGGCATTCCTCGTGTATCTCGACGCCATTCCGGCGACAGAGGCCGGTCAGAGCGGAGATCGTCTCGGCGGCGGCCACCAGCCCGGCCGTGCGGTCGTGGAGCGCACCCACTGCGTTCTCGAACCGGAATTGCGGAAAACGCCGCCGCGCCTCCGCCACGTCGAGCGGCTCCACATCCACCCCCATCTGCGCCACGGCGCGGGCGTAGGCAGGGTAGCTTCCCCCGGGCGGCCCGAAGAAAAACCCGGGGGTGCGGTGGATCAGCCGCTGGCCCGCGTCGCGCTCCAGCCTGGGCCACTCCTGGCCGTGTACGACCTGCATGAGACGGACGTAATCAGGGTCAAAATACACGCTCCGCGTGATCCGGGAGTGCCCGTGCGAGCTGCCCCGGTCGTGCCCGAGCCGGAACTGCTCAACCAGCCCCAGCCGCCGACAGCCGAGCCGGTGCAGGTGGTAGAGGGCCGATAGACCGTTGATCCCCCCCCCGATCACCAGCGCCTCGTAGACCATGCTTTTTTCCTTTAAATCAGACCTCACCCACCCCCTTCCCCCTCCCTCTCCGCTTGCGGAGAGGGAGGGGAGATAAGAGCCTCTCCCCTTAAACATGGGGAGAGTGAGGTCGCTTCACGCTTCACGCTTCACGACTTTTCAGCCATCTGTCGAACCAGTCCAGCGACTTCCGCCCGCTGAACTGGTGATCGTCCGGGAAACGGTCCGGCACGATCCGGTCCCCTGCGCCCGCCGCCCGGTAGATCCGCGCCAGGTGGTGATAAGCCTTCTGCACGTCCTCAATCACGAAGCATGTATCCTTCTCTCCCATCTCCACGCACAGCGGTCGGGGGGCGATCAGCCCGGCCACGTCCGGGATGTCTCCAATCGTCAGCAGTCCCGGCATGTACTGCGCCCCGCAGGTGTTGGCCCGCCCCCGCATCCCCAGGGCATCGCCCCGGACCGTGCTGACGTAGCCGCTGATGCAGGCGCACCCGATCCGTCCGTCCAGCGCCGACAGAAAGGTCGTCATCGTCCCCCCGAACGACACCCCCACGCACCCGAGTCGATCCGGGTCCACCTCCGGTCTGGACTGAAGATAGTCGAGCGTCCGCATCGCATCGCAGATCTGCAACGTCAACAGGTGGTAGCCCCGGTAGCCCTCGGCCATGTAATTCACATTGCACGGATCGCGCCCCTGCCGCACCCACGCCGCCGGGCTCTTCCGCTCCCCGAATCCCCGCCAGTCCGGGGCGATCACGACGTAGCCTCTCCGCACCAGTTGCACGCCGAGCTGGTGCTGGTAGTCCTCGTGCGGCTGCTCCTCCATATTCAGCCCCACCAGCGGATTCTTTCCCAGCCCGTGTCCGTGCGCCGCCAGAATGCCCGGCCTCCGATCTCCCTTTTTCAGCCCCTTCGGAGTCAGCACCCAGGCCGGCACGCTCGCGTAGCGCTCCGAGTCATAGACCACCTTCTCCCGCACATGGTCCCCCATATCCTCCCGCTTGAGCACCTCTGCCCGGAGCGGAACCTTCTCTGGCATCGGCCCCAGCAGCCTGGCCAGCCGCGACCGGAACGTGCGCCGCCAGGCCCGCCAGTCGTCCGTCGTCTTGCCGGCGAAAGACAGCGCCGGCCTCTCCCCCGCAATCCACGCGTGCACGGAGTCGTAGGAAGAAAAATATCGCTTTCGTTTGGACATGATGAGGCTCCTCTTGTTCACCGCAGGATCGTGAAATGATCAGCGGTTCGACTTCACTCAGATTTCCTTGGAGTCGTAGCTACAATTGTATATATTATTGTCATGAAATTTGAATGGGACGAAAGAAAACGCAGGCTCAACCTCGAACGACACGGCATCGACTTCGAGGACGCCAAGCACATCTTTTCCGAACGTCCCGTCTATCTTTTCAGCAATATGCGTCACGGTGAACTCCGGCGACTTGCCGTTGGCCTGCTGAATGAAATTGAGATCACCGTTGTTTTTACGATGCGCGGTGAAACCATCCGCCTCATCTCTGCCCGGAGGTCCAGAAAAAATGAGCGAAAAATCTATTGGGAAAACAAAATATAAAGGTAAAACCGACTGGGCGCGACTGCGGGCGATGACGGAAGAAGAGATCGAACGCAATGCCCGGCAGGACCCCGACAGTCTGCTTTTAGAGGACTGCGATATGTCCACACTGAAGGTATTTGTCCCTCCCCCAAAGCGGCTGGTGTCTCTGCGGGTCGATTCGGATGTGCTGGAGTGGTTCCGCAAAAAAGGCAAGGGCTACCAGACCAGAATCAACGCTGTCCTGAGGGCCTATGTGAATGCCCAGAAATGACGAATAGACAGGGGACGTCCCGACTTTCAAAACGTCACAGTTAATTTCTGTCCCTCCCTCACTTCCACCCCTTCTCCCAGCGCCACCTCCACCAACCCCTTCTCCACTGTCCGGCACGTCGCCCGGATCGCCCTGCCGTCCAGCCTCGCCGTGACCTTCTCCCCGCTCCCCTGCACGACCAGACGCCTCAGCGTCACCGCTCCATACCCCACCCCCACGCCCACCGTCCGCGTCCCCTTCGCGACCTTCTGCGTCAGCGTCCCCCAGCCCGACGCGGTCGTGAACGCGCATCGGAAGTCCTCCCCCGACACCTTCGGGGAAAACCGCATCCGGCCCTCCACGGCGGAGTAGTGGTACCCGCACAGCGCCAGCAGCACCGACCAGCTCGACATCGCCCGCGCGTAGTGATGCCCGCACTCAAACTCGTCCCATGGGTTGCGCCGCACCCCATCGTGCCGGTCTCGCACGCCCTTCACCACGGCCAGCCCCTCCGCCACAAATCCCTCATAGATGAGATGCGCGGCCACGTGGTATTCAATGCCCGTCCAGACCTCATCCGAATACACGAAAGGAAGCCTCGGACGATTCCCGCGCGGCCAGGAACAGAGCAGCAGCCCGGCCTCGTCGTTCAGCGCGTAGATCCGCTGGACATTGCTGAAGCCCCCGACCGGCCTGCGGAAGTTGTATCGGAAGATACTCTCCACCGTCTTCCCCACGCGCTTCGGGTCGAGCACATAGCCCAGCCCCGCCACGTGGCACGCCCACTGTCCCAGGAGCTGGTCGGACAGACATCCCTCCCCGTACTGGTACTTCACCTCAAACCCCTCCAGCGCAGCCGTCTTCGGGCCAGGCACCTCATTGCACGCGCAGTCCTCCTCGCACGCCGTCGGCCCTCGCAGGTGCTCCGGCACGGTCAGGCCGGGCATCACCTCCACCTTCTGAATGTAATATTCGCCGTTCCAGAGCAGCGCGTCCGTCTTCTTCCGCCCGCTTTCATAGATCGCCCGGTATTCCTCCGCCTTCTCCTCTTCGCCCAGGTGCCGCGCCATCTCCTCCGCCGCGCGCAGGGCCCCCAGATACATCGCGCCCATCAGCGTGTTCGGACCATAGAACTCGATGTCGTAGGTGTTGTGCTGGCACCCCTCCATCACCCCGTCCCGGTCCGGGTCCCAGCCGTTCGGCTCCGTCCACGCGTACTCCAGCGCCCGCTTCAGGCTCGGCCAGATCTCGCGCAGGAAGGCCTCGTCCCCGCTCAACTGCCAGTCCCGATACGCCCGGATGATCGCCCCCATCTGCCCGTCCCCACACGCATGAAACGCCCTCGTCCGCACGCTGGCCGGCATACTCGTCCGGAACGTCATGTGCCCCCTGGCGTCCGTCGAGTTCAGGAACTCGTTCCGCCGGATGCTCCGTTCCAGCTCCGGGAACAGGAAGGCCAGCGCCTGCTCGTAGTTCCAGACGTGCGTGCAGGTGCCGTGGCAGCAGCCCACGTCGTCGCTGCATCCTTCCCATCCATAAAACTGTCCGTCGGCCAGGCGGATACAGGTGTTCGTCCGGATGATGGACGCCTGGCTGGTGACCGCGTCGATCACCTGCTCAGGCAGGCTGCTGTCGAAGACCGTCCCGTGCCAGCGCCTCGACGCCTCCGTCAGACGCGGCATGTGCCGCGCGGCGTAGCGCGCCGCATCCCACGCATCCGTGAACCGCTGGCTCACGTACGTCCGGACCGGCGCCCCCTCCCCCCACGCCTTCAGGTACGGGAAGTGCCAGGAGATCATCACCGGCAGCGTCACCTCTCCCTTTGCGGGGACCGTCGCGCGCAGGGACAGCGCCCCGGCCTCGCCCCTTTCGGTCCCCCCGGTCGGCTTCTCACCGGGCACGTATTCGCTCTCCACCAGCGCCTCCAGCCGACCATCCTCCGCGAAGTCGTCCCACAGCACGTGCGCACTGTCCCACCCCCCCCCCCGGTAGAGCCGTGTCTGCGCGTCCACCTCCGTCCACGAAGTCATCAGCGCCGCCGTGCCGAAGTTCGGATCATAAACCGTCAGCTCCGGCGCCGTGAACCAGAGCCCGCGCAACAGGTCATCCTGCCGGAACTGGTTCAGCTTCCCCGGAAACGGCTTCGTCTCGATCCCAATATCCTGCCATCCGAGCGGGTTCGTCATCGTCGCCAGCAGAGACAGCGCCACCGGCTTCGACGAAGGGTTCTCGAACCTCCAGTTGAACACCGCGGCCGGAATCGAGCTGTCGTCCGCGTTCAGGGGGATGAACGGATTGAACGCCTCCAGCCGGGCGCGCACCGGCAACTCCGCGTCCTGGAAGTCGATGAACGCGAAAGGATATTCCCCTCTGAACACCGCTTCATCCAGCCGCGCCACGCCGCCCAGGTGGCTCCGATCCATCCCGTGCCCGCGCACGTGGGTGTAGGGTGGCAGCAGCTTTCGCTCCAGGACCTTGGCCACGGCCGCTTCGCCCCTCGGCTTCGCCCAGACCGCGAAGAGGGTCATCGGCAGGTCCTTGCCCTTGGCCGGGCGGTTGAAGATCTCCCAGTCGCGCAGGTTGCCCCGCCCGCCCAGGCTGATCGTGCCCGTCCCGATCCCCCCCAGCGGAAATGCGACCTCCTTCAGCGACGCGCCCGTGAACGTGCGCTGCTTCCCCGGCTCAAACAGTTCTTTCCGGGAATATGGAACCTGCGCCCTGGAGATCCGCGCCTTACCTTTCGTGGACATGAACCCCCTCCCATACCGGTCGCTTACGCTCCACTCCCGGCGATGAATCGCCGGGCTACGAAAAACATATCCCCCCTCCACACCCCTTGCGCAGGGATGAATCCCTGCGCCTCTGCGGCCCTTGGCGCTCTGGACGGCCTGGGGTTATTTCTTCAGGATACCATCCACAAACCGATACGCCTCCTCCCGCACCTCCGGCGGGAAATCGTGCTCGCAATCAGGCTGCACGATCACAAGCCTGTCCAGCGCCTTGAGCAGCGCGTATACGGGCCTGGCCGCCTCCACGCAATCATCGACCCCCGACAGGAAATTGCCGTCCTTCAGCGGGGCGTTGATGAACACGGACCTCGGCGCCATCGCCCCGAGGATCTCCGTGAAATCGAACGGCATCTTCGCGGGGTCCTTGCCGTAGACCTCGGCGATGCGCGGCATGTAGCCTTTGTGGCTCCAGCCCGTCAGGTCTCCCCCATAGTACTTGGAAAAGGAGTTGAACCCGCAGCTCGTCACCACCACCTGAATCCGCTCGTCAAACGTCGCGACGTACAGGGAATTGTGCCCGCCCAGGGAATGCCCGATGCACCCGATGCGCGCCCCGTCCACCTCCGGCAGCGACTGAAGCAGGTCCACCGCCCGCATATGGTTCCAGATCCCCTTCATCGTCGCGCTCACATAGCCCCGCGCGTACACATCGATCTGGTAATCGCCGAAATTGGGATAATCCGGCGCGAGCGTGACATATCCGCGCCCGGCCAGTTCCTCCGCGTAGTGGAGGTTCGGGAGCCCCCCCACGCCCGCCGGTTCCCCCTTGCCGATCTTCGTCGTCTGATGCAGACAGAGCATCGCCGGGACCTTGCCTTTCAGCCCCTTCGGGATGAACAGGTACGCAGGGACCCGGTCGTCCTGCTCGACAGCAAACGTGATCTTCTTCCGCGTGAAGGTCGGAAACTCGACCTCCTCTACTTCCTGAACATCGAGCGGGACCCTTTTCCCCTCGTCCGGCTTCTTTCCCATGACTTCCTGCATGTTCGCCAGGATATGCGCCCGCCGCTTCTTCCAATCCTCGACGCTCTTGACCTCATGGGCCTTCCCCTGGCCATCCAGGTAAACCATCAGATCCTTCTTGCCCGCATAAAATGGTGTCACAACAACTCCCTCTTGAATGTCCTTACCCACCGCCGCTCAAAATGCTTCAGCCCATTGAACGTCAGATTGAGATCCACCGTCACGTGAAACGCCGACTCCGTGCTCCGCAGCGTGCAGTTCGTGTCCACCGTCGTCACCCCGTCCACCCGTACGATCCTGCGATGGTGCCGCCCCGTGGCCACCGCGTCCCCCGGGTCCCGGTTGGACACGCTCACCTCCAGCCGCGCATCGCTCGCGACCTCCGTCGTCGGATTCGCCCGGTTCGTCCCTCGCGTGTGCGTCCGCAGGACCGTCCGGTCGTTCAGCAGATCCTGCGCGATCTCCCACGGGGCCTCGCCCGGCGAGAGCTGGTAGGCCTGCGTGGCAGGGTCCGCCGGCTGAAAGACGGGCTGATCGTCCCCTGTCGAAAGCGGGACCACCGGCAGCGTCAGCCGCGACGCGTGGCCGGACCCGCGATACACCCGGTTCGTCCCCGGCTGCGGCGTGGGCCAGAGATTCGGAAAGTCGCTGCTGCACACCGCCAGCCGGATGCGATGCCCCTTCTGGAACCGCCAGCTCGTGCAGTCGATCTCGACCTCCAGCTCGTAGACCTCCCCTGGCGTCATCGGCCTGGGATGCGTCAACGACGCCCGCCGCGTCCCGTTCAGCACCCCATTGGCCACCAGCGCGGACGTCCCGTCCGGGGCCACGTCCGACAGCCGCGCCACAAACGCCATCACCTCCGCCGTGGACGAGACGTGCAGGACCGCCCGCGCCCAGCCCAGGATCTCCACCTCCTCCTCCAGCGGCGGCGTGGTGTAGACCAGCGAGTGAATCTCGTCGGGCCGCTGGTCCGTCGGCAGCCCGAACGGCACCCCCCCGCTCCACAGCCCCCCGCAGACCCCCACCGTCGGACGATAGTCATACGCGTCAGACCCGTCCGCGCCGGGCGATGCCGAGAGCGCCCCGCCCGCGTCGAGATGGTAAACCTGCTCCTTCGCCCCCGGCGTGGGGAACGCCCGGTCCTGCCGCCAGTGGCCGCTCGTGACCAGCCGGTCCGCCTTCGGGTCGTCGTAGGTCTGCGTGTACACGCAGACCGCCGGCTCGTCCATCACCCCGTTCGGCTCCCCCTTCAGCCAGTAGTCGCACCACCGCACGACCTCGTGCATGTAGTCGATACGCGGGCCGGGGATCGCCCCGTTCGGCCGCGCGTGATTCCAGGGGCCGACCAAAACCTTCTTCGGGACCTTCAGGTGCGTGAACGTCCTCAGCGGCGGGTTCGGGTACCCGTCCCGCCATCCCCCGATCATGAACACGGAACACTTCACCCTGTCGTACTGCCCGCGCAGGCTGGCCGGACGCCAGTAGGCGTCGTCCGTCTGGTGCTGGAGCCAGGTCAGAAGATACGGCTCGTTGTTCTCCAGGTGCGCCTCCCAGATACGCGCCCAGTCGTCCCCGCTCACCTCCGGATACGTCGGCATGGCGTTCATACCGATCATGCTCGACCCATAGGCCCCGATGTCGTAGTAGCACCGCAGGCACCCGCCCCGGTAGTGGCAGTCGTCCGTGTACCGGTCGTCCGTGAAATAGACCGGGATGATCGTCGTCAGGTGCGGGGGCTGGCGCGTGGCCACCTGCACGCAGGTGAACCCCCCGTAGGACGCCCCGAACATCCCGATCTTCCCGCTGCACCACGGCTGCTGCGCCAGCCACTCGATCGCGTCGCAGGCGTCCAGTTGCTCGATGGGGACGTATTCATCCTTGTTGATCCCCTCGCTCGCCCCCGATCCCCGCACATCCAGCCGCGCCCCGATGATCCCGTGCTGCGCGAGATAGTGATGATGCCCGGTAAAGGGCATCGCATCGTCCTTCCGGTAGGGGATGTACTCCAGGACGAGCGGGAACGGCCCGTCCCCCTCCGGCACGTGCATGTCCAGCGCCAGCCGCGTCCCGTCCCGCACGGGGATCATGACATTCTTGACGAACTTGACCTCGTGAAGTTCCGCCATACGTCGCTCCTCGAAGGAAGTGAAACCGCCCCCCATCCCTCCCCCATCATAGAGTGCCAAGTGTCAAGTGCCAAGTGCCAAGTAATCCCCTACGGATTTGACGTGGCACGTGATACGTGGCACGTGGCACTTTGCAAGAGAGGGAGGGGGTGGGGGGGTGGAAGGGAGGCTTCCCTCTCACGTCACCAGCTCTCCCGGCAGATGATCTGTCCGGTTCGAAAACTGAAGGGTGGCCCCTTCCGGCACGACGTCCAGCCGGCAGATGGAAGTGTTGTTCATGCGAAACCGGACCTGCGGCGTGAAAGGCAGCCCCAGCAGGGCATCGACCAGATAGCTCCCGATCCCCCCGTGATTCACAATGCCCACCCGTTCGTCCGTCTCCGCCAGTTCCCGCAACGCCCCGGCCACGCGCTGCGCGCGGGCATAGGCGCTCGCAGCGTCCTCCCACGGGCGGTTCCACCAGCCGTCTTCCCGCACCTCCGCCGGCAGCACAAAATGAGGGAATCGCTCCTGCATCTCTGCGCGTCCCAGCCCGGACATCCCCACCGGCCCGCGTCCGTCGCCCGAATCCAGCCAGACCCCGCCCGCCTCGTGCGTGTCGGTCCAGACGTAGGGGATCAACCCGGTCGTCTGCCGGATCGCCTCCGCTGTCTCCAGCGTCCGCAGCATCGGGCTCGCATAAAGGCGCGTGAGCCGTTGACCCCGCTTGGCCCCGGCCTCATCGTAGGACACCCGCGCCCAGTCCAGGGCCTTCAGCCGCTCGGCCACCCGCCGGGCCTGCTCCCGTCCCGCCTCCGTCAGCGGCGGCTCGCACACCCGGGGCTTTCCGGTCTCTTCATCGGCGTTGTTGGCGGACTGTCCGTGTCGGATCAGGTAAAGCTCCATGAACTATCCATGCCTTTCTCTGAGTCTCCTGGCGGCCTCTGCTTCGTGCTTCAGTTTGCGGTACGCCTCGTCCAGCGGGATGTCCGCCGCGCTGCCGGGCGCGAACCCGCAGTCCGGGTTGAGCGTGACCCGCTCCGCGGGGAGGTAGCGCAGCGCCTGCTCCACGCGCGCGACGATCTCCTCCGGCGTGTCCACGTGCTCGCCCCGCACGTCCACGCACCCCACGCCGATCTCCCGGTCCTCCGGCAGTTCGCGCAGCACCTCCAGGTCCCCCGCAACCGGGATCGAGAACTCCATCACGTACTGGTGGACCCGGAGCCTCCGCAGGAACGGTAGGATCGGCCCGTACCCCCCCTCCCCGACCCACCCCTCCCGCCCCTTGTTCCGCCGGCAGAGATGCACCGCGACCTTCACCCCGTCCACGCCCTCCACGATCTGGTTCAGCAGGTCCACGCACAGGTCCGCCTCGGCCTCCCAGCGGTCGTACTCCGCCCGCACCCGCCCGTCCACGAACAGGCAGAGGTGCGGGTCGTCGAACTGCGCCACGTCCGCGCCCGCGTCGCGCACGGCGATCAACTCCCCCCGCAGCACGGGGACAAGGGCCTGCATGAACGCCTCCCGCGTCGGGTAGGCCTCGCGCGAGCGGTCCGCCTCCCACATCCGCTGGCCCAGCAGGTAGGGCGAGGGCAGGCAGACCTTCACCTTCCGGCGGGTGTGCGCCCTCAGAAACCGGACTTCCTCCGCGATCAGCCCCGGCCGTTCCACGCGCAGGGGTCGAACCGCCGTGTGCCACGACCGCCCCTCGCGCACGCCGCGCTCAAACCCATCGCAGATGTCCGCGATCACCCCGATGTAGGAGCGCCGTCGCCACTCCCCGTCCGAAATGACATCCAGCCCCGCCTCTTCCTGAAGCGCGACCGCGAACGCGGCCGCCGCGTCCATCCGTTTTTGATACACCTCCGGCGTCAGCGTGTCCTGCTCCTCCAGGAGATCGCGCACGAACTGCGGGCGCGGCAGACTGCCCACGACCGAGGCCGGAAAAAGATCACTCATAAGATGATCTCCACGCCTGCTGCGCGATGAGGTAGTCCTCCGTCGTGTCCACTTCCATGTAGTCCCCCTGCGTGTCCACCTTATGCACCGTCACGCCCCGTTCGATCATGTTCTGGATGAGATGGATGAAGTAAGCCTTCTGCACCGACGGCGCCCCCTGAAACGGCTGCCCGTCATAGTCGCGCTGTACGCGACGGTGGTGCTCCCGCAGAACCCCGGCCCCCCTCGGCGTGAACCGGGCCACCCCGATGTATTCGCCGTGCGCCCGCTCCGGAGATACCTCCCGACTGACGCTCAGCAGTCGGTCCCCCTCCACCACCACCTTCTCCGCATCGTCCTCCGGATGCTGCGTGCGCAGACGATACCGGTCGCGCCAGGCCGTGTCCACGGCGAGCGTAATGTCGTGCGGGCTGGACATCAGCGATTCGACGATCCGGGGGCGGTAGAGGATGTCCGCGTAGGAGCAGACGAACCCCTCCGAAAAGTGTTCCTCCGCGCAGAACAGGGAGGCCAGGATGTTGTTCTGCTCCCACGCCGCGTTGTGGCAGAAGGTCAGGTGCGGATACGCCGCGCGGACCTTCTCGATCTGATACCCCCCGATGAAGACCACCTCGCGCAGCCCCGCTGCCCGGAACGCCTCCAGCGCCCAGTCCAGTATCCGCTTCCCCCCGACCTCGGCGAAACACTTCGGCGTCTCCTCCGTCAGCGGCATCAGCCGCCGTCCCCGCCCCGCCCCGATGATGATGGCTTTCATGGTCGCATCTCGTATCTCGTATCTCGTAAACCCTTCTATGCTTCACGGGTTTTCACGCTTCACATTCACCACGCCCCCGCCGTGCGCGCTGTCGTAGACCGCCTCCCCAAACAACAAAGACCAATAGCTGTCCCACAGGTCCGGCCCCCCCTGAACCTCTCCGAGACATCTTCTGGCGAAGTGCTGCACCTCGCCCCAGTAGCCGAAGGTCATGGCGCTGCGGGCGATGCCGGTCCACGACGGGGAGAAGGTGTGCAGGTAGCGTCCTGTGCGGGGCACCGCCTTCGTGAAGTCCTCCCGGTCCTGCCACCGGAGCTTGAGCATGTCCTCGCAGACAATGTGGGTCTCGAACCCCACCAGCTCCAGCTCCTCCACGATGTCCCGGAAGCCGGACTTGCACGCCAGGCTGTTCAGGTCGAGCTGCCCGATCCCCCCGGACTGGAACTCCACGTTCACGGCGTACGCGAACTGCGTCGGTGTGACCTCGAGATAGAAGGCGTGTACGGTCTTCGGGTCACCCCCGAAGTACCGGGTGAGGTCAAAGATATGACAGATCTGGCCGATCAGCATGGCCCGCTTCGCCGAGTCGATCCCCCAGATCTGGGGATATGGCCCCTGCGCGAATTTGCACTTCACCACGTGCAGCGGGCCGAACTCCGGCCGGCCGAGGATCTCCTTCGCCATCGTGTACACATCCGCGAACCGCTTCATGAACCCCACCTGCCCCCACGTGCCGTGGGCCTCCGCCAGCTCCGCCAGCTCCTTCGCCTGGGCCGAGGTCACCGCCGAAGGCTTCTCCACGTAGACCGGGATGCCCCGACGCAGCACGCGGGGCGCAAGCTGGTACTGCTGGGGTGCGGGCCCGATCGCGAACACCCCGTCCAGCTCCTCCTTGTCCAGCATCTCCTCCAGATCCCCATAGACCCGGCGCGCCCCGAAGTTGCGGGCATTGCGCTCCGCCTTGTCCCGGTCGATGTCACAGACGGCCACCAGGTCGATCTGGGGCACGAGGGGGATGTTCGGAAAGATCGACGCGGTGGCGAAACTCCCGCAGCCGATGAAAGCAAGTTTAGCCTGGCGCTGAGTGGACATATCTCCTCCCTCTGCGGGTTTCTCTGCGATCTTCCACCCCCCCGGACGATTCACAGGATCGTCTCCCCTCCCTGGTTAATGTTTCTGTTTTCTCCCTCGATATAATTGCGCGCGCGGACTCGGGTCGAACGACGCGGGCACGAAGTTCGACACCGCCTCCGAGTAGCGCACCGCGCTCAGGGCGATCACCCCTCCGTCCTCGAACTGCACGAGAGGTGGCCCCTCCGCCGGCAGCAGGTGCGCCCGCCCCTTCTTCAGATAGTCCAGAATCTGCTCCCGGTGCGGGGACGGCGGCAGCCACGCGGCCAGCCGCTCCTCCATCCCCGCCGCCTCCGCCTCTCTCCCCTCCCGGTCCCACCCCCGGCCCCCCTCGACCTCCCGGTAGAGCCGCCCCACCTCCATGGCCACCTCCTTGGAGCGGCGGAGCAACTGCTCCATCTCCCCGGCCACGCTTCGCACCTCCTCGGCCTGTTCCGACAGCCCCGCGACCTCCTCCGCGCTCAGGGCACGCCCCTCCGTGAAGCGTCGCATCATCGCCCCGGCGAACTGGATCCCATCCGATCTGCGGGAATCGCCGATCATCTGCATCCGCTCCACCAGCCCGGCGGCCTCGTCCCTGAACCGCTGAAACTCCCCCAGCCTCAGTTCCATCCGCTCCAGCATGTGGATGCAGTCCTGCACGAACCCCACCAGAACCTCCGGCGTCCTGGCCTCCGGCCCCTCGTTCAGCATCCGCTTCAACTCATCCACGGTCCCGCACACATCGCTGAATCGCGTCTCTCTCAACCCTGCCATCCCATCACTCCTCGCGCACCCGGTATTGCTCCAGATCACCCCGATACACCAGCCCCAGCGCCTCGCGGGCGCGGGCCGTGTTGCACGTGGCGTCCGCCTCGGGCGTGCCCACGACGTGAAAGATGTCGAAATCGACTGTCTCCGACTCCACGGCCAGCCGGCACGCCTCGGCCAGGTCGTGACGGCAGACCCATCCGTTGCGCAGAGGCCGGCCTCCGGCCCCCAGCTTTTCGCGGTGCCGCCCGATGCCCAGACGGGTGTCCACAATGTAGTCGGGCCGCAGCACGATGATTCGCATGCCGTGGGCATCGTGGAAGCTGCGGCACATCTCCTCCTGAAGCCGTTTGGTCAGAGGATAGAGCCCCCCGTCCGGTCGGCGCACCTCCGAGGTGAAGAAGACCCCCTTCGAATGCACGGTCGGGCACGACCCCAGGTGAACGATGTGCCGGATGTTCCGCTGCCGGGCCGACTCCAGGACATTGTAGAGCCCCTTCAGATTGACCAGAAAGGGCTGTTGGTCGTCCACCCCGTAGGCCCCCTTCTCAGACGAGAAGTAGACCGCGACGTGGATGATGCCGTCCATCCCCTCCGTGGCCCGGTGGACCGTCTGAAAGTCCAACATATCCCCGTGTACGACCTCCCCGTCCCACGGCGTCTGCTCCACGGCCCACGCCTCCGGTCCCCGGTCGAACGCCCGGACCGTGTGGCGTCCCTTCATGTTCTCCAGCACCGCGCGGCCCAGCCATCCGGCCGCGCCGAATAAGACGACCTTCATAAACGGAACTCCTTTCTGAAATCGTGCGCCAATGTACAAAGGTGTGCGCAACGTGTCAACGCAAATTCGATCCAGACCTCACCCCCCGGCCTCCTCTCCCTCCTTCGACTACGCGGCTAACGCCGCTCCGCTCAGGATGCGGGAGAGGGGGAGAAGCACCCCACCCCCTTCCCCTCCCCTACAAGAGGGGAGGGGAGAGATAGTGTACAGATCAAAAGCAGGCGCGCCGTCCCGGCTTTCAAGCAGGAGGTTCGTTCAGGCACGGTGGGGTACGAGCGCCGAAGGCGCGGGGGTACGGCGGAAGGGGCTCGGTCTACCACGGGACCGCGATTACGCAACCCGAACAGAGTACGGCGCGCCCAGCCCCTCCGGCGCTTGAGGAGCGTGCTTCTTTTGCCCACTTTTCTTGCACGAGCAAGAAAAGTGGGCAAGCCGTTCAGGGACACGGTTATCCTACCGGTTCAGCATCCGATTCAGCGTCTCCCCCAGAATCAGCTTCTTATCCCCCTCCGGAATGAACGCGCAGTGCGTCCGAAACGCCTCCAGCGCGTGCTGGTAGGTCATGGTGAACCGGACGACCGGATAGTCCGACCCCCAGCAGAGACGATGCGGCCCGTAATGCTCATACAGCGCCCGGACGATCCACCCCGTGTCCGAGAAGGGGTAATCCCACCTCACCTGCGAGACATAAGCGAACCCCGACATCTTGATGCAGACATTCTCCTGCCGCGCCGAGGCCAGGACCTCCTTCAGCATCGGGTGCGGGTACGCCTCCGACGCCTTCGCCCCGGCCATGTGGTGGCACAGGAACGGGACGGACGGAAACCGTCCGGCCAGCTCCCGCACCACCGGCTGCAGCCGGGGACCGATCGCCAGGCTGGCGATCAGCTTCAGCTCCTCGGCCTTCCGGAAGAACGCCAGCCCCTCCTCTGACAGAAACCAGGCCCCGTCGTCCTCCCCCCGCACATAGTGCGTGAACCCCTTGATCGGCCAGCGCCGGGCCGTCTCCGCCAGCCGGCCGGCGGCCCCCGGGGTGTGATAGGTCGAAGACCAGGAACAGTCCACGTCCGCGAACTGGTGGAGGCGCGTCGGGTGCTTCGCCACGCACCCCGCGACATAGGCGTTGTTGTCCGGGTTGTGGTCGATCTGCGCGCAGACCAGCACGGCCTGGTCCACCCCGTGAAGGTCCATCTCGTGGAGCAACTGCTCGACCCGGCCCCGGCTCTCCCCGTCCGGCACGGGCGGCTGATACGGCCAGCGCTCCCAGGCGTGGGTATGCGAGTCTATGATCATGAGATTCTCCTTGGCCTGCGAAGTTGACACGGACGCCCCCTGGTAGTATATTAGACTCCTGTCGGAAACAGGGGTTTTAGTCCTATTTTTACAGGGCGAAATCGCTATTTCCGATAAAGCCTATTCCTCAACCTCCTATGGAAACTCCCTTGCCAGACGCGAACCGCGCCCTGACCTTCCGCGCCCTCTGCATCGGCGCCGTCGCCGCGGCCCTCATCAACGCCGTGGCCCCGTACTCCGAGTGGGTGGTCCGCTCCACCTACATGACGACCAGCTACTTCCCCCTGGGGCTGGTCTTCGCGTTCATCCTCGTGGTGGCCGTCCTCAACCCGCTCATCAAGCTCTTCCGGCGCTCCTCCGGCCTGCGCGAGGACGAACTGGGCGTGATCTACCTCATGCTCCTCGCCGCCGTGTCCGTCCCCACCTACGGCATCACCGGCTATGTGATCTCCATCGCCGCCTCCCCGTTCTACTTCGCCACCACGGAGAACCGGTGGGCCGACTTCCTCCTCCCCCACATCCCCAGAGGCATCGCGCTGCGGGAGGGGGACGCCCTCACCTATTTCTTCGAAGGGCTGCCCCCGGGCCGGGACATCCCCTGGGGCGCGTGGACCGGCCCACTCTGCTGGTGGACCCCCCTCATCGTCGCCATCCTGATGTTCTCCACCTGCCTGGTCGCCCTCTTCCGCAAGCAGTGGGTGGAGCGAGAGCGGCTCAACTTCCCCCTCGCCGAGGTCCCCCTGGAGATGCTGCGGGGGGCCGATGACGACCGCCTCCTGCCCCGCTTCATGCGCAGCAGACTCTTCTGGGCGGGCTTCGTCCTCTCCATCTTCCGGATCGTCTGGAACATCCCCGGCTACTTCCAGCCCCAGTGGGCATCCATCCCCCTCATCGTCCTGAACCTCCCCCGGGGGCCGATCTTCCCCGGCATCTGGACCTACGTCTCCTTCTGGCTGATCGGCCTCTGCTACTTCGTGAACGTGGACGTGATCTTCAGCGTCTGGTTCTTCTACCTGTTCAACACGATGGAGACGATCCTGTTCAACCGGACGGGCTTCAGCATCGGCGCGTCCGAGACCTACTCCATCGACCCCTCGACCCTGGCCTGGCAGGGGTTCGGGGCCTTTGCGGCGATGGTGGCCGGAGGCGTGTGGGTCGCCCGGAGCCACCTGAAGGACGCCTTCCGAAAGGCCTTCCGGGGCGACCCGTCCGTGGACGACACCGGCGAGATCCTCTCCTACCGCGCGGCCGTCTTCGGCCTCCTCTTCTCCGCCCTGTTCATCCTGCTCTGGCTCAACGCGGTCGGCATCTCCCTTCCCGCGGCCCTCCTCCTGCTCCTGAGCGTGGCCGTCATCTACCTCGGCCTGACGCGCATCACCGTGGAGGGCGGCCTGGTCTTCGTGCGCAGCCCCCTCGTGCCCCAGGCCTTCCCCCTCTACACCCTGGGCCCGGGCAACCTGAGCGGGTCCACGATGGCGGGCCTGGCCCTCTCCTACGGATGGGCCTGCGACCCCATCGCCATCTTCATGCCCTCCGGCGCGAATGCGGCCAGGATCCACAGCGACCGCCGCTTTCCGAGGAGGACCTACGTCGTGGCCATCGCCCTGGCGCTGGCCGTCAGCCTCGTCGTCTCCTTCTACGGCTCGCTGAAACTGGCCTACGCCTTCGGAGGCTACAACTTCGGCGAATGGGTGTTCACCGGCGGAGGGCGCGTGCCCTACGACACGATGGTCCAGAAGATCCGGGCCGCCGAGGGCGTGGGCGTGGGACGCCTCGGCTTCATGGCCCTCGGCGCGCTGGTCACCCTGGGCCTCACCGCCATGCGCCACCGCTTCATCTGGTGGCGGTTCCACCCCATCGGGTTCTCCGTGGCCTCCGTGGGGCAGGTGCGCCTGTCCGTGCTCTCCCTCTTCCTGGCCTGGCTGGTGAAGATGACCCTCCTCCGCGTCGGCGGCCTGATCCTCTACAACCGGGCCAGGCCCTTCTTCGTCGGCCTTGTCCTGGGCCACTTCACCGGCGCGGGCCTCTCCTTCCTCATCGACGTGATCTGGTTCCGGGGCCAGGGGCACAGCCTCTACTGGTGATACCCCGCAAAAAAAATGCAAAATGTAAAATGCAAAATACACATTCATCTTCCACTTTTTGTTTTGCACTTTGCACTTTGCACTTTATTCTCTCAGGTCAGTCCCTATCCTTCCCGCAACACCGCCGCTGCCTCCGCGACCGAGGCCAGCTTGCGCGCGGCCAGATCGGGCGTGTTCATGGGTCGCCTGGAGAAGGTGCCGAACCCGCAGTCCGGGTTCAGAAAGATCCGCTCCGGCGGCAGGTGGCGCAGCGCCTCCCGGACCCGCGCCACGATCCCCTCCACGCCCTCCACCTCCGGCGTGCGCGGGTTGACCACGCCCAGGCCCAGCTCCTTCCCCTCCACGACCACCAGGTCCCCGGCGCGCGGCGTCGCGTACTCCAGCACGAGCTGCTGCACGTCGATCCGGTCCAGAGTGGGCACGAGCGGGTGGTACGACCCGCGCAGCAGCGTCTGCTCCTTCTGGCTCCAGTTGCCCCGGCAGATGTGCAGGCCGGTCCGCACCCCCTCCAGCCCTGCGACCACCCGATTGATCAGCCCGACCGCGAATGCCAGCTCCTCCTGAGGGTCCTTGCGGGCCGCGAGCGCCGCGCACATGAACGTCCGCGTCTGCCCCTGAGTAAAAACCAGTTCGGCCAGCACCGGCTCGTCGAGCTGGATGAAGTCCACGCCCGCGTCCCGTAGCGCGAAGACCTCCTCGCGCAGGACGCGGACCACATCCTCCGCCAGGTCCTCTTTGGTAGGGTAGATCGAGCGCGTCACCTCCTGGACCCACATGGCGCGCGTCAGCAGGTACGGGCCGGGGAGCGGGACCTTGATCGGGCGGTCCGTGTGCTGGCGCAGGAAAAGGTACTCGTCCACCGCCAGCGGCGCCCGGCGCGCGATCCGCCCGACGCAGGTCGGGTTCTGGATCGAGAAGGCCGGCACGTCCAGGGTCTGCAGGATACGCTCGAACCCCGCCTTATCCTCCACCACGTCCAGCATCTCCGCCAGCGACATCAACCGAACGCCTTCCAGCTTCTCCGCCACGAACGAATAGAAGTTGTCCCGCCGCTGCTCGCCGTCGGTCACCAGGTCCACGCCGGACGACTCCTGATGGCGCAGCGCCTCCAGCACGGCGGCGTCGGCCACGCGGTCGAACGCCTCCTGAGAGAGCTGGCCCCGCTGCTTCCGGGACAGCGCGCGCAGCAACTCGGGGGGGCGCGGCCAGCTCCCCACGGTCGTGACGGGGAAGGGCGGGAGAGGCCTCACGCGGGCCCCTCAAAAAAACGCTGTTGATCCACGGCCTCGGTCAGGGCCGCGTAGCCCGTGGTCCGCCCCGGCAGCCACGCCTTGAGCCCCTCCATGTCCATCATCTCACGATGGTCCGGGTTCTCGTAGCGCATCCGGAACAGCGCCTCCGTCCAGCGTCCCTCCGCCTCGCGGGAGAAGCCCTCCGGCACGGTGAAGTTGCAGTGGTCGAACGGCTGCGTCGTGGCCAGGACCGCCAGCCGCCCGGGCTCGGCGGTGCCGTCGGCCTGCCAGCGGTCCAAGTTCAGATCCAGCACGGCGCAGGCGTCGCTCTCCCCCTGTTGCAGGCTGCGCAGGGCCTCCTGCTCGCCCCCGATGTGGTCCCCATGCTTGCCCACGAGCAGGTCGAACCGCCGGACGGTGAAGTCCCGGCCCGGCGTCAGACCCTGCCCCTGAAGCAGGTGCAGGGGGAGCAGCGTGGCCTGGGGAGAGTCTTTGGCCCCCGTGGCCACGGTCTTCCCGCGCAGGCCGGCCACACCCGTGATCCCGCTCTCCTTGCGAACGATCAGGTGAGACACCCGGTCCCGGTCCGTGTCCCGCATGGCGATGGCCCGGCACTTCCCCCCGGTGCGCCGCTGGGCGTCCACCCAGGCCAGCGGCGAGTTCCAGGCGATGTGAATATGGCCCGCCAGGAGTGCGTCCACCTGCAGCTTGTAGTTGCTGTAGAAGACGCAGTCCATCGGGCAGCCTTCGGCCTCAAAAAATCTTGTGATTAACTCCCAGATCAGCGCCACCTTCGGGTCGTAGATGACCGCGCCGACAAGAATCGGTGAACTCATGAGGGTCTCCCCTAAAACAGCTCCATGCCGCACAGGGCACGGCCGATGAAGTCGTGGATGACGTCGGTGGTGGGCGCCATGACGGTGGCCGCCCGCGCGTCCCGGAAGTTGCGCTCCAGGCTCAGATGGCGGCTGAAGGCCGCCCCGCCGCACGCCTGCATGCCCAGGTCCGTCACGCGCACCGCCGCCTCGGCAGCGGCGGCCTTGGACTCCAGCACCATCAGCATCGTCTGCGGGCCGGGCTGCTCCACCGCATCAATTATGCTCGCCAGGTGCGCTCGGGTGCGGTCCGTCTCGATGCGCATCTGCGCCAGGCGCGCCCGCAGGTTGGGCAGCGAGGCCAGGGGGCTGTTCAGGTGTTCCAGACGCCCCCCGGCCAGATGCGCGACCGTCGCAGCCGTGGCCGCCTCCGAGACCCCCGCCGAGATGGCCGCGCTGCCCAGTTGGAACCAGGGCAGCACCACGCCGAGCATCGTGTCGAACCCCTTGCTCGGTGCGCAGAGCGCCCGCTCCGCGGGTATGGCGCAATGGTCAAACGCCATCGGGGCGCTCGCGTTGCCCCGCAGCCCCAGGGCGCTCCAGGGCCCGCTGACGCTCACGCCCTTCTCCCCCTTCAGCACCAGGTAGAGCATCGTGTCCGTCGGCGCGCTCCCCCCCGGCGTCCGCGTGGAGACCACGTACCCGTCCGCCTCCCCGGCGGAGGTCACCCAGGACTTCTGCGCGTTCAGCACCACACGCCCGTCCTCCTGCACGCCCTGGCTGACCGGCGCCCAGAAGTGGCTGCGCGACCCCTTCTCGCTCCAGGCCAGCGTGCTCAGGTGCCGGCCCGAGGCCGCCTGGCGCATGGCCGCCCCGGCCGCCTGGGGCGCGGCAACGTAGCACGCACAGCCGCACACGTGCATCAGGTAGACCATCGCCGTGGACGCGCAGCGCTGGGCGATCTCGTCCAGCACGGCGCAGGTGACCCGAATCCCCTGCCCCATGCCCCCGAACTCCGCCGGCAGCGTCAGCCCCAGAAACCCGGCCTTCCCCAGCGCATCCACGGCCTCGCGCGGGAAGCGCCCCTGCGCGTCCACCTCAACGGCGCGGGGCGCGATCTACTCGTCGGCGATCTGGCGGACCTTCTCGACCAAAATCTTTTGCGAATCATCCAGGCGATACATGGTCACCTCATAGTAGTATTGTGATAGATCATGAGCCTAAACCATCACCCGCAGAGTCAGAGAGAGCGCCACGCATCGCGTCAGCGTGTGGACCAGGGGGGAGCGTTCCAGCGTGGTACGCCACACCGTTTCCAGGGTCGCCTCATCGGCGTCCGCGCTCACGTAGAGCGTCCCCGTGATGGCCTCGAACCCGGGATGCCCTGCCTCGCCGACGACGCCGAGATGCGTCAGGACGTTGTTCAGCCGGCCGGAGAGGGTCAGTTCCACGGCATCGACCGTCACCCGCTGCCGCGCGGCCTGGGCCCGGAAACCGCTGACGAGGTCCCCCCCCAGCGCGCCCAGCAGGTATTCGACCGCGCTCGGGCGAGGATCGCGCTCATCAAAGCTGGCCTGCTGCCCCACGGTGAAGGCATGGTTGCGCGCGTAGACCTTCGCCTCCCGGTCGCCCGCGCCCTGCACGCGCACGGTCCACGTGTAATCGCTCATAACCCTCGCCAGTCCGTCTCAGCGCCCTCCGATCAGTACCTCCCGCAGACGCCTGGCCACCACCTGCTCCTCCCCGTCGAACATGGGGGACGTGGCCAGGAGGAACCAGTTCCCGCCCCCGCGTGTCCAGATGCCCGGCGTCCCCTCTCGCAGGGCCTGGATGACCTGGACCGCCGTCTTCCCCAGCCCCTTTTCGTCCAGGGTCACGCGCACCCCGCTGGACAGGCTCCGCGAATCCGGCGTCCATTCGGCCGTCACGTGCGGCATCCCCTCAATCGCCCGGAGGATGACCCCTCCCTTCCGCTCGTGCTCCGCCAGCCGCGCCGCGTGATCCATCACCAGCCAGTCGCGCAACGCCACCACCACGGCGATGATCCCCTGCCGGTCCACCTTCAGCGGCCTCCCTATCCCCCGATACCTGCCCGCCTCAAACCCGATGAAGCAGTGCCGGAACGCCGCGTCCACCAGCGCCTTCCGCCCGCACAGGATCCCCGTCGAGTGGAAGGACCCGAAATACTTCGCGCCATAACACACGAGGTCCGCCCCCAGCCCCGTGTAGCGCTTCATCAACTCCAGGGGAAACAGTTGCGCCGCCGCGTCCACCAGCACGGGCACGCCCCGCGCCTTTCCGACCCGGATGACCTCCTCGACAGGCAGCACACCTTCACCACCGCCCGGCGCGAAGTAGTGGAGGGCCGCCGTCCGGTCCGTGATCGCCGCCTCCAGTTGGGCCGCTGTCGTCCCCTCCTCATCTCCGACCTCCACGAGCTTTGCCCCGAAGATCGTCAGACACCGGTCGTACGAGTAGCGTTGCCGCTTCTGGATCAGGATCTCATTCTTCATGCCCGTCGTGTCCGGCATCCGCTCCATCTTCTCCGGGTCGCTCCCCGACACGCACGCCGCCGCGCCCAGGGCCAGCGCCGCCCCGCACCCCGACGTCACGAACGCCGCCTCCGCCCCGAAGACGCCCGCGATGTACTCCCCTGACTTCTTTAACAGCTCCTCCATGTCCACGTAGTAGCGGTTCGCCTGCGCCACCGCCTCCAGCACCCTGTCCGGGACCCGCGATCCCCCGATCAGAGTGACGTTCCCCGCCGCGTTGATGAGCGGCTTGACGCCCAGCTCCTCGTAGATCCGCCTGCCGTCCTCGCTGCTCATGGCCTGCTCCTCTCTTTAGCCGTGATTACAGGGACTTTATCAGAGATCGAATATCCGCCAGAAACGCCTCGCATGCCTCAATCTTTTCTCGCACATATTCGGCATCAAATTCGGCAAATTCAACATAATCGCCCTCCTGTCGATCCCGGAAGAGCTGATTATACAGATCGCCGTGCTTCCGGCCGAGACGCCCGGTCTTGATGATCTCCCTGTTGAAAGCCGCTCGAACGCCGCTGTGCTTTTTAAACCGGCGACTCTCTTCAATCAGCAAAGCGCTGACAGCATAGAACAGGGCATAGTAAGCTCGATTGATAGCAAAACCAAAGGCGTCTGCAGCCAGTTCTCGGCGGGCAGCGTTCAGGCTCTCAAAAGCTTTATCCCACCAGTAGCGAACAGCCTCCTCCTTCGAATTTCTCTCACTCACAACCGGACCCCTTCTTCCTCAACCTCCTGGTGGATCGGTAACACAGAACCCAGCCCATGATCCCAGGTTTCACGATCTACAATCAATTCACTGAGGTTCGTATCATATTCCAGGTTGATATCCAAGATCAAGCGTGTGATGCGGTCGCGTGTGCGATGATCCGGACGCTTGGTGAGGACGACAAGGAGATCCGCATCAGATTCTTCATCCAGTTCTCCCCGGGCTGCGGAACCAAAGACGACCATTCGATCCACGTCGAATTCTACCATGATCCGATCTCTCGCCGCCTGAAGCGCATCACGAAGCATTTGGCTGAGTTGCAGATTTTGCACGGTTTTCATGGCATATCGCTCCTTTTCCGCATCTCCACCAGCCACTCCCTGCCCAGCCGGTTCTCGAACGAATCTTCCGGCCGGGTACAGCTTATGATCTCGAAATGCCCTGAAAAATGCCTCCGCACGTCCTCGTCCGTCGTCCGGAACGGCGGCCCGTCCTCCTTCTCCGTCTCGTAGAACAGCCCGATGATCCGTCCGCCGCCCGCGAGGACCCTCGCGATCACCTCCGCGTAGGCGTCCCGCATCTCCAGCGGGATGGCGCAGAAGCACGTATGCTCGACCACCAGGTCGAAACACCCGGCCATGTCCTTGTCTATTGAAAAGAGGTCGCGCTCCAGGGCACGGATCGGCAGCCCCTCTGCCCGCGCCTTCAGATAGGCCACCGCCGAGGGCGCGAAGTCCACCGCCGTCACCTCGAACCCCTCCTGCGCCAGGAACAGCGCCTCGTGCCCGCGGCCGCACCCCGGCGTCAGGACGCGCGTCCCCTTCGGGAGCCCGGCCCCCCGAACCGCCCGCACGAGCGGGGGCGCGGCCTCCCCCTTGTCCCACGGCGGAGAGTCGCTCTCCTCATAGACCGCCTGCCAGTAGGCGGCGTCCCTAGGCGTCGCTTCCATAAGACCTCCTTTTTGCCCTAATATACACCCCTCCCCCGGACCCGTCAACCCCGTTTGACCCCGGCCTTCTCAAACGCCGTTGACAGCGTCCGGCAGGATAGGTCCGCGGCGGCGAAGGGGTCGTAGTCCGGCCTCCGCTGGACCATGACGCTCACCTCTACGGTGATATAGTCCTTATATCCCGCCGCCGCCATGGCCTTCAGGTAGCGCACGTAGTCGAACGTCCCCTCGCCGGGGATCAGAAACTCATGGTCAGGGGCGCGCCCCCGCTGGTCCTTCACGTGTGTGTGGACCGAGTGGGGGGCCAGGGCCGACACCGTCTCCTCGATGCCCATGCCGATCACGTCAAAGTGGCTGATGTCGAAATTCACCTTGAGATAGGGGGAGTTCACCCGCTCCATCAGCCAGAGCACCCGGTCCGGCCGGTCCACGCTCGCCCCCACGTGCGGCTCCAGCGCCAGGGTCACGCCCCGCGCCCCTGCGCGCCGGGTCATCTCCCCCACCCGCTCGACGAGCCGGTCGCGCACGGTCTCCCATTCGTCGGGACGCCCGCCCAGCGTGGTGTCCACCGCCGGAGGGGTCGGTCCCTGGGCCAGGTCCGCCGCCAGGTCCACGGCCCCGGCCAGACGGTCCATGTTGGACCTGTGCCGCTCCGCGTCAGCCTCCAGAAACGTCGTGTGCGCGGCGATGGCCGGCAGGTCCAGGCCCTGCTGCCGGTAGAGTTCCCGGATGCGTCGCCGCTCCGCAACATGGAGCGTGCTCAGTTCCGTCGCATAACCCGGAATCACCGTCAGTTCCACCCCCTCAAACCCCAGCCCCGCCAGGTGTGCGAGCGCGCGGTCGATCGGGACCTTCGGCATGCCCCACGTACTGTAGCCGAGTTTCATAAAAGGCTCCTTTTCTCTTTCCTTGTCGTCCCCTTTCGATTATCTTATCCCCTCACGTCCATCTCTCTCTTTCACTGGAGATTTCATGAAACTCGTCACCACGCACCGCCTCCCCGAAGAGGCTGTCCGCGCCATCTCGCCGGACATCGAAATCATACAGGTCAGCGGACACGACGCGCTCCTCCAGGCCGCAACCGACGCCGACGCCATCATCGGAGGGTTCGGCGGGACGCCGTTCCGACAGATCCTGCAGGCCGCCAGGCGCGTCCGCTGGATCCACACCTCCAGCGCCGGGGTGGACACCCTGATCTGCCCGGAACTCCTCTCCCGGGACATCGTCCTGACCTGCGGCAAGGGGCACGCCGTCGGAACACTCCTGGCCGAGCACGCCTTCGCCCTGGTCCTGGCCCTGACGCGGGGGATCGCGGCGTGCGCCCGGATGAAGACGTGGGGGCGGAACACAAAGACCGGTCGAAGCGTCTTAGAACTCAGAGGCAGGACCATGGGACTCGTCGGGTTCGGGGGCGTCGGCCTGGCCCTGGCCCCCCGCGCCAGGGCGTTCGACATGGACGTGGTGGCGGTCAGAAGGACGCCCCCGGACAGCGCGCCGGAGGGCGTGACCCTGTGGGGGATGGACCGCTTCCCCGACCTGCTGGCCCGCTCCGACGTCGTCGTCGCCTCCGTCCCGCTGACGGAAGAGACCCGGGGCATGTTCAACCGGCAGGCCTTCGAACGGATGAAACCGACGGCCCTCCTGGTCAACGTGGGCCGGGGAGAGGTCGTGGACACGGTGGCCCTGGTCGACGCGCTGAGGGACAACAAAATCGCAGGCGCAGGGATGGACGTGTTCGAGCAGGAGCCCCTGCCGGACGACAGCCCCCTCTGGGGCATGGAGAATGTCATCATCACCCCCCACATCGCCGGGAACTCCCCCGACCGGGGTGGCCGCAACCAGGAGACCGTGCTGGAGAACCTCCGGCGGTTCGTGCAGGGCCAGGCCCTGATCGGCGCCGTGGACAAGTCCGCGGGCTACTGAAGGAACGACATCGAAAGAAAAATGTCAAGTCTTAAGGAGGTCTCATGGCTGAAGAGCGGATGGGCGACCGGGAGATCGTGGAACGTCTGCAGGAGGCTAAGGAGAAAGTGGCCGGAGAGGTAGGAAAGGTGATCGTCGGCCAGAAGGAGATCATCGAGCAGCTCCTGATCGCCCTCCTGTGCGGCGGGCACTGCCTCCTGGTGGGCGTCCCGGGCCTGGCCAAGACCCTTCTGATCAACACCCTGTCGAGGGCCCTGGACCTCTCCTTCGGCCGCATCCAGTTCACGCCCGACCTGATGCCCTCGGACATCACCGGGACCGAGGTCCTGGAGGAAGACCTGTCCACCGGCCGCAAGGTGTTCCGGTTCGTGAAAGGCCCCATCTTCGCGAACGTGGTCCTGGCCGACGAGATCAACCGGACCCCGCCCAAGACGCAGGCGGCCCTGCTCCAGGCCATGCAGGAACACGCGGTGACGGCGGGGGGAGAGACGATGAAGCTCTTCGAGCCCTTCTTCGTCCTGGCCACCCAGAACCCCATCGAGCAGGAGGGGACCTATCCCCTGCCCGAGGCGCAGCTCGACCGGTTCATCTTCAACCTCTGGATCGACTACCCCACGGAGGAGGAGGAGCGCGAGATCGTCCGCCAGACGACCAGCGCCTACGTCGGGGAGGTGCAGAAGGTGCTGGACGCAGGCCAGATCGTCGAACTCCAGCGCCTCGTCCGCCGGGTGCCCGTGCCGGGGCCCGTGATCGACTACGCCGTTCGCCTGGTCACCAGCACGCGGCCAGGAAACAGCAGCGCGCCGGCCTACGTCCGGGAGATGGTGAGCTGGGGAGCGGGACCCAGGGCCTCCCAGTGCCTGATCATGGGGGCCAAGGCGCGGGCCGTGCTCGACGGCCGTCCGTCGGCCTCCATAGAGGATGCGCGGGCCATGGCCATCCCCGCCATGCGGCATCGCATCGTCACGAACTTCAACGCCGAGGCCGAGGGCATCGGCGCCGTGGACATCGTCAAACGGCTTCTGGAAGAGATCAAGGCGTAAACCCTCACCCCTAATGTTTTAGGTCCCTCCTTGCCCGACCATCGCGAATTCCTGAGACCCGACGTGGTCTCCCGTCTCTCCCGCCTGGACATCGTGGCCCGGCTCGTGGTGGAAGGGTTCATCACGGGCCTCCACAAGAGCCCCTACCACGGGTTCTCGGTGGAGTTCGCGGAGTACAGGCCCTACATGCCGGGGGATTCCATTCGGGACGTGGACTGGAAGGCCTACGCCAAGACCGACCGGCTCTACGTGAAGGAGCACGAGGAGGAGACGAACCTCAAGGCCTACCTCCTGCTGGACGCCAGCGGGTCCATGGGCTACGGGTCGGCCGGCATCACCAAGTTCCGCTACGGCTGTCTCACCGCCGCCGCCCTCAGCCACCTCATGCTCCGGCAGCGGGACGCCGTGGGACTGGTGCTGTTCGACGCGGGCATCCGGCGCTACATCCCCCCCCGGTCGGTCACCACGCACCTGCACACCCTCCTCGGGGAGATCGAGGCTGCGAAGGCGGGCGCGGACACGGACCTGTCCCGGACGTTCCACGACCTGGCCGAGCGGATCCGACGACGCGGCCTGATCATCGTCATCTCGGACTTCACGCCCACGGAGGACTGCGACAGCCTCTCGAAGCGGCGGGACCACGTGGGCCGTGTGCTCTCAGGACTCAAGCACTTCCGCCACCGGAAACACGAGGTCATCGTCTTCCATCTCCTGGACCCGAAGGAGCTGGACCTGACCTTTGACCGGGAGACGCGGTTCGTGGGCCTGGAGCGGGGGGCGGAGGTGGCCACCGAGCCCTGGCACATCGCGGAGGACTACCGGCGCGTCATGCGGGAGGAGATCGCCCGCTACCGGCGGGAGTGTCGGGAGGGCCTGATCGACTACGTGCCGGTGAACACCGCGGAGCCATTCGATACCGTTCTGTTCAACTACCTGGCCAAGCGAAAAAAACTGGGATAATCTGCGATGAGCGATCAGATCTTCGACGTCAACGGAGCCGATTTCAAACAGAAAGTGATTGAAGAATCCTTCCGCCGGGCCGTGGTGGTGGATTTCTGGGCGGCCTGGTGCGGGCCCTGCCGGACCCTGGGCCCCGTCCTGGAACAGGCGGTGACCGCCCAGGGCGACCGCGTCGCCCTGGCGAAGGTGGATGTCGACCGGAATCCGGAACTGTCCGTGACCTACCAGGTCAGAGGCATCCCGGCCGTCAAGATCTTCCGGGACGGGAAGGTCGTCAGGGAATTTGTGGGGGCACTGCCCCGATCCGAGGTCGAGGCCATCCTGAAGTCCGTGGTGCCCGACGAGAATGACGACCTCCTGAAACAGGCCGACGCCCTCGCGGAACGCGGCGACGCGGCCGGCGCGGCCGATCTTTACGAACGAGTCCTTCTGGACAGGCCGGACGACGAACGCGCCACGGTTGGGCTCGCTCACGCCTTCCTGAACCTGAAGCGCCACCCCCGCGTCCGGGAGCTGGCCGGAAAGATCCAGGAGGGCAGTCCCTTCTACGACAGGGCCAGGGCCCTCCTGAAGCAGGTCGACTACGCCGAATCCTGCGGGACGGCAGGGGGCCGCGCCGCCTGTGAAAAACGGGTGGCGGAGAACCCGGAGGACCTCGACGCCCGCTTCGACCTGGCCGTCTGCTGCGCCACGGAAGGGGACTACGCCGCCGCCCTGAAGGAGTGGCTCACCATCGTGGAGCGCAAAAAGAGGTTCCGGGACGGGGCGGCCAAGGACGCCATGGTCTCCATCTTCCACCTGCTCGGCCAGAACCACGAGATCGTGGGGGACTACCCGCAGCGCCTCTACCGGGCGCTGTATTGACCTCACCCCCCGGCCCCCTCTCCCACGGGAGAGGGGGAGAAGAGCACCCCTCCCCCGACCCCTCCTCGACACGGAGAGGGGAGCAAAAGAAATCAGAAGTAAAACAAGCAAGACGTACAGGGCAAAAGAAGGCGCGCCGCCAGAAACCCCCACCACCAGAGCTCAGCAGAAACAACGAACCCGCCGGGGGCACAAATTTCGGTGCGTCCACAAAACGTTGAGGTTGCGGCGCGCCCAAGCCCCTCCGGCGTCTGAGGAGCGTGCTTCTTTTGTCCAACTTTTCTTGCACGAGCAAGAAAAGTTGGAAAGTGGCCGGGGAGCGGTTGGGCGGTTGGGCTTTTATTTAACCAGAGGAGGACGCTCATGAAATCCGCACTCATGGTCCAAGGCGGCTGGCAGGGCCACGAACCCAAACAGTGTGTGGAGGTCTTCGCCCCCTTCCTGCGGGCACAGGGCTACGAAGTGGAGATCGCCGACACCCTCGACGTCTACCTCGACGAGCCCAGAATGAAATCCCTCAGCCTCATCGTGCCCGTCTGGACGATGGGGACCCTCGCACGCGAGCAGGAGAAGGGGCTTCTGGAGGCCGTGAAGAGCGGCGTGGGCCTCGCGGGGTGGCACGGCGGGATGGGCGACGCCTTCCGCAACAACACCGAATACCAGTTCATGGTCGGCGGCCAGTGGGTCGCGCACCCCGGCGGCATCCTCGACTACGAGGTCCGCATCGTGAACCACGACGACCCCGTCACCGCCGGACTCAAAGACTTCAGGATGAAGTCCGAGCAGTACTACATGCACGTGGACCCGTCCAACGAGGTCCTGGCCACCACCATCTTCGGGGGCGCGCACACCCCCTGGATCGAAGGCTGCGTCATGCCCGTGGTCTGGAAGCGGAAGTGGGGCCAGGGTCGAGTGTTCTACTGCTCTCTCGGTCACGTGGCGAAGGACTTCGACGTGCCCGAGGCCCGCGAGATCGTCCATCGCGGCATGCTCTGGGCCAGCAGATAAAGCAGGGGTCAGGGGTCAGGGGTCAGGAAAGCAAAGATCATTGGCCTCTGTTTTCCCCGACCCCCGACCCCTGGTCCCCGGCCCTGCCGTTATCTTTGAAGGAGCCTCCATTCATGTCCATCCCCCCCACCCCAATCGGCATCATCGGCTGCGGCACGATCAGCAAAGTCTACCTGGAGGTGAGCAAGACCCTCGAAATCCTCGACATCGTCGCCTGCGCGGACCTGTTCCCGGAGCGGGCGAAGGCGAAGGCCGAGGAGTTCGGCATCCCCAGGGCCTGCGGTGTCCAGGAACTCCTGGAAGACCCGGAGATCAAGGTCATCCTCAACCTCACCATCCCGAAGGCCCACGCCGAGATCGGCCTCGCGGCGCTCGAGGCCGGCAAGTCCGTGTACAGCGAGAAGCCGCTGACCGTCAGCCGGGAGGACGGCCGGCGGATGCTGGAGATGGCCAGGTCCAGAAAGCTCCTGGTCGGCGGCGCGCCCGACACCTTCCTGGGAGGCGGCATCCAGACCTGCCGCAAGCTGATCGACGACGGCTGGATCGGCCAGCCCGTCGCGGCGGCCGCCTTCATGACCTGTCACGGCCACGAAGGCTGGCACCCGGACCCCGACTTCTACTACCAGCCCGGCGGCGGCCCGATGTTCGACATGGGGCCTTACTACCTGACCGCCCTGGTCGCCCTGCTGGGCCCCATCCGGCGGGTCACCGGCTCCGCGCGGGTCACCTTCCCCGAACGGACCATCACCAGCCAGCCCAAACGCGGCGCGAAGATCCAGGTCAACACCCCCACCCACATCGCCGGCGTGATGGACTTTGCCAGCGGCGCGGTCGGAACGATCCTCACCAGCTTCGACGTCTGGGCCGCGCAGCTCCCCCGCATCGAAATCTACGGCTCGGAAGGCTCGCTGAGCGTGCCGGACCCCAACGGCTTCGGCGGCCCCGTACGCATCCGGCGCGCCGGCACAACCGATTGGAGCGAGGTCCCCCTGACCCACGGCTATGCCAAGCAGAACCGTGGCCTAGGCGTCGCGGACATGGCCTACGCGCTCCGCTCCGGCAGGCCCCACCGGGCCAGCGGCGAACTGGCCTATCACGTCCTGGACGCCATGCACGCCTTCCACGACGCCTCCCGCGAGGGCCGGCACGTGGAGCTGGCCAGCACCTGTGCCCGTCCCGCCCCCCTGCCGCTGGGCCTGCGCGAGGGCATTCTGGACGAATGACCTGTAGGGGCGGGTTTGAAAACCCGCCCCTACCTGACGGATGACATCTGTTGACTTTGTAGCGCTTTTTGGTGATATTTGGGGTCGCGCACCTCGCATCGTCAAAGACCAGCTTCAACCGTCCGAGACCTGCCGAAACTTGACCGCCGGGCGCTGATAGATTCTTCGAGCGGGAGCGACATCGCCATGAACTTCGACATCGGACCCATCGTGGAAGGGTGGGAGTTTGATCCCAACGACATCTGCGCCCGGAAGATCACGGGAGTGGATGGGAGGCCCAAGCTGCAGGTCCGGCTCGACCTGGGCCTGTTGCAGATGGAGATGGAGGGCCGGCCGGATGGGCAGCAGCCTTTCGGCATGGAGTCTCTGCTGGAGCACTATGAGGAAGAGCTGGACACCTACAGGTCCGAGCACGGGTCGGACACGGGGTTCCAGCTCGACCACGAGACCTGCGGCCTCCTGGGGCAGGAGAGCCTTCAGTATTACCACCGCTATGTCTGTCTGTTCCGCCTCGAAGCGTTTGAGGAGGTGGAACGGGATACGGCGCGCAACCTGCGCCTGTTCGACTTCGTCCGTCAATACGCCACGGACGAGGAGGACCGCACGCACATGGAGCAGTACCGTCCTTATGTCATCATGATGAACACCCGCGCGAAAGGAGCCCTCCACGTCAACCGCAAGGACTACGACGCGGCGCTCCGGCAGATCGAGGCGGGGATCGAGCGGATCAGGGCCTTTCTCCAGGAGGCCGGCCAGGTGGAGGAGATCGAATCGAGCAACGAGATCGGTTTCCTCCGGCAGTGGGAGGAGGAGGTGCGGGGGAGCCGGCCCCTGACCCTCAAACAGCGCCTCCAGCAGCAGCTCCAGGAGGCCATCGCGCAGGAGGAGTTCGAGCGGGCCGCGGAGATCCGGGACCAGGTCCGAAAACTGGAACAGCACAACCCCTGAGGTCTGCCCCGGAAATGGCCCTCGTCTCCGTCGTCATCGCCAACTGGAACGGCGTCCGCCACATCCGGAGATGCCTGGATGCGGTGTTTGATCAGACCTGGGCGGAGATCGAGGTCGTCGTCGTCGACAACGGATCGACGGACGGATCGAAAGAGATCATCCGGAGGAACTACCCTCAGGCGAGGCTGATCGAGAACCCGGCGAACAGAGGGTTCGGCGTGGCCTACAATCAGGCCATACGGGCCGCTCACGGGCCTTACCTGCTGGCCCTCAACGCGGATGTCTTTCTGGACCGGGAGTTTGTCCGCCTCGCCGTGGTCGGCATGGAGCGGGACCCCGGCATCGGAACGGTGGCGGGCCGCATCTACCAGGACGGCACGCAGGACCTGATGAACGCTGGCGTCTACCTGCGAAAACGCCTGTCGCTCGTCAACAGCGCCAATGTCGATCAGGAAGAATTCGTCTTCGCCTCCAACGGCGCGGCGCCGTTCCACCGGCGGGCGATGCTGGAGGACGTGAAGGTCTTCGACGAATATTTCGATGAGTCCTATTTCGCGTATCAGGAGGACATCGACCTGGCCTGGCGGGCGCAACTTCGGGGATGGAGATGTCTCTACGTGCCGGAAGCCACGGCCCATCACGTCGGCTCAGCCTCCGTAGACGGCAAGGTCCGGCTGATCGACAAACCCCCCTTCTTCCAGCGTCACGTCCTCAAAAATCGTTACATGACTCTCACCAAGAACTGCTCGCCGGGCCTCTTCCTCTCCCTGTTCCCCTCCCTCCTGCTCACCGAACTGCTGACCTGGCCCTATTTCCTCCTGAGGCGTCCACTCCGGGTGCCCTATCTCGCCCTGGCCATCGTCGACTATCTCCGTCTGCTGCCGCTCACGCTCCGCAAGCGACGCCTCATCCAGGGCCGGCGGCGGGTGAACGACCGGTACATCCGGCAGTTCTTCAAAGGATTCTGACCCTGCGCCGAATCAAGGTCCTGCACGTCATCACCCGGCTGTCCGTGGGAGGCGCCCCTCAGAACCTCCTCGCCATCGCCGGAGGGCTGGACAGGGATCGCTACGAGGTCTCCGTCGTCTGCGGAACGGGCGATCCGTCGGAGGGGAGCCTGATGGACCGCGCAGCGGCCCTGGGCGTCCCGGTCCGCGTCCTCCCCGGCCTCCAGCGGGAGATCGCCCCCGCGCAGGACCTCCTCACCTTCTGGCGTCTCTTCCGGACGATCCGGAGGGGTGGATACCAGATCGTCCACACGCACATCTCGAAGGCCGGCGTGCTGGGACGCCTGGCCGCGGCCGCCGCGGGCGTCCCCGTCATCCTGCACACCTACCACGGGGACGTGTTTCGGTCCTACTTCAGCCCGTTCAGGAGCCGCGTCCTCCTGACGTTCGAGCAGGCCGCAGCCGCCGTCTCGGACCGGCTGATCGAGGTCAGCCAGGCCACACAGGACCGCCACGTGGCCTACGGCGTCGCGCGTCCGGACCGGTTCACCGTCATCCCCAACGGCATCGACCTGGCCCCCTATGACCGGACGCCCCCGGAGGCCCGTGCCATTCGTGCGCAACTCGGCCTCCCCCCGGAGGCCCCGGTCATCGGGACCGTGGCCATGCTCGTCCCGGTGAAACGCATCGACGTCATGATCGCAGCCATGGAGACCGTCGTCCGGGCGCTCCCCGAAGTGTTGCTGCTGATCGTCGGCGACGGCGGGCTGCGCACCGCGCTTCAGGAGAGAGCGACCACCCCGTCGCTGTCCGGTCGCATCCGTTTCCTCGGCCTCCGGGACGACGTGCCGAACCTGTTGCCCGCCTTCGACGTCTTCGCCCTGTCGTCGGACGACGAGGGATACCCCACCTCCCTGATCGAGGCGATGGCCGCCGGACGCCCCGTCGTGGCGACCGATGTGGGCGGCGTCTCCGAAGTCGCAAGACACGGCGAAAGCGGCCTGCTGGTCCCCCGCAGAGACCCGGATCGCCTGGCCGACGCCCTCCTCTCGCTCCTCAACGCCCCCGACCGGGCGAGGGCGATGGGCCTCAGGGGACGCCAGACCGCGCAGGAACGGTTCGACGTGCGGCGGATGGTGGAGCGGGTGGACGCGCTGTATCAGGAATTGCTGCGCGAGAAGGGGATAGAAACATAGCATAGACTCAGGAAGGCGCGCCGCCAGAAACCCCCACTACCGGAGCATAGCAGAAGCAACCCACTCTCCGGGGGCACATCATGACGTGCGACAACTGAACGTCAAGGTTGCGGCGCGCCAAGCCTCCCTGGCGCTTGAAGGGCGTGCTTCTTTTGCCCACTTTTCTTGCACGAGCAAGAAAAGTGGGAATGCGGGACGGGTTGGTGGGGGATCTATAAAGTAAAGCGAGGATTCATGATTCTCGTCACCGGCGCGACCGGCTACACCGGCCCCTTCGTCGTGGAGGCGCTCATACGGGCGGAGGAGGAGGTCAAGGTGTTCGTGCGGCGAACGAGCGATACCGCAGCCATCCGGGAGGCCGGCGCAGACGTCGTCCTCGGAGACCTGGAGGACGAGCGCTCCCTCCTGGACGCCCTGGACGGCGTGGACGCCGTCGTCGGGGTCGCTCACATCCGCCACGCCCCGACCCTGGTCCGGGCCTGCGCAGCGCGAGGCGTGACGCGGGGCATCTTCTTCAGCTCGACCCGTCTGGCCTCCAGAGTCCCCTCTCCCACCGTGCAGGAGGTGATCGACGGAGAGGCCGCCGTGGCCGGGTCCAGGCTCGACTTCACGCTCCTCCGCCCCACGATGATCTACGGCCCCGGCGAAGATCGGAACATCTCCCGCATCCGGAGACACATCCGGACGCACCGGATCATCCCGGTGTTCGGGAGCGGAGAGCGCCTCCAGCAGCCCGTGTTCGTCCGGGACGTGGCCCAGGCCGTGCCCCGGGTGCTCTGCCGGGCCGCCACGACCCGGAAGGCCTACGTCCTGGCCGGCCCGAAGCCGGTCTCCCACATCGGCCTGATCGACGCCGTCGCGGCAGCGGAGGGGCGGTGGGTCGTGAAGGTCTATCTCCCTGTCCGGATGTCCGCCTGGGGGGCCGGGGTCTACGAGCGATTTTCGAGCGAACCCCGCATCACCGCCGAACAGGTCCGGAGATTCGACGAGGGGAAGGTGTTCGACATCTCCGACGCCCGGCGGGACTTCGGGTACGACCCGGTCCCGTTCGAGGAAGGACTCAGATTAAGCAATACATGCTGAGGGGTACCCCCCCCTTCCTCCCCCGATCCTGGGGGCTGCCTTCACTCGTCACTCGTCACTTTCTTATGACCCCTGACCCCCTGCGAGTTTTCCTCGGCGCGGCCCTCGTATCGGCCGTCGTGATCTTCCTGGTCCGGGCGTTTGCCCTGCGGGCGCGCCTGCTCGACATCCCGAACGAGCGGAGCTCGCACACGGTCCCGATCCCGCGACTCGGCGGCGTGGGCCTGGTGTGCGGCGTCTGGGCCGTGGCCCTGACGGCGTCCACCGTGCGGGCTCATCCGATGTTCTGGATGGCGCTCTTCAGCACGCTCCCCCTCTACCTGCTGATCTACGACGATATCCTCGCCGCCTTCGGCAGGCACATGAGACAGATGCCGAAGTTCGCGACCCAGTTCACGGCATCTGCCCTGTTCATCCTCAAATCGGGCTTCGTGTTGCATACCATCACCCTCCCTGCCGTGGGACCTATCCACCTCGGCTGGTGGATCGCGGCCCCCGCCACGTTCCTCTGGATCCTCTACGTCACGAACATCTATAACTTCATGGACGGCCTCGACGGCCTGGCGGGCAGCCAGGGCCTCCTGATCGCCACGACCCTCTTCGGCATCGCGGTCAGCGCCGGTTCGGCCACGCTGTCGTTCCTCGCCCTGGCCGTGGCCGGCGCGTCGACGGGGTTCCTGATCTTCAACCGCCCCCCGGCCACCATCATCATGGGCGACGTGGGGAGCGCCTTCCTCGGCTTCCTGCTGGCCGCGTCCGGCGTACTCTGCGAGCGGGAGGGCGTCTCGTTCCTGACGATGCCCATCCTGCTCAGTCCCTTTCTGTTCGACGCGACCTACACCCTCCTGCGGAGACTGCTGCGGGGCGAGGACATCTTCCAGGCCCATCGATTCCACCTCTACCAGCGGCTCGCCCACCTCGGCATCAACCCGGCGGTGGTGAATACCCTGTATGTCGCAGCCCTCCTCCCCTGCGGCCTCAGCGCGACCTTTCTGCACCAGGGCAGGACTTCGGCCGCTCTGGCCGCATTCACAGCCTTCCTGGTCCTCGGTATCGCCGGAATCGGGTGGGTGGAACGGGCGTGGAGTAAGGGCGTTCAATTGAACGCCCCTACAGACCTCCCAACCCCTAACCCCTGACCCCCGACCCTTGATCTTATGACCTACGAAACCCTCATCGCCCGCCGCTACCTCCGCTCCATCCGGGGCCGGGGCCGCATCTCGGTCACGGCCTGGATCGCGGTGTTTGGCGTGGCCCTCGGCGTGGCCGCGCTCATCATCGTCCTCTCCGTGATGAACGGATTCGCCGGCGTCGTGCGGGACCGCCTCCTCGGCGTCAACGCCCACATCACCATCCGAAAAGTCTACGGAGCGCGAATCCCGGACTACGCCAGGGTGACGAAGGCCGTCGCCGGGGCAGACCCTGCCATCCTGGGCGCCTCCCCCTTTGTTCAGAGCGAAGGGATGCTCTGCGCCAAGGAGCGTATCGCAGGCGCGATCATCCGGGGCTTGGACCCGGCCTCCCTGGGGACGGTGAGCGATCTGATGCACTACACGGACGAGAAGACGCTGGACCTGAAGGATCGGATGGTGGAGGGTCGGCCGGTGGGAGGCATGGCCATCGGGCGATACCTGGCCGACAGATTGGGCGTGGAGCCTGGCGGGGAGGTCTTTCTGCTGGTGCCGGAATTTTCGTCTGTGGGCGCGCCGGTCACCCCCCGCTACTGGAGGTTCATCGTGACCGGCATCTTCAACACGGGCTATTACGAGTTCGATTCCGGCCTGGTGATCGTGTCCATCCAGGCCGCGCAGCGCATCCTCGGCTGGGGGGACGAGGTGTCGGGCATCCGCGTGAAGGTGAGGGACCCCCTCGACGCCGACGCCGTGGCCAGGGCCATCCGGAGCACCCTGCAGCCCATCGACGCCGGCCTCTACGCCGCCTCGTGGGTCAGGGAGAACGGCAATCTGTTCGTCTGGATCAGGCTGGAGAAATGGTTCAGCTTCCTGGCCCTCAGCCTGATCGTGCTCGTGGCCTCGTTCAACATCATGAGCATCCTGTCCATGATCGTCATGGACAAGCGGCGGGAGATCGGCATCCTGAAGACCATGGGGGCCACCCGGAAGAGCCTCCAGCGCATCTTCACACGCATCGGGTTGATCATCGGACTGTCCGGCGTGGCCCTCGGGGACCTGATCGGTTTCACCCTCTGCTATCTCCAGCAGCGCTATGAGTTGATCGCCCTGCCGGGGGACGTCTACATCATCAGCGCCCTGCCCGTCGACATGCACGCTGCCGACTTCGGTGCCATCTCCGGAATCGCCCTCGTCATCTGCTACCTGATGGCCCGCTTCCCCGCCCGCAGCGCCGCCGCCCTGGAGCCGGTGGAGGCGATCCGGTACGAGTGACGGACGAGGCTGTTCATGACCCAATTTTGCGGACGTCCGCAAAATTCAACGATTGTCGCACAACAAGTTACAGGGCATTTTGCGCACACGCGCAAAATTCAAGGCTGTCATCCAGCGAGTGACGCGGCCTTACGCCCACGCCCCCTTCGCCATCAGCCCCCCGTCCACGCACACGTACTCCCCGGTCATGAACGACGCCCGGTCGCTCGCCAGGAACAGCACGACCTCCGCGATCTCCTCCGGCCTCCCGATCCGCCCGATGGGGTGCGCCGCGTCCAGCCTGGCCCGGACCACCTCCTCCTTCTCCGTGGAGGTGCGGATGCTCGCCTCCAGCATCGGCGTGTCGATGGCCCCCGGGCAGATGGCCAGCACACGGATGCCGTCCGGCGCATAGTCCAGCGCAAGCTGCCGGGTCAGGGACAGCACCCCGCCCTTGCTGGCCGCGTAGGCCGGGACCTGATGCGCGGACTGGAGCCCCTGTACGCTGGCCGTGTTGAGGATCACCCCGCCCTTCCGCTTCCGCATCTCAGGGATGCAATATTTGCTCATGAGAAAATGGCTCTTCAGGTTCACGTCCAGAATGCGGTCCCACATCTCCTCCGGGCATTCGTGCGCCATCAGATAGCTGTCCGTCGGCTGGATGCCCACGTTGTTGAACAGGACATCCACGCCCCCAAAGGCCGAGACCGCCTCCGCCACCAGCGCCCGGCACGCCTCCGCGTCGGCCACATCCGCTTTCCGGAACAGCGATACCCCGGCCAGTTCGGCGGCCTCCTGCGCGACCTGCTCTCCGGCGGCCGCATCCACGTCCGCGCAGACCACCGCCGCACCCTCCCGCGCGAACGCCAGACAGCTCGCCCGGCCGATGCCCTTGGCCCCGCCGGTCACGATGACGACCTTATCCTTGAACGTCTCCAGGTCGCTCTCCTCATTCCTATATCCTGCCCATCCCTTCGACCACCCAACCTGTCGCTCCCATCAGGTCGCGACCCTCCACCCTGCTCAGGACAAGCCTGTGCATCCCTGTTAAGCCTTCTTCACCGCCTCCCGCACCGCCTCCACCAGCCGTTCCCCCCCATCCTTCTCCTCGACCCTCGCCACCGCCTCGATGATCCGCTCCGCCGCGTCTCCCCCGATCACCGGCCCGGTCAACCACCGGAACTTCGCCTCCACCTCCTCGTCCGACAGCGGCGTGTGCGCATCTCCCCTGGCCGGAATCAGGTCACTCCTGAACCATCGCCCGTCCATCGTCTCAACCTCCACCCACGCCAGCGCCTCCGCCGGAAACCGCGCCTGGATCTCCGCCTCGACCACCGCCTCCACGACGCCCGCGACCCGCTGCATCACCCTGTCCGTCAGCGCCTCCTCCCCCACCTGCCGGGGTCCGACTTCACCCTGGACCAGCGCCGCCGCAATCGGCCACGACAGGTGGTACTGCGCCTCCTCAGGCGTGCGGGGCGGCGTCTTCTGCAGATCCGCCGCCTCGCGGAACGTGTGGACCACGATCCGCTTCGCATCGCCGTGCGTCAGCCCGTGTCGCCGTTGGAGCCCCAGCACGGCATCCACCGCCGGCTGCGCCCACCGGCAGCAGGCGTAGGGCTTGAAGTACAGGTCGAGGACCCGCCAGCGCATCCCCAGGTCCGTAATCAGATCCCCATTCTCCGGCTCATCCAGCAGACACGGGATGCCCGTGAACCCCTTCTCGGCCAGGCCCACGGCGCACGCCCCCCAGCCGATCCCGTCCTTCGTCATCGCCGGGTGCGCCAGGCAGCGCTCCATGGGCGACAGCGCCGCGTGATACTCCGCCAGCCCCAGCGCCCACCCCATCCGCTCCGCGTCCAGCCCCGCGATCCGTCCGATGCACGCCGCCGCGCCCAGCGCGCCCCACGACCCGGAGGCGTGATAGTGCGCGTAATGGCGGTGCGTCGCGACCCCGGCCCGCGTCGCGACCTCGTAGCCCGCGGCCACGGCGCATAGTAAATCCCCTGCCCCGCAGGCCTCGCACGCCGCCAGCGCCGGCATGATCACGAACCCGCCCGGATGCCCCTTCACCTGCCGGTACCCGTCGTCGATGTCGTACGCGTTCGCCGCCACGACGTTGGCCAGCACAGCAGGGGCCAGCGCCAGCCGCCGCCCGGACGCCAGGACCGTCGCCGGGCCGTCCCGCCCCATCTCCTCCGCAAACGCCGCCGCGATCTGCCCCGTCCGGGTCCGCGACCCCGCGACCGCCGCCCCGACCCCGTCCAGCAGACAGCGCCTGATCTGCCGACGCACGGCCTCCGGCAGATCCTCATATTTCAGGCGGAGAATCCATTCGGCTACATTCACAGACACGCCTCGTACACCGCCTGCGTCTCCTCGGCCATCCGGGACGCCGAAAAACACGCCTCGGCCCGCGCCCGTCCCCGCCGACCCATCGCCTCCCCCCTCGCCGGGTCGCGCAGCAGGCCGATCAGCGCGTCCGCGAGACACGCCACATCCCCCACCGGCACGAGGACCCCCGTCTCCCCATCGGCCACCGCCTCCGGCACCCCGTCCACCGCCGACGCCACCACGGGCAGGCCGCACGCCATCGCCTCCAGGGCGACCAGCGGAAGTCCTTCGTAGACCGACGGCAGCGCCAGGACCTGCGCCCCCCGCATCAGATCATGCACGTCCCGCCGCTCGCCGGCGAAGATAATCCGCTCCCCCACGCCCGACGCCTGTCCCATCCGTTCCAGCTCCCCCCGCAGTGGCCCGTCTCCCACAATCAGAAACCCCGCGTCCGGCACGGCCCGGACCACCTCCGGTGCGGCCTGGATCAGCGTATCCAGCCCCTTCTGAGGCGTCAGCCGCCCGACTGCGATCACGACCCTCAACCCCTTCATGGCCTCATGCGCCACCCCGGGTCCCGGCGCGAACCGCTCCACCTCGATCCCGTTGCGGACCACCGTCAGCCCTCCCCGCCGCGCCCCGAAATGTCGGATCAGGAGATCCGCTCCCGCTTCGCAGACCGCGATGACCCGGTCCAGCGCCCCCATCACAACGCGCTCCAGCAGCCGTCCCCCGACCGACGCCGTGCGCATCCTGGGCGGCAGGTGATAGGTCGCCACGAGTCTGGAAGTCCCCCGCGCCGCCAGGATGCTGTACTGGCCCTGATAGGCATTGAAGAGGTTGAAATGGATCAGATCCGCCCCGGCCTCCCGGAACAGCCGCCGCTGCCGCATCATCCCCCCCACGTCCCACTTTCCCCGGACAGGCGCGACGAACCGCACCGCCACGTCCCGATCTCGGGCCGTCTCGACCAGCGTCTCCGGCGTGTCCGGATGGCAGAACAGCGTGGGTGTGAACCGGCGTCGGTCCATCCGCGCCCACAGGATCGCCAGGTAGCGTTCCGCCCCCCCGAAGGTGACGGCCTCGGAGACATAGAGGATACGATGAGGCATGAAGATGAGGAATGAGTTCAGCCCTCACCCCGTCAGGCTATGCCTGCCACCCCTCTCCCTGCCTGCCCTGAGCGGAGCGGCGCTTTCGCGCCGCGCAGTCGAAGGGTGGGAGAGGGGCCGAGGGTGAGGGCCGCGTTTGCCGTCTGCCGCTTGCCGCCTGCCTTCTGCCTTCTGTCTTTTGCCGTCTGCCGTCTGCCGTCTCACGTCCCCTTCCGCCCCACGCAGAACACCGAACTCCCGAACGGAAACGAGGACCGGGCCACCCACCGGTTCTCCACGGCAAGGAGTCGCCGGAGCAGCGCGTTCAACAGGCCGGGCGTCTTCTGAACGTCCGAGACCTCTCCGGCCCTCCGGGAGCGCAGGAGGCGAACCAGGCAGATCAGCGGGAACAGCAGGGCGTTCCAGTACGTGGCCTTCAGCACGGAGAACCCGGCCTCCTGGAGCAACGCGACGACCTCCGGCCTTCGATACCGGTGCCGGGTGTGGACCGCCCGGTCGTGCGAACTCCTCATGAACTCAAACGCCGGGAGGTTGAGCGCCAGCACCCCGCCCGGCTTGAGGACGCGAAAGAACTCCCGCAACGCCCGTCGGTCGTCCACCCCCTCGATGTAGAGCACGTCCAGAGAGGTCACGGCATCGAATGCCCCGTCCCGGAACGGCAGGCCCTCCACGGAGGCCCGCGCCACCGGGAGCGGTTCAGCGCTCCGCAGATAGCGGATCGCGTCCGGAGAGAGGTCCACCCCGCAGGTCCTGAGCGTCTTCGAACGCCGACTCAAATACCGCAACAGCCCCCCGGTCCCGCACCCCGCATCCAGCACCCGCTCCCCGTCCGGACAGTACTGGCGAAGACTCCGTAACGTCAGCTCCCGCAGGCCGAGGAACCACCAGTGGGTGTCCTCCACCTCGGCCATGACCCTGTATTCACGGGGCTCCATATTCCGCCCAAAAAAGTCCAGAGTTCAGAGTCCAGAGTCATAGGCTTTGACCCTGGACCCCGGACTCTGGACCCGTGACTAACGACCCATAGCTTTCCGGACCGCCGCGATCACCGTTCCGACCTCCTCGTCCGTCAGTTCCGGAAAGCTCGGCAGGCTCACGATCTGCGGGGCCATCAGATCCGTCTGCTCCAGATACCGCGCCTGCCCCTGCGTCTCGGCGTAGGCCTCCTGCCGATGGATCGGCACCGGATAGTGGATCACCGTCTGAACCCCCGAAGCGAGCAGGCGCTCCTGGAACCGGTCGCGCCCCGAAACCCGCACCACGTACAGATGATAGTTGTGCCACCGGCCCGAAGCCTCGACCGGGCAGACCACGTCCGTGTCCGAAAGCCCCTTCGTGTAGGCCGCCGCGATCTCCCGCCGCCGCGCGTTCCACCCGTCCAGATGGGACAGCTTGGCCAGCAGGACCGCGGCCTGCAACTCGTCCAGCCGGCTGTTGAATCCCTTGACCTTGTGGTAGTACCGGCGCTCCTGGCCGTAGTTCCGGAGCTGCTTCAGTCGCTCCGCCAGCCCGGCGTCGTTCGTGGTGACCAGCCCCCCGTCCCCGACGGCCCCCAGGTTCTTGCTCGGGTAGAAGCTGAAACACCCCGTATCCCCCATCGTCCCCGCCTTCCGGCCCCGGTACGTGGCCCCGTGCGCCTGGGCGCAGTCTTCGACCACGCGAAGCCCCCGGCGTCGCGCGATCTCCAGGATCGGGTCCATGTCCGCGCACTGTCCGTACAGGTGGACCGGCAGGATCGCCCTTGTCCGATCCGTGATCCGATCCTCGATCTTCCCGGGGTCCATCGTATAGGTCACGGGGTCCGCGTCCACCAGCGCGGGGCTCGCCCCCGAGGACGACACCGCCGACAGCGTGGGCACACAGGTGTTGGACACCGTGATCACCTCGTCCCCCGGCCCCACGCCGCAGGCCACCAGGCTCAGGTGGAGGGCGTCCACCCCTGACCCCACGCCCACGGCATACTTCGCCCCGCAATACTGCGCGAACGCCGTCTCAAACTGCTCGACCTTCTCGCCCAGGACGTACCACCCCCGCGCCAGGACCTGGGCCACGGCCCCGTCGATCTCCGACTGCATCCCCCGGTACTGCCTGGCAAGATCACCGAACGGTATCATTCGGACGGCTCCCAGTAGTGAACGGCGTGCTGCGTGTAATACGCCAGCGTGCGCCTCAGCGTCTCCCGCAGCGGGACCCCCGGCGTCCACCCCAGCGCCTGGCGGATGGCCGTGTAGTCGCCGTAGTAATGGCCGATGTCGATCGCCTTCCGGTCCGCCGGGAACGGCACGATCCGGAACGTCCCTTTTTCGTGGATCTCCACCAGAAGCGCGGCCAGGTCCTTCAGGTTGATCACCTCCGCGCTGCCCAGGTTGAACACCTTGCCGTTCGCCCCCTCGTGGGCCGCCGCCAGCAGAAAGGCCTCCACCGCGTCGTCCACATCGTTGAAGTCGCGCAACTGCGTCCCGTCCCCGAACACCTGGATGTCCTTTCCCTCGATGACCTGCCGGATCCACCATCCCAGAAAGGTCTGCCGTGCGTCCTTCACCCGCATGCGCGGCCCGATGGTGTTCGTCAGCCTCAGCGCGCACGCCCGGATCCCGTAGACGTTGTTGTACACGATGTGATACCACTCCCCGGCCATCTTGTTGACCCCGTTGACATCGGTGGGGTGCAACAGGTGCTTCTCGTCCACCGGCAGGTAGTCCGGCGTCCCGTAGATCTGCCGCGTGCTGGCGAACACCACCTTGATGCCGGGGTTGTATCGACGACACGCCTCCAGGATGGAGAGCTGGGCGCGGCAGTTGATCTCCAGGTCCGTGTACGGCTCCCGCATCGAATCGATATGGCTGGTCTGCCCCGCCAGGTTGAACAGGTAGTCCTGCCCCTGGACCAGGTAGTTCATGCTATACTGGTCCCGAACGTCGGCGATGTTCACCCGCACCCGGTCCTCGATCCCCGCGAGGTTGAACAGGTTCCCCCCGTACTCGGGGATCAGGGAGTCCACGAGCGCCACCTCGGCCCCGGCGTCCACCAGCCGGCGGGCCAGCGTGGACCCGATGAAGCCCAGTCCCCCCGTGATCAGGACCCGTTTCCCCTGGAATGTCGATCCGTAGGATGCCATGAATCATCCACTCCTGGCCACAACAAAACAAGAAAAGCACCACATCAAATGCGTAGAGATTTTACTTGGCACGTGACACTTGACACTTGACACTCTATTCACGGGTCTGCTCGATCTCCTCCCGGTGCGCGATGGCGACGGGGGTATTCCGCCGGACCATCAACCTCCACCAGAGCCTGAAGATGTTCATCCCCGTGGCGAACAGCCTCCGGAAGTTGAAAAACTGGGAGCGCCCGTAGGTCCGGTGATAGTGGTGTACGGGAAACTCCACGAACCGGTACCCCGCCAGTTCCAGCTTCTTCACCAGCTCCAGACAGATGACCCCGCTGGTGTGCTCCAGATGGATGCTCTGCACGGCCTCCCGCCGGATCAGACGGAAATCGCAGTCCACGTCCCGCACGTGGAAGTTGAACAGCAGGCGCATCAGTCGCATGTAGGTCGTGCCGATCACGATGCGGTGCAGCGGGTCCGACCGCGAGATTTTGTACCCGTTGACCACGTCCACCCCCTCCTGCATGATCGGCAGGAGCCTGCGCAGCTCAAACACGTTGTACTGACCGTCCCCGTCCGTGTAGAACACGTAGTCCTTGCTGGCCGTGCGAAACCCGGACTGCAGGGCCCCGCCGTAACCCCGGTTGACCTCGTGGAACACCAGCTTCAGCTTCGGGTACCGCTCCTGGAGGCTCACCAGCAATTCGCGGCTGCTGTCCCGGCTCCCGTCGTCCACCACGATGATCTCATAATCAGCGGTGAATTCTTGAGCAACCGTGTCCGCCTGGGCGACCATGCTCCCGATGGTCCCCGCATCGTTATAGCAGGGGAAGAAGACGCTCAATGACGGCATTGCCTGTACACCTCCTCCATCCGGTCCACCACCATCTCCCAGTCGTAGCGCTCCTCGCACAGCCCCCGGCCCCGCGCCCCCATCGCCCGCCTCAGGTCCGCGTCCCTCAGCAGGCGGATCAGGGCCTCCGCCAGGCGCGTTGGGTCTCTCGGAGGGACCAGCAGCCCGGACCCTCCGTCCTCCACGACCTCCGGAACCCCCCCGACGCCGCAGGCCACCACGGGCTTCTCCGACGCCATCGCCTGAAGCAGGCTGACCCCGAACGCCTCGGCGAGCGTCGGCAGGCAGAACACCGCGCACCGGCGGTAGAACGGGGCGATTCGGTCGAAGGGGATCGCCCCCGCGAACCGCACCCGGTCGGCCACGCCCAGCCGGCCCGCCAGCGCCTCGAAGAGCGCCCGATCCGGCCCATCCCCCGCGACGGTCAGGTGCGCCTCCGGGACCTGCCGGATCACCTCCGGCATGGCCTCGATCAGGTATTGCACCCCCTTGGTCCGCAGGAGGTTCCCGGCATACAGGATCTCGCCCGCCTCCTCCCCGTCGCCAGGCCGGAAGACCCCCGTGTCCACGCCCAGCGGGATCACCGGCGTCCTCCCCGCGCACGACGCCGGCAGAAACGCCCGTGTCGCGGCCACGGATACCGGCACGCTCGCGGCCTGCGCCATCGTCCGCTGCCAGAGGTACGCCCCGACGGTCATGTTCAACCGGTCGGCCAGCTTCCCCTCGATCCGGTCGCGCAGACCCTGCGGGGGCGCGGTCGCCGTCTCCGCCCCCTCCGGCAGAGACGCCGTCATCGGCAGGCTCACCGGTCCATACACGAAAGGGGCGTCCAGCCGCCAGCAGAGGCTGAACCGGCCCGGAAACGCCGGACGGATGTGGTGCGCCACGTCGATCCGCGTCCTTCGGGCCACGGCCTCCGCCTCCTGGTACGCCCGCCACGTGAACCCCCACCACCGCCAGTGGTACGGGGCGTAGCGCCGCCGGTCCAGCAGGTCGTACGGCCCGACCTCCCGGACCTCCACGCCGGAAATCGCCGCCCTCAGCCGGACCTGCGGGGCCAGGACGAAGAGCCGGTGCCCGCGCCGGGCCAGCCGCTCGACCAGGGCGTAGGCCACCTGAAACTCCCCGCCCGGCACGTGATCGGAGAAGACATAGGAGGCGGAGGAGATCAGGATGGTCATGGCACAAAGGTCTTAATTCTCAGCATTCCATACAGCGACCCGGCGTGGTACACGATCTCGCTCGCCTTGTCGATGGCCGGAAACGCCGCGCTCTCAACGAGGCTCAGGCCCTTCCGGCGATACCGCCAGGCGTGGATTGGCCACTTGACCAGGGAGATCGCCATCCAGAGGATATGTCCCGTCACCGCACTCAGGGAGAGCCTCCGCCCCTCCACCCGGTACCAGAGGACGCGGTTGACGCCGAAGTTGAACCGCTCCTTCATCACCGTCCTGAAGGAGGTCTTCTGATGATGGTCCGTGATCGCGGAGGGGACGTAGGCCAGGCGATATCCGGCCTGGCGGAGGCGCATCGAGAACTCCGTGTCCTCCCCGCCCGGCGCCACCCCCTTGAAGAAAGACGCGAACCGCTCGTCGAACGGCCCGGCCCGTTCCACGGCCTCCCGCCGGAAAGCCGAGTTGCCCGTGACCAGGTACAGGACCTCCCCGCCCTCGATCTTCGGGGCCTCGTGCGCCCGGTGAAAGCAGAGGTAGCGGGAGATCAGCGCAGGACCGGCCACGGCCCGCCCCCGCCCGCTCACGCCCCCTACCCCGGGGTCCTCCAGGGCGCGGCAGATGTCCTGTAACCACGTCTTCGTCGCCACGTGGTCGTCGTCCAGAAATGCGATCACCGCCCCGCACGCCCCCGCCAGGCCTGCGTTCCGGGCCACGGCCACCCCCCGGTTCTGCTGGCGGAAATAGACGAGGGGGACAGGATACCCCGGAACCAGGCCCGCCACCATCGCCTCTGTCCCGTCCGAACTCCCGTCGTCCACCACCACCACCTCGTAACCCCCGTCGAACGCCTGTTCGGACAGCGCGCCCAGGCACTGGGCCAGCATGTCCCGCCGGTTGTACGTGGCGATGACCACGCTTGCGCAGATCGAATCGGGCGCGCTCATGACCGCTTCTGCAACGCCTTCTGGTAGAGCGCCGTGCTGTAGAACTCATACGAGGCCGCCTTGTCCGGCACGTCCAGCAGATGCACCGTGAACCGGGCCGGCACCCCGTTGTCCGGCAGGGAGTCCCGGAAGAAACCCCGGTAGCCCTCGGCATAGGCCTTGCGCAGCCGCTCCTGCTCCGCCGCGTAGCCCGCCGGGTCCACCAGCGGGTTCGGGGACTTCGGCTGGCAGCCGAAGGCGTGGACCTCGATGAAGTCCACATGCTTCAGAGAGTCGCAGATGCCCGCCTCCTTCAGCCACGCCTCCCAGCTCTGGAACACCAGCGGGATCTCCCGCACCGGGTCCATCGTGACCAGTTCCTCCCGGTTCAGAACCCCCTTGGCCGAATACCCGCCCGTCAGCCCTGAAAAGTAGATCTTCAGGTCCCCGTCCGGCAGTTCTTCGGTGACCAGGGACGACAGGACCGGGTGATCGCCCTGGTAGTAGTACGTCAGCTTCCCGCGCTTCTTGACATTGAAGGCCATGGCCCGTTCCTCCTGGTCACTCACGCTTCCAGCTCAGACTCTGTCCCATTTGCATTTTGCATTTTGCATTTTCTGCCTTCTGCCTTCTGCCTTCTTATCTGCGTCTATCTGCGTCTATCTGCGGACCCGTTACGCCCGCCCATGCTGGGACTCCGCCGGCGCACGATACACCACCTTCAGATGCGGCGTCTCCAGCCGCCCGTGCCCCTGGAGGCGCGAGGTCAGGCAGCTCTCCAGCATCCCGCTGACGATCAGCGTCCGCTCCGCCGGAAACGGGGCCCTGCCGGTCTCAATCATCTCCTCGATCTTGGCCACCAGACAGGCCGAGTAGGTCACATTGGGGATCGGCGTCAGGAAGAACTGCGTGGAGACCGGCGCGGGCGCTCCCTTGAGCCGCGCCGCGAAGCAGAAGTCCCTGACCGCGCCGTTGAGCATCAGCAGCGTGGCCTTCAGACCGTCATTATACTCGATGAAATAGGCCACCGGTTTCTCCACCAGCTTCGGGAGTTCTCCCTGGCCCAGCAGGTCGTAGGTGCGCCCGTCCTCCACCGGGAGGCCGCACGGGCTGTCGCTCCGGGACAGCGCCGCCTCCAGAAGCGCCTTCGACCAGCGCCCCTCCTCCCCCGCCTTCCACACGGCCTCCCCCTCGATCATCTGCACAGCCCTCACCCCCGTCTCCCCACCCTTCCGCCGTTCTATCATACATTGCATGGCCTCCAGGGCGTGGTAGTCCATCGCATCTGACCCGCCCCCGCCCACCATCAGCGCGTCCTCGACCTCGCAGTCCAGGGGCAGCTCCAGGTCCGGCAACCGCCACGTCACCGGCAGGGACGACCCCGCCAGCACGGGAAACCGGAGACGCCGGGCGTCGTCCAGCATCTCCCTGGCCTTCTCGAAGCTGGTGGAGAGGTGCTTGTCGTTGTAGACCGGGACCCCTCTGCCGTCCGCTTCAAACACCTTGACGCACGCCTTGAAGAACGCGTGGCGCGGGTAGAGCTTCTGCCCCAACTCATTGGTCGGGTAATCCCCGTGCTCCCCGATGATCAGGACAGCATCCACGGCCAGCCGGTCGCCCCCGCAGCGCAGCGCCTCGGCGATCGTGGGGTACACGCGAAACCCGAACTCACGCGCCCGGTCCACGCTCTGGTCGCCTCCGGGTTTCTGGTCCACATACAGGGAGACGACCCGCATGTCGGGCCGCCGCCAGCGCCCCTCGTAGGGGTACCCGACCAGGAAGCGGTCCACGAAGTGCTGGGCGTGCGACAGGTAGCGGTAGACCGTGGCGACCACCGCGATGCGTTTGGGAGAGGAACCGGAAGTCATGCGGAAGGTTCTCCTTCGAATGCTGAATGTCGAATGTCGAATGTCGAATCCCCCATTCGCACTTCGTCATTCGTCCTTCGCACTTCTGGTGCGGATCACATCTTACAGGTTTTATCTGCGTTTATCTGCGCCCATCTGCGGATTACGCTTTACGCTTCACGTCCTCCAGAACGTCGATTCTTGAGTCGGCGGGTACGCGATGTCCAGGTGGGGCGTCTCCTGCCGTTTCTGCTCCTGATGCAGGCTCTCCACCCCGGCGGCCACCAGGCCCGTGGTCAGCAGCGTCCGCTCCACCGGATACGACGGCCTGCCGGTCAGGAACATCTGCTCGATGTGGTGGATCTGCGGGGAGAAGAAGTTGGCCAGCGTCGCGCGGTCCGGCGGCATCGGCAGGTACATCTGCGTGGACAGAGGACTTTCGCGGTCCTCCAGGTGCGCGGCGAAGTTGAAGTCCTGCACCAGGCCGTTCAGCAGGACCATCGTGCACCGCAGCCCGTCCAGATGCTCGTAGTGATACGCGATCGGGTCCTTGACGATCTCTTTCATCTCATCCCGCGTCGGGAAGACGTGGTTGAACCCCTTCCGCGACGGCGTGAGGGTGTGGCTGCGGCAGAGCGCGGCCTCGAACAGCTCGCGCGACCAGACCCCCTCGTGATGCGCCTCCCAGAATTTGTCACCCCGATAGGCCTGGAGCCACCGCACCCCCTTTTCGCCCCCCTCCCGGCGCTCGGCCATGCACTGGATCGTCTCCAGCGCGTGGAAGTCGTAGCTGTCCACGCCGCCATAGCCCACGCACAGCGCCTCCCGGACGCGCGCGCCCAGGGGCATGTCCAGAGCGGGCGTGCGCCAGGTGACCGGCAGGGATGAACCGGCCATGAACGCGAACCCCATCTCCCGCGCCGTGTCGTACATCTCCCGCGCCCATGCCCACTTCCAGGACAGATGCTTGTCATTGAACAGGGGCGCGGTCCGGCCGCTCATCCTGTAGACCGCCGCGACCTGCTGGAACAGCTCATAGCGCGGGTAGAGGCGCTGCTCCTTTTCGGTCTTCCGGTAGTCCCCGTGCTCCCCGATCAGAAGCACCCCGTCCACGGCCAGGTCCCGTCCGCCCAGCGTCAGGGCATCCGCGACCGTCGGATAAACCTTCATGGACGGAAAGCGGGCGGCCCGGTCCGCGCTCAGATCGCCCTCCTTGACCTGGTCCACATAGAGCGAGACCAGGTCCATCTCCGGACGGTGGTGCCGGCCATTCCAGCCGTAGCCCTCTAAGAACCGGTCGATGAAGTGCTGCGCGTGGGCGTACTTCTGGACGATCGTGACGATGGCCGCGATCTTGGGGCGTCTGGTCATGGGCGACTCCTGCCTCTCAGTTTCTCATTTTGCACTTTGCATTTTGCATTTTCTGCCTTCTACCTTCCGTCTTTCGCCTTCCTATCTGCGTTCATCTGCGCCCATCTGCGGATCACGCCTTACGCCGCTCCTCGCCGCCTCAATCATCCTCCGCTCCTCCCGCCGCCTCCGCACAATGCAAAAGAAGTGCCGGGCGACCCAGAGGTGCGTCAGCGCCATGTGAGCGGCCAGCCTCCGCCGCGTCAGCCCGGCGTAGCGCCGCGTGAGGCTCAGGCGCGCGTAGTCCAGGACGTTCCGCATCAACCCCTGGCCGGGGTTCTTCAGCGTGAACAGGAACTCGTTCCGCACGCTCAGGTGGCGGATGCGCCAGGACATCAGCTCTGGATGCGCCGTCGCCCGCCAGTGTCGCACGACGCTCCGGGGGGCCGCCCCGATCCGGTACCCGGCCAGCGCCGCCCGTCGGCAGAGGTCCGTCTCCTCGAAATACGCGAAGTACAGAGGGTCGAACAGCCCCACCCGCTCGAACACCTCCCGCCGGACGAACATCGCCGCGCCGTTGGCCTTCGGGAGGTCGTAGAAAGGCCCCGGCGACCCCGCCGTCAGATCCCGCCGGAAGGCCTCGTTCCGGTCCGCCAGCTCCCGGAAGACCCGGTCCAGGTCCGTATCCTCGTAGTTCCGGAGCAGCGGGTTCAGGATCCCGGCGTCCGGGTTCGCCTCCGCGGCGCGCACCAGCTCTATCAGCCAGGAAGGGGTCACGACCGTGTCCTGGTTCAGGAGGACGAGGTACCGACGCCCCTGTGCCAGGGCGCGCCGGATACCGATGTTGTTCCCCTCCGCAAACCCCACGTTGACCGGGCTGGCAATCATCTCCACGTCCGGAAACCGCTCGCGGAGATACGCCGCGCCCCCGTCCGTCGAGGCATTGTCCACGACCAGCGCCCGGAAATTCGGGTAGTCCGTCGCCAGCACGGACGACAGGCAGGCGTCGATCCATCGCCGCCCGTTATAGAGCACGATGATCACGGTCACGGACGCCATCACGGCAACCGCAGACGATAGAGATGGACGCCCGCGACGCTGTCCACCGGTTCAAACCGGAATCGCGCCCGGAGCGGGAGGTCCTCTCCCCTCAGATCGGAGTCGTCACAGTACACGGCCCGCCCCCCGGTCAGATATCCGGAGATGAGGTCCGGCGATTCCAGCGCCACGATCTCCACCGGACGCCGCCCTCCCCGCGCCAGCGCCCACGCCGCATACCGACCCGGATCGCGAGCCACCTCCCCCGGCACGTCCTCCAGGATCGGTCTTGGCAAAACGACCTTGCTGGCGTACTCCACGCGGCGGGAGGTGGGGATGGCCAGACGCCCCGACGTGACCCCCAGGAACAGCGGATCGATCCCCGACACGACCACGGCGTCCGCCTCCGTTCGCCGGGCGATCAGCCTGGCCGTCTCATACCTGCGGGGGACCGAGGCCGCGCCCCCCGCCCCCACGGCGATCAGACCCTCGGCGATGACCCACAGGAAGAGGAGGTTCCAGAGCGCGGTCCGTCTCCGCCGCCATCCGGAAGGGTGAAGGTCCACCACAGCCGCGACGCCGCAGCCCGCCAGCAGCATCAGCAGGGGGATGGCCGGGGCCAGGAACCGCCGCTCCGCGAAGAAATAGAGCGCGTAGAACAGGAACGTCACCGCCGTCGTCCCCAGGACGAACACGGCCAGGGATCGACTCGTCATCAGGAGCGGACCTGAGGGGACCCGTGACCCGCGACTTCTCACTTTGCCCCAGCGCAACGACCGCCCCGATGACCACGAACGCCGCCGTCGGGAGCGCGTAGCACGACCTCCCCCACCCGGCCAGCAACCCGCCGTAAAACAGGGCATTTGGAAGGCCGGTGACCTCCCCCAGAGCCGGACTCTGGAAGGCGTACCGGAGGTTGAACGTATGCCCCGACGCCTCGTAATAGTAAGGTACCCAGAACGCATACCCGGTCCTGAGCAGCCCGCCGAACGTCTCCGCCTGGTAGATGAGCACAGGCAAAAGAGCGAGTCCACACCCCCCGCACAGGCAGGCGACGGCCAGAAGAGGTCTATCCTGTACATCCTGTCCATCCCTGTTTCTCCCCTTCCACAAGAGAACCAGCGCCGCAGGCCCCAGCAGCAGGGCGTTTGTGAACCGGACGGTCGCCCCGGCCCCGATGCAGATTCCCAGCAGCCCCCACATCCACGCCGCCCGCCGGCGCTCCATCAGGCGGACGAGCAGCCACGCGGCCAGGGTCATCGCCAGCATCGCCGCAGACTCGCTCATCACCGACCGTCCCGCATCGATCGCCGTCCGACTGGACAGCGTCAGCAGGCCCGAGGCCACGCCCGCCGTCCGGCCCCAGACCCGCTCCCCCGTGCGGTAGGCCAGCGCTGCCGTCAGCCCAACAAGCGTCAGGGAGCAGAGGACCGCGTGGGACAACGCCGGCCCGAACAACCCGTAAAACGGCACGATCAGCAGCGGATACCCGAAGAGGTAGCGCGGCGGCCACACGGCCTCTCCTACGGGGAGGGTGTAGGACCCTGCAACCATCAACCTCCGGGCGGAGACCGCGTATTCGGCGGCGTCCGGCGTGGGCCTCAGGTCCGAGACCAGATACGGATCGACGTAGACCCCGATGACGGCGTACCCGAAGATCAGCCCGGCGAAGATCCCCCACGACCCCGGATGGGCGTTGAGCCTGCGGAGCCGGTCCCGGAGCGACGCGCTTCCCACGGCCCACGCCGCCAGGAGGCCACCTGCCCCCATGAAGATCAGCCGGACCCGCACGGTCCAGAGCAGCGCCCCTGTCCTGGCCTCCACGACTCCGTCCGAACTGGCGTAGCGCGCAACCAGGCCGGTCAAAGCTGCGCCCAGGACGAGCGACGCGACGCCTCCGGCGGCCAGACAGAGCGCCGCAAGTTGTCGATGGGATGAGGGACTGGCCATTAAAAATAGAGGAGGATTTTACTGTCTTTCCGCGTATCCCCCTATCGCTGGCGCCCCAGGCTTTTCAAAAACTGATAATGGGACTTGACAGCCGACCATACGGTGGGGTAACAGGTGTAGGGGATGGCGAACTCCCGGCAGGTCTCCTCGACGATCTTGCTGATGGCCGGGTAATGAACGTGACAGACTTTCGGAAAGAGATGATGCTCAATCTGAAAATTCAACCCCCCCAGGTACCAGGCTGCCAGCCTGCTCCGGGGGGCGAAATTCGCCGTGGTGTCCACCTCGTGGATGGCCCACTCGTTCTCCATCTCGCCGGTCCTGGCGTCGGGCCTGGGGAAGGTGTTTCCCTCCACGGCGTGCGCCAGTTGAAACACCGTCGCAAAAGTGAGCCCCAGGATCATATGGACGCCCAGGAACGCGATGAAAACGTACAGCGGGGGGTGAAAAAAACAGGGCAGCACGAGCGCATACCCAAAGTAAAAAGCCTTCATGAGAAAAAACAGGACCGACTCCCACAAGGCCGGACGGTGTATCTTCTGGCTGCCGATGCGGCCTGAAAAGAATTTGTGAAAATCGGAAAAGGTGACCAGTGAAAGGGTCAGCAGACTGTAAATCGGAAAGGCATACAGGTGCTGAAAACGATGATAAAAATGCCACGTCTGGTCCGGGCTCAGGCGCATCACACCTTGGGTGCAGATGTCCGGGTCCAGTTCGTGGATGTTAGTATAGGTGTGGTGCAACAGGTTATGCTTTCGCCGCCAGAAAATGTGGCTGCCCCCGATCATATCCAGCATGAACCCCATGGTCCAGTTGACCTTCCGGTTTCTGGAGTAGCTGCCGTGCGCGCCGTCGTGCATCACGTTGAAGCCGATGAGCACGGAACCCTGCGCAACGGCCAGGGCAGCCACGGAAGCCACGATCCACGAGGTGGAACCAAAGACCAGCAGAGCGTAGGCCCCCGCGAACCCCGCCAGAATGATGCCGGTCTTCAGAAACACGCGCCAGTCTCCGGTTTGAGGAACTCCCTTTTCTGCAAAATATTCGTGGACGCGCCGCTTCAAGGCGTCGTGAAAACCCACGCAGTGATGAAACCGGGCCTTCTTCACGCCAGCAACTTCTTCTTTTGTAACCACCATTCTTGAATATCCCTCCGCAGGTTTTTGTCTGAGACAAGAAGCGTAACGATATAGACCGCCAGTCCGGCCCCGGCGGCGACCCCCGCGCGCATCCACCATGCGCTGCCCTCCAGGGCGTTTGTCGCCGTCACGACCATTCCCCCCATGGTGATGCCCGGAAGCATCGCGGGGTACAGAACGCCAAAGTGCGCCCGAAAACCGGCGCCCGTAGCCCTCCCGACCTCGCCGACGACCAGCAGGGAGGCCAGCAGATTGCCCGCGGCCACCGCTGCCCCCACCCCCGCGATCCCCCACGTCCGGCCCATCGGGTACAGGATCACGGCAAAGACGAAAAGCTGGATCAGCATCACCCGTTCGAGACGTTCCGGGTGGCCCGTGGCCTGGAGGAGCGACCCCGGCGCGGTGTTGAAGGCCTTCAGAAAGCCGAAGACCGAAAGGATCTGCACGACCGGAATGGCGGGGCCCCAGCGCTCCCCGTAGAATCCCCGCACCAGGTCGGAGGCCAGGGTCATGAGCAGGAGGGAGGCGGGAAGGGTCAGCAGCACAATGGCTCTGACCGTGCGGAGATATCCCCCGCGCAAGGCCTCTGGCTCATCCTGCATCCGGGCGTAGACCGGAAAGGCCACCCGCCCCACCACGCTGGAGATGCCGGAGGCCGGAAGGCTGGCCAGGTTGTAGGCGAGCGCGTAGACCCCCAGGGCGGCGATCCCCAGAACGCGCCCGACGAAGGCGTTGTCCCCCTGCATCAGAAAGAAGAGGAGGATGCCCGTGACCATCACGTGCCTGCCGTAGCCGGCGATCCCCCGGAACGCCCCCCGGTCGAACCGGAACGCCGGACGGAACGGCGACAGGGCGTAGGAGGCGACCATCTTCGCGAGGACCCCGGTCACCTGACCGGCCACCAGGGCCCAGACGCTCCGGGTGACAAAGAAGGCCATCCCCAGGGTCACAGCCGTGGTGAGCGCCTCCGAGACCTGCTCAAAGATCGTCTGCCGGCGGAAATCGAGATCCCGCCGGAAGGCCACGACGCCGATGTTGACGAAGCCCTCGATCAGAAAGACCAGGGAGAGAACCCGCAGCACCGGCCCGGCCCGCGCATCCCCGAAGGCCCGCGCCACCAGCGGGGCGCTCAGGAAAGCCATCGCAAACAGAAGCCCCCCCCGGCAGACGCAGAGGGCCCAGCCGGTGTCCAGATCCCGCCGCGTCGCGTCAGATCGCCGGATGAGGGCCAGGTCCACGCCGGTCTGCGTGAACACCCCGAACACCCCCACCGCGAACATGGCCACGCCCATCAGGCCGAAGTCTTCCGGCAGGAGCAGTCGGGCCAGGACGACCATCTGGGCGAAGGCCAGGATGCGGGTCGAAAAAAACGAGACTCCCGTCCAGAGCCCGCCCCGCAGGACGCGCCCCCGAAGCCTCTCCATCCCGCTCATCGGGTCACGAGCAGCCGCCGGGAAAGACGCCAGGGCTTCTTCTCGTCTTCGGGTTCCTGGGCGGCCTTCGCCTCCTCCGCCTCCAGTTCCGGAATGACGATCACGATGCCCGCCAGCAGCCAGAAGGGCTCCATGATGCGGACGATGATGAAGGTGTTCGCCGTCAGGGCGTGAGCGGTCATGGCCACAACCCCGACCAGGAACCCCATGGCCACGCTCCGGAAGAAGGGATCCTTCGTCACCTTGAACACACTCCACGACTCCCGGTAGATCGACCAGAGCAGGTAGAGAAAGGCCACCAACCCTACGGCGCCGGTCTCCAGCAGCGTTCGAAAGAACTGCGCGTCGATGAACCGCCATCCCGTCACGCCGTACCCGAACACCGGATGTTTCGGGTAGTCCCGGAGCGCGAGTCGCCACATCTTCAGCCGCGCGGAGGAGGAGGTGTCGAAGGTCACGCCCCCCACCTTCTCCTGCATCCCCCGGGCGTACGAGGTCTGTTCCGTGGAGAACGTATACATGATCCGTTCCTTCACGACCTTGGGCAGGGCCAGCGGGGCGATGACGGCGACGATGACGAGCGTCCCGATCAGAAGAAGCTTCTTCGGGCTCAGGATGATGAGGGCGATGTAGGTCGGGATGATGGCCATCCATGTGGCCCGGGACTGCGTGAACATGATGGGGAGAAGGATCAGCCCGCACAGGGCCACGAGGGACAGCTTGTAGGCCTGCGAATCCTCCTTCCCGGAACACAGGAACAGGGACAGGACCACGCAGAGGATCAGGAGGAGGTACCCTCCCAGCGTATTGGGCTCCCCCGATTCCCCCTCGAACGGCGCGGCGATCCGTTCCCCGCTCGGGATCTGAGCAATGGCCACCACGCAGACGATCGCGCAGGTGATCAGAATAGCAGCCAGGTACTGTTTGGCCTGTCGCTTGGTGTGCAGGTTGTTGATGACCATGAAATAGACCACGTAGTACTCGGCATCATTCGTGATCGGTTTAGGGATAACTTAGGGCCTATGACGGAGTAACTGACTAATTCCATTTTCAAGTATTAGGGTGAATCGTGTAGTTCCAGTCCTCGCGAAACAGATGAGGCTTCAGTTTGATCCGGGCCATTTGCTCATCGGTCACGAAGACACCGGCAGGATACCGAC
>SICM01000091.1 GCA_009694805.1 Candidatus Latescibacterota bacterium
TGCTCGATTTTTCAGCAATTAGGGGCGCAGAGGCCACTTTAGGCGGGCCAATGGGTGAGTTCTCCTAAGAAATGCTCGCAGAATCCCCCATATAATTTTTTGTATCTTATTTTTATTCAATATGTTAAGCTTAACTTTACGGAAATGGACTATGAACGATTGCCAGAAACGGTTGCCGGTCTCTATTTTGTGGTGTTCGCCATCCTCATGCTGGTCAAGGCAGCTCCTTTACTCTCAAGTGCATAACACGCTCTAAGATAGTCCGCATTGTCCCAAACGTCAAGCTGAATATCGGTCTCTCGCCGTGCTGACCTCCGATCTGGTCCTGACCCGTTCCCGGGGCCCCTACATCTTTCCGTGTACCATTGACGCGACGGATCAGGGTACCATCGATCTGGCGCAGGATCTGATCGACCTGTTCGCGGAACACCGGGGGAAGACGCGACGGGAGCTCACCCGCGCGCTGGACGCCCGGGCCGGGGACGCCACGGACTACCGCGTCCAGCGTGGCCTGGCCAAACTGCTGGAGGACGACCGGTGCGCGTTCCAGGTTGTCAGCGCCGCCCCTCCGGAGGACCTGCGCGCCACGGTCTTCGCACTGGCCCGCGAAAACCATCCGGTCGTGCGGGAGCCGGACCTGATCTATCCGGTGACGAAGGACCACGTTTTGGAGCAGGTGGCCCTCCATTACGAGGTCCCGATCTCGGAGGTGGCCCGGGGCCTCTATGCGGACCTGATCGAGAACCATATCCTGACGACGTTCGACGCGCCGTCCCCGGCGTGGCTGCTGCAGCGCTACAACGTGGCCCTGGCCCAGGCGATGCTCTACCGGTGCAATCTGATGAAGCTGACGGTCTACCGCAACCTGCCGGTCCGCTACAAGCAGCTCTTCAAGTTCATCAAGTTCTTCCGCCTGATCCACGCGATCACGGGCGATCTGGACAGCGGCTACGAGGTCCATCTGGACGGCCCGGTGAGCATGTTCCGGCTGTCGCAGAAGTACGGGATCAAGATGGCGGTGTTCCTCCCGGCCCTGCTCCTGTGTACCCGCTGGAAGATGGAGGCGGAGATTGCGGGGAGCGACGGACGGAAGCGGGCGTTCGTGCTGGATGAGAACCACGGGCTCGTGTCGCACTACAAGGACCAGACGATCTACGACTCGCTCCTGGAGGAGACGTTCGCCGGGCGGTTTGAGAAGGTGGAGACGGCGTGGCAACTGGAGCGGGAGACGGAGATCGTCAACCTGAAGGACACGGTGTTCATTCCGGATTTCGCGTTTCGTCATCCGGACGGGCGGAACGCCCTGCTGGAGATCGTGGGGTTCTGGCGGCCCGAATACCTGAGGCGAAAGCTGGAGAAGGTGCGGCGGGCAAGGCTGGAGAACCTGATCATCGCCGTGTCGGAGGGGCTGAATGTGGATGAGGAGGACTTCCGGGACGTGCCGGGGCACGTGTTCTTTTTCAAGAATCGGATCGATCCGAGGGATGTGATTGAGCGGTTGGAGAAGTGTGGGTGAAAGAGAATTCCTGCTTTGCAAAAAGGTAGGGCGAGAGAAGGTGCTCGCTCAGGGTTTTTCTAAGCGGCCTTTCCCACCTTTCTTGCTCGTGCAAGAAAGGTGGGGCCAAAGAAGCACGCCCTTCAAGCGCCAGGGGGGCTGGGCGCGCCGCAACCTTGACATTCAGTCGTCGCACACCATGATGTGCCCCCGGAGAGAGGGTTGCTTCTGCTTTGCTCTGGTAGTGGGGGTTTCTGGCGGCGCGCCTCTTTTAGTCTGTACGTGTTGTTTCATTTCACAAGATTGGGGGAATGGAGATTCAAGATGTTGAAGCGCAGGTGGTTTGCTCTCATCGGGGCGGCTGTGATGATGCTGACGGGTAGGGCCGGGGCTGCGGGGCCATTGCGGGAGGTCAGCCGGGAGGCCGGCCTGGATCGCGTCGAGGCGCGGGGGGCGGTGCGGGTGGACTTCGATGGAGATGGATCGTTGGATCTGATGTTGTTCACGCAGAAGGGGCTGGCGCTGTATCGAAATCAGCAGGGGCGCTTCGAGGAGGCGGGCCTGCCCTTCGGGCGGGGGGGAGACGGGGTGAGTGCGGCAGCGTGGGGGGACTTTGACCGGGACGGGGATCCGGACCTGTTCACCACGAGCCGGGATGGGGCGAGCCGCCTGTACCGGAATGATGGCGGCGCGTTCGTGGACGTGGCCGGGCGGATGGGCGTGGGACAGGGCGGGGGAATGGCCGCAGCGTGGGGGGACTTTGACGGAGATGGGGACCTGGACCTGTTCTGCGCCGGGCCCAGGACCGCGAATCGGCTCTACCGGAACGAGGGGAGCAGGGGGCGGTTCGTGGAGGTGGGCCAGGAGGCGGGCGTGGCCGAAACGCGCACGACCCGCGTCGGGGCCTGGGGGGACTATGACCATGACGGAGACCCGGACCTCTACCTGGTGGACGGGAGCGGGCTCAACCAGTTGCTCCGCAATGAGGGGGGGGCGATTCACGGACGTGGCCGCACAGGCGGGCGTGACCGACGCGGGGGACGGGCTCGGGGCTACGTGGGTCGATTTCGACAGTGATGGGGATCTGGACCTTCATCTGGTCAATCTCCTGGGACCGGACCGGCTGTTCCGGAACGATGACGGGCGCTTCACGGATGTCGCCCCGGCCCTGGGCATCGGCCAGGGCGAAGCGGTGAATTCCGTGTGGGGGGATTTCGACGGGGACGGGGCTCCGGACCTGTTCGAGGCGAAGGTCGGGATGCCGGCGCTCTATCGCGGGTCCTCGGATGGGAACGAGGTTCTGACCGTGCGCGTGCCACGGCCCTTGTCAACGGCGTCCGGCAGGTGCGGGAGGCGCAGGATGGGCTGGCCACCTTTGGGCTGGGACGGCAGGCAGGGATCGTGGAGGTGACCGTGACCTGGCCCGATGGGGGGCAGCGAAGGCTGATCAGTTCGGAGGTGAGCCGCACGCTGCGCGCTGCCCTGGATGACCGTGTCCCGGAGATGGCCGTGGAGACGGAAGGGGTCGCCTTCGGGGAGATCGAGCGGCCCGCCGAGTCCTTCGTGACGGTGGCCAACCGGGGCGCATCGGCCCTGACCCTCCGCACGGCCCGCGTGAACCTCGCGGCTTTTCAGGTGGTCGCGGCCCTGCCGCTCACGATCCCGCCCGGGGGGAGCGCACGCCTGCCCGTTCGGTTTGCGCCGGGCAGGCCGGGGCCCCAGGCCGCGACGCTCACGCTTCAGACCGACGACCCGTGGCGCGGGCAGCGGTCCATCCCGCTCACGGCGACGGCCTCAGTGCCCGATCTCGACGTGGCCCAGCGCCTCTCCTTTGAGGCGACGCCGGTCGGGAAATAGTCCTCTTCGAATGTGACGGTCTTCAACCGGGGGCTGCGCCCGCTGACCCTCACCGGCGTCTCCGCCGCCGGCCCGTTCCAGGTGGAGATGGTCTCTCCGCTCCGTGTGCCGGCAGGGGCCTCGGCCTCGATCCCGGTGACCTTCCGCCCCACCCGGGCCGGACAGGCGGCAGATTCTCTGGTTTTGATGACGGACGACCCGGATCGGCCCAGGGCCTCTGTCGCGCTGTCGGGCCGGGGGCGCGGCATTCCCGTGGCCCGTCTGTCCGCTTCGGACCTGGACTTCGGCGGAGCGCCGGTGGGCTCCGCGCAGTCTGTCCGTCTGACCCTGTCCAATGATGGAGATGATGACCTGAACGTCGCGCGTCTGTCTGTCCCGGAGCCGTTTCGCGTGGCGAGCGACCCTTTCGCCCTTCCCGCAGGGCAGAGCAGGGAGATCGAGGTCCGGTTTGTGTCGGACCGGCGGGGTGACGTGGCGGAGACGCTCACGCTGACGGTCGACGACCCGGCCCGACCGACGCTCACGGTCCCTCTGAAGGGGCGGGGGACGGCCCCCAGGACGCGGCTGTCCGCGACAACCCTGGATTTCGGAGAGGTGGGCATGGAGAAGGCGTCCAGACTTCCCGTGATCCTGTTCAACGACGGGGACGCGGACCTGGTCGTGTCCCAGGTGGTCTCGGAGCACCCGATGTTCGCGGTCTCAGACGGGGCGCTCACCGTACCCCCCGGGGCATCGGCGATGTTGACCGTGACCTACAGCCCCTACTGGCTGGTCCCGGTGACCGGGCGAATCCTGCTGAAGACGAACGACCCGGGGCATCTGCAGATCGACCTGGGGGTGTCGGGGACAGGCGTCCCCCGCAGGCCGCAGGTCCGGCTCGTCCTCGTGCCATCGACGGACGGGGGGGGCCGCGTGGCGGTGTACGTCGAGGATGTCCCGGCGCTGACGGGCTACGCCGTGACCCTCCGGTTCGACCCGGCCCTGCTCCGGTTTGAGGGGGCCTCCGTGAGGCCCGGAGGAGAGACAGGCCTCCTGGGAGCGGATATCCTGGAGGCTCCTCCGCTCGTCCAGGATGGCGTGGTGACGTTTGGGGGCGCACGCTTTCCCTCCGCAGGGGCGGTCCGGGAGGGGAAGGGTCTGCTGGGTGTTGTGACGTTCCGGCCGACGGAGGGGCTGACAGCGGGACGAGAGACGCCCCTCAAGGTGGAGAGGGTCTTTCTCAGAGGACCGGAGGGGAACGCCGAGGGGAAGGGGATCTGCGCGGGGATATCGATGCCAATGGCAGGGTTGATCTGGCGGACTTCTTCGCCCTGAGCGAAGGGTTCGGAAAGCGGAGCGGAGAGCCAGGGTTCGACCGGAAGATGGACCTGAACATAGACGGGCGGATCGACCTGGAGGACCTGTTCATCCTGCAGGATGGGATGAAGAAATCATCGTCACCTAAAGGATAGCTCATGCCCGAAGCAGCCGAAGCGCCTATCGACACGCCCGAAGCGGTCCCCTCTCCAAAGACGCCGCAGAAGCTCGACCTGGGCGACCTTCACTACGAGGGCCTGATGGACTGCGTCCACTGCGGCCTCTGCCTGGGGGCCTGCCCCACCTACCGGGCGCTCGGCGTGGAGATGGACAACCCGCGCGGGCGCATCTACCAGATCCGTGCGGTGGCGGAGGGGCGGCTCCCCCTGAATGAGACGTTCGTCGAGCACATGTACCTCTGCCTCGACTGCCGGGCGTGCGAGACCGCCTGTCCCTCCGGGGTCCACTTCGGGGCGCGCATGGAGGAGGCGCGGGGGATGATCGAGACCCACTATCCCCGTTCGCGGATGGGCCGGCTGCTGCGGGACTTCGCCTTCAAGCGCGTCTTTCCGTCCCGTCCCCTCCTGTCCGCGCTCGTGGCCGGCATGCGCTTCTACCAGGCGTCCGGCCTGCAATGGCTCCTGCGCCGGAGCGGCCTGCTGAACGCGCTGCCGGGCGGCCTGGGGCAGAAGGAGGCGCTGATGCCGGAGGTCCCGCCCGGTCCCCTGCGCCGGCCCCTGCCGGAGGTCACGCCGGCCCTCGGCCCAACGAGGCATCGGGTGGGGTTCCTGACGGGCTGCATCATGAGCCTCCTGTTCGGGAAGATCAACCGGGACACGGTCCGCGTCCTGGCCCGAAACGGGTGCGAGGTGGTCGCGCCGTCGGAGCAGGTCTGCTGCGGGGCGCTCAACATCCACAACGGGGAGCGGGTCGTCTCCAAGGACCTGGCCCGGCGCAACATCGAGGTCTTCGAGCGGTCCGGCGTGGCCTTCATCCTGTCCAACTCCGCCGGGTGCGGGGCCACGCTCCGGGAGTACGGCGATCTCCTGCGCGACGACCCCCTCTACGCGGAACGGGCGAAGGCGTTCAGCGCGAAGGTCCGGGATGTCTCCGAATTTCTGGCCGACGCCGGGTTCACGGCGCCCGCCGGAGCGGTCCGGGCCCGGGTCACCTACGACGACGCCTGCCATCTGATCCACGGCCAGAAGGTCTCGAAGCAGCCCCGAAAGCTGATCGAGGCCATTCCCGGCGCGGAGATCGTTCCGCTCCGAAACGCCGACCAGTGCTGCGGGAGCGCGGGCATCTACAACCTCACGAACACGGAGATGTCCCTGCGCGTCCTGGAGGAGAAGATGCGGCACGTCCGGGCCGCGAACGCCGACATCCTGGTCACCGGGAATCCGGGGTGTCTGATCCAGTTGCAGGCCGGCGTCCGGAGGGCGGGGCTGAAGATGGAGGTCCTGCACACGATGGAGTTGCTGGAGCGGGCGTATCAGGCGTAGGGGTGTTGCACGCAACGCCCCTACATGCCCATGAACGCCCGGGCGAGGAGGGCGACGGGGGGCATGATGACCCGGCCGATGAGGGAGATGTGGGAGATCGATCCGATGATGATCAGGACGATCAGGACGATCGAGAGGGTGTGCTCGGCGTTGCGATAGGCCATCTCCTGGCGGATGGGGAGGAGGCCGGCCAGGACCTTGGAGCCGTCCAGGGGAGGGAGGGGGATCAGGTTGAAGAAGGCGAGGACCAGGTTGATGATGACCGCGTAATGAAGCATGGCGACTGCCTCCCCCCACTGAAGAAAGGCCGAATCCGGGAGGTATCGGAAGGTCAGCCCGAAAATCGCGGCTGAGATCACGTTGGAGGCAGGCCCGGCCAGGGCGATCCAGAGCATGTCCTGCTTGGGACGCTTCAGGTACCGGACATCCACGGGCACCGGTTTCCCCCATCCGAAGTGAGCGATGATGATCATCAGGGTGCCGAGGGGGTCGAGGTGGGCCAGGGGGTTCATCGTCAGACGCCCCATCATCCGCGCGGTAGGGTCGCCGAGCCGGTTCGCGGCCCAGGCGTGGGCGAATTCGTGAACGGTCAGCGCGAAGAGGATGGGCGGGAGCGTGAGCAGGAGCTGCCGGAAGTCGGGTATGAGAGATTCCATATACGTGAGACGTGAGACGTGAGACGGCAGACGTGAAACCAAAAACCAACAGACAAGGTTTTTTACACGTTTGCCGTTTGCCGTTTGCCGTTTGCCGTTTGCCGTTTGCCGTTTGCCTTCTGTAAGGTAATGATATCGGAGACAGAAGTCAAGGGCAGGAGCGGATTAACATCTTGCGGAAGGCCCTGCAAAGTGTTAGATTATCGGCCCATAAAAGATCTGACCTTCTTCCATGAAAGGAGATGAATCCATGCTCAACGATCGCTTCGTGAAGGTGATGCTGGTCGTGATCGTTTTGTTGCTGGCTGCGAACCTGGTCAAAGAGAATATTTCCATCCGGCCGGCCTTCGCCGCCACTTCTTCCGAGCCCCCGCCAGGGACCCCGGCCTCGCTCGCCTCATCCGGGAGCACGGTCTGGGTGCTGGTCGGCAGTTATCTCTTCTATGCAAAGGTCGATCAGTACAACCGGATTGAGGTCTTCGGGCCGGAGAAGCTAAAGTATTGAAGCAGGCAACAGGCAACAGGCAATCGTAAAACATAAAGACAAAAACGGAAGGCGGGGGACTACTGCCTACTGCCTACTGCCTGTCCTTCGATCTTCGAGCCAAGCTTTTGAACAGGCTTGGCTCTTTTCCTGTATTGCAGGGGTATGTCGAAGCCGTACGTCGAGGTCCAGGGGGTCCTGCACGTTCATTCCAATCACTCTGACGGGTCCGGCTCCGTGGCGGCTGTCGTGGAGGCCGCGCAGAGGACGGGGGTCGATTTCCTTGTCCTGACGGACCACAACACGATGCGGGCGAAGCACGAGGGGTGGGAGGGTTGGCACGGCTCCACCCTGCTGATCGTCGGGGAAGAGGTGAGCACGCGCGCGGGGCATTGCCTGGCTATCGGCACGTCTGACTCGATCCCCCGGCGTCGGCCTGCGGCGGAGATCATCCGGGACATCGGGGCGCAGGGGGGGCTCTCGTTCATCGCGCATCCGCACGGTGTGTACAAGCCGTTTCTCAGGAGAAGGGATCATTCCTGGAAGGACTGGAGCCTCAAAGCCTACACCGGCCTGGAGATCTGGTCCTACATGTTCGACTGGGCCCGCCAGTTCAAGTATTACCGGTGGAGCGAATGCGTCCGGCACCCCGACCGCCTGATCGTGGGCCCGGACCCCCATACCCTCTCCCGCTGGGACGAACTGGGGCGCGGGGCAAGGGTCGTGGGCATCGGGGGGGTGGATGCGCACGCCCGCCGGTACCCCCTTCTCAACGTGGTCATCTTTCCGTATGAGGACCTGTTCCGCACGGTCCGCACCCACGTCCTGCTCGACGGTCCTCTGACGCGGGACGCGGCGACGGACAGGGTAGCGATCCTGAATGCGCTCAGGGAGGGGCGCTGTTTCGCCTCCTACGATCACCGCGTCCCGGGACTCGGCTTCTGTTTCTCCGCCCCCTCTCACGGCCTTCTCATGGGAGACGAGGCGGCCTTTCTGCACGATCTCGATCTCGTGGTGGAGTCCCCGGTCCCGGCGGCGTTTCGGCTCATCCGGGACGGTCTCCAGCAGGGTGAGGGGGCGGGACGTCGGCACGTCTTCAGGACCGAGGGGCCGGGCGTCTACCGCGCCGAGGCCCGGCTGGACGGACGTCCGTGGATTTTCACAAACCCGATTTATTTGAGGTAGGAAGGCTGGGGTTGGGGGTCGGATAAAAGATAAAATTCAGTCCTTATTCTTTGAGAGGGTGCATGGATACTTTCGACAGAAAAAACCGCATCATCGGGGGGGCGATCTTTCTGGCGGCCCTGCTGGTCTACCTCAAGACGGTGGCCCCCACGGTCTCCTTCTGGGACTGCGGGGAGTTCATCTCCTGCGCTTACATCCTCGGCATCCCTCATCCCCCCGGCGCGCCCCTCCACGTCCTGGTGAGTCATCTGCTCGTTTTTCTTCCGATTGCCGACGAGATCGCTTTCCGCATCAACCTCCTGTCGTGTTTCTCCTCCGCGCTCACGGTCCTGCTCGGTTATCTGATCGTGGTCCGGCTGCTGCGGACGTGGGTCGACGTGCGGACGTGGGACGGCCAGGTCGCGGTCCTGGTCGGGGGGGCGGTGGGCGGGCTGACCATGGGGGTCTCCAGCGCGTTCTGGTTTAACTCGGTGGAGGCCGAAGTCTACTCCATGTCGATGCTGATCACGATGCTGGTCCCCTGGGTGGCGCTGCTCTGGATGGACCGGGCAGACGAGCCGGGGAGCGACCGGCTGCTGCTGCTCATCGCCTATCTGTTCGGGCTGGGCGGGGGCATCCATCTCCAGTGCTGGCTGACGATCCCGGCGATCATGCTGGTGGTCCTGTTCGTGGTCAGCCGGGATTCCCCCTCCAGGCTGAAGCTCTGGATCGCCATCCCCTTCGTCGCGCCGTTCCTGGCGATGTGGACGGACCAGGACATGGAGTTCCCGCTGGGCAGGCTGCTGGGCACGGGGATGATGCTGGCGGCCCTCGTCCACCTCGCCTCCCTCCGGCCCACGCTCCGGAACTGGCAGTTCTGGGGGATGGCCGGTGTGCTGTTCGCGCTGGGGGCCTCCACGTATGGCGTGCCGATGGTCCGGTCCTGGGCCAATCCGATCATCGACATGAACAACCCCGGGGACCTTCAGAACTTTCAGGACTACGTCCTGCGGAAGCAGTACGGACAGAGCTTCGCCTTTCCCAGGCGCGGGGACTTCTGGGGTTATCAGATGAACATCTTCATCAAGTACTTCCTCCAGCAGTTCCCGCACTGGCTGGACGTCGAGGGTCTCTTCAGGAGGGCCGCGTACGACGTCCGGTCGGACTCCCTGGAGAAGATATCGTTCTCGCTCATCCCGTTCGCCTTCGGCATCGGCGGGGCGTTCTGGCAGGCTCGGAAGGACTGGCGGCGGTTTCTGGTCATGTTCTCCATGTTCCTGGTCATGGGCGTGGGGCTGGTCGTGTACCTCAACATGCCGGACCCGGAACCCCGCGAACGGGACTACATCTTCGTGGGGGCCTATTCGGTCTTCGCCCTCTGGATCGGCATCGGGGCCGCCGGGGTCGTCCTCTGGGTGAGCCGGGTCCTTCGCGCGCGAGGCGTGGTTCACGCGGCTGTCCCCGTGCTCGCAGGCGCGGTGATGTTCGTCCTGCCGGCGGTGACCACGGTCAAAAATTACCACGACCACGACCGGACCGGAAACTTCCTGGCCCACGACTACGCGTACAACATCCTCCAGACCTGCGACAGGGACGCGATTCTGTTCACGAACGGGGACAACGACACCTACCCCCTCTGGTTCATGCAGTACGTGAAAGGGGTGCGTCCCGACGTGCGGGTCGTGAACCTCAGTCTGATCAAGACCTCCTGGTACGTCCGCCAGCTCCGGGATCTGGAGCCGAAGGTGCCGATCAATCTCTCCGACGAGTATATCGAGACTCAGCTCCAGGCCAGGGTCTGGTCGGAGCCCAAGGAGATGAAGATCGCGGGGATCACCATCGATTCCAACCGGGTGCCGACGGTAGAGTATCCGACGGAGATGGGACGCATCCCGGTCGTGGAGCAGAGCACCCTCCTGGTCTGGCGGATCGTCGAACAGCTGAACTGGAAGCGGCCGATCTACTTCGCGATCACCGTGCCGGAGAGCAACCACGCCGGTCTCACCTCCTTTTTTTCCTGGGAGGGGATGGCGTGGCGGCTGATGCAGCAGAAGAACGCCGGCCAGGGAGAGGCGCTGAACGTCGAACGCACCCGGCACAACCTGTTTGAGGTCTATCGGTTCGCCGGTCTGGACGATTCGTCCGTGTACAGGGACGACGTGGAGGAGCGGCTCCTGACCAACTACCAGGTGATCTTCAACGCCCTGGCCCAGAGCTTTCACCAGCTCGGCCAGGACGAGAAGGCCCTGGAGACGCTCCAGAGCTATGAAAAACGCCTCCCTTCCTCCGTGGTCCCTCTGCAGCCCGCCATCAAGTACTTCTTCTCCCAGACCCTGCGGCTTGCGGCGGGGGGGCTGGCGGACCGGGGACACAACCGGGAGGCTGCCGAGGCCCTGGAGCTGATTTTCCGGTTCAACCCCGATTACAGCTTCGAAGGTCTCACCCGCGCCCAGGTTCAGGAGGCCATCCGGACGCTGAAGAGCGGGGGGAGCGCCGGGTCGTCGTTGTTGAAGAAGTAGGTAAAAACCAGCGGCTATATTTTATGGACGACGAGATCGCAAGGTTATCCGCACGATACGGCAGACCCCTGTTCGTGACGGAGTCTCTGCCCACGGGGGCGTTCGATCCCCTCCGATCTGCGCGCACGGGAGAGGTGGCCATGGTGCTCCTCCGGAAGAGCGGCAGGGTCCTGCTGAACACGAAGGAGTTCTATCCCGACGGGGCATTCCGCATCCCGACGGGGGGCATCCATCCGGGGGAGTCCGTGGAGGCCGCGCTGTGGCGGGAGACGAAGGAGGAGACGAATTTAGAGGTGGAGGTGGTGCGGTTTCTGGCCGTCATCACCTATCACACGCCGGAGCGTCCGAAGGCCTTCACGACCTACGCCTTCCTGCTGCGGGAGGTGTCGGGGGACCTGAAGGTCAACGATCCGGACGAGCGCATCTCCGGATGGCGAGAGGCGGACGTCTTGGAGTTAAAGGATGTGGCGGAGCGCCTGGCCGGGCTGGAAGGGGAATGGTGGGGATGGGGCGTGTTCCGGTCGGTGGCGCATCGGGTGGTGGGGGAGTTGCTGACGTAGGGGCACGGCGCGCCGTGCCCCTACCCATTCATTCGAACAACGCTGTCCCCGGCTTCAGGTATTTCTGCGCGGCCTCTTCGTTCAACTCCAGGCCGATGCCAGGCCGGTCGGGGAGGGCGATGAAGCCGTTTTCGATGATGGGCCGGTCGGTCAGGGTCAGTTCGTTCCAGTGGGGCCGGTTGATCCAGTGCCACTCCAGGAGGAGGAAGTTCGGGACGCTGGCGCAGACGTGGCAGGAGGCCATGGTGCCGAGGGGGCCGCAGACGTTGTGGGGGGCGAAGGGGAGGTAGTAGATCTCGGCCAGGTTGGCGATCTTCCGGCCCTCGGACAGGCCGCAGCACTTGGGGATGTCGGGCATGATCGCGTCCACGGCCTGCTGTTCGATCAGGTCCCGGAAGCCGGAGCGAAGGTAGAGGTTCTCGCCGGCGCAGATCGGCGTGCGGGTGGATCGTTTGACCTCCCGCATGGCGGCGATGTTCTCGGGGGGCACGGGTTCCTCCAGCCAGAGGAGGTCATAGGGTTCCAGGGCGCAGGCGATGCGGATGGCCGCGTGGATGTCGTATCTGCCGTGCATGTCGATGGCCAGGTCCACCTTCGGGCCGATGGCCTCGCGGACGGCGGCCACGCGCTCCACCATGCTGGCGATCTCTCCGCCGGAGGCGGTCCAGTTCCAGGGGTCGCGCTTGTCGGGATGGCGGGCGTCGTCGATGTCGAACTTGATGGCCGTGAACCCCATGTTCACGACCCGCCTGGCCTCCTCGCCATAGGACTCAGGCGTTTCGTCTTTTCCGGCGTGGCAGTCGCAGTAGATGCGGATCTTATCCCGGAACTTCCCGCCCAGGAGCCGGTAGACGGGCAGGCCGGTGGCCTTTCCGGCGAGGTCCCAGAGGGCGATCTCGATGCCGGTCAGGGCCGTGATCACGTTTCCGGCGATGGCCCCGTTGAAGATGTAGGCGCGCCGCACCTTCTCGAACAGGCGGTCCACGTCCATCGGGTCCTCGCCCAGGAGCATCGGCTTCATCTCGTGGATGAGCTGGGTGGCCCCGCCTCCGCCGTGGATGCACTCTCCAGTGCCGGTGATGCCCTCATCGGTGAAGATGCGGACGAAGTGGGAGTAGCCGTGGCCGCGCAGTTCGGCGGTTTTGATGTCGGTGATCTTCATGGCGGGATTCCTTTCTTGTGAGAAGTTCCCCTCCCTCTTCTTCATCCCCACCTGTATTCCAACTTTTCTTGCTCGTGCAAGAAAAGTTGGGCAAAAGAAGCACGCCCGCTCAAGCGCCGCGGGGGGCTTGGGCGCACCGCAACCTTAACGTTCAGTAGACGCACCGAATGTTGTGCCCCCGGCGTGTGAGGTGCTTCTACTAGACCTCGGTAGTTTGGGTTTCTGGCGGCGCGCCTGCTTTTGACCTGTACGGGGAACTGATTTTACTTCTCCATTGAACTGTGAGGGACCCATGTCTGAAAAGCTGAAAGTCGCCGTGGTGGGACTGGGGCGGGTCGGATGGACGTTCCACTTCAAGCAGAGCCACCAGTCCCCGAATTTCGACCTCGTCGCGGTCGTGGACCCCCTCGAAGAGCGGCTGGACGAGGCCCGGGCGGTCTCCGGCTGCCGGACGCACAGGACCTTCGATGCGCTCTGGAAGGGGGAACCGCCGGACGTGGTGGCCATCGCCGCGCCGACCCACCTGCACGAGCGGATGACCCGCCGGGCGCTCCGGGAGGGGTGTCACGTGATCCTGGAGAAGCCGATGACGACCTCCCTGAGGTCCGCGGACCGGATGATCGAGGAGGGCGAGAAGCAGGGACGCCGGATCTTCGTCTACCAGCCCCACCGGCTCACGGCGGAGACCCGGACGGCCAAGGAGATCCTGTCCAGCGGGGTTCTGGGACCGGTCTACCTGATTCGCCGGACGTCGTGCCGGTACGTGCGCCGGAACGACTGGCAGAGCCTGCGCCAGTACGGGGGCGGCATGCTGAACAACTACGGCGCACACTTCATCGACCAGCTTCTCCACCTGTCCGACGGGTCGCCCGTCGCGGACGTCCAGTGTCACCTGTGGGCGGCGGCCACGGTGGGGGACGCGGACGATGTGGTGAAGGCCTGGCTGAAGACGCAGGGCGGGCAGCTCTTAGATGTGGAGATCAACCAGGCGACCGCCTGGCCCGCCCTGCCCTGGCACGTCTGCGGCCGGTACGGGACGATGGTCCGGGAAGGGGACGCCTTCCGGCTGAAGTACTTCGATCCGGCGGAGGCCCCTCCCCTGAAGGTGGTGGACGGGGCTGCGCCGGGCCGGAGCTACGACAACGGGGACCGGCTGCCCTGGCGGGAGCGGGATGTGCCGATCCTGCCCGAAAAGCAGCTCGACTTCTACCAGAACATCTATGAGGTTCTCACTCAGAACGCCACGCCGCACATCCGGATCGAGGAGTCCCGCGAACTGATGCGGATCATCGAGCTGTGCCGGAAGCGGGCCAAGTTCTGATCACGTCTGCTCCGTGAACAGGATGAGCGCGCCGGTGTAGTTGTGGACGAAGTTCCTTCCGGCCACAGGGGCGAACTCGGCGTTTCCGAAGAAGCCGGCGAGGGGGAGGTCTCCGAGGTGTTTCCGGATGACGGAGACGTCGTGGTCTGGCTGGCTGTAGAGCCCGAAGCCCCGGCCCAGGCAGTTGAAGTAGAGGCCGAACTGCGGCGGGGTCTCGCGGGTGGCGACGGCCAGATGCTCGATCATCTGTTCGGCGTCCAGGTGCGCCGCTTCGGGTGTGCGGAGGTTGAACTGGATGGTCTGGCCGACCTCGACCTGCTCAGCGATGGCGATGGCGCCGGTGTTGGGATTCATGCCGACCAGGTTTCGGATCAGGAAATCCCCTCTTTCCCGGCTGGTCGCATACTCGTCCATCATCAGTCCGGCGAAGATGTTTCTGCCCGCGTACTCTTTCTCCTCCGGCGTCAGCGTCTCCAGGGCCTCTTTGAGGGCGTCGACGGCCGGGGCGAAGGCGATCTCGTGGATGACGGTCCCCTGCGCCTTCGTGATCGTGTAGGCCTGCCCGAACGGCTGGCACCCCTGCGCGACGCCGGTCACGGCGCGAAGCGGGCCACCCAGCAGGACGCCCGCGACGCCGTCCTCGACCACTTCCTCCCCACACCACTGGAGCGTCCGCCGCTCCATCGGATGGCCCGAGGCCGCGCCTCCGACGACCGGGACTTCTCCGAGGGACTCCTGAATCCGATGAATCAGGGCCGAGGGGTGGTAGTGGAAGGGGTCGGGGAGGAGGATGAGGACCGATTCGTCGGAGCGGTGAGGTCGGAGCTTTTCAGCTATTTGATCCGCTGCGTCCTCCCCCCGCGCCAGGAAGGGCGTGGCGGTCAGGTCCTCGCCTGCCAGCGCGAGGACGGCAACCCCTGGCTCCCGCTCGATCTCCCCCTGCCCGGTCAGCACCCGCATCCCGCTGCATCCGACGACGGCCTCTGTGCCGGACCGTTCGACGGCGGTCCGGAGCATGGGACCGACCTCCGAGGCGTGGTGGTGGGTGGCGAACAGGAAGACGAGGTCGGCCCGGTCGATCTCCGCGCGGGCCAGGGCGTCACTGACAGCGGCCCGGACCGCGTCGAGGGTAGAGGGGGAGGTGGAGCTGCCTGCGCCGGAGAGGATCATGGGGGGTCCAGTAAAAAATTCACCGCTGAGGGCGCGGAGGACGCTGAAGGCGCGGAGGACGCAGAGAAAGACACGGTCCCAAAATAGGTCGGGCACAGGGCGCTGTCAAGGCAAAAGGCTTATCATTCATCATTCTTTGAGGAGGTCGTGATGTCCGCTCCGTCACTGGACGTGAAGGGGATGGTCGAAGCGTTTGCGAAGTTTGACAGGGACTATAAGAAGGGGCGCGGGGACTCAGAGAGCCCGGACTCCGGGGCGCTGGGGTGGGGGGAGAGTCGTTTCCTGGACGCCTATGCCAAGCTCTACGAGGTGACGGGTGAGACGCGGTGGCTGGACCGGATCGCGGACCATTTCGACCGGATCATCCGGAACGCGAAGGACCGTGACGGGGACGGGTATCTGGACTGGGCCACGCCGACCTATTCCACTGGCGTGGTGCGCACATCGGTCCTGCACAACCGGGGGACGGGGCAGGTCGAGCCGGCGCACCACCGGGAGCGGGATGGGAAGAAGGCCAACGCGATGCGGGACGCGGACTACATCGTGGAGTTTCTGACGGGGAAGGACTACATCCTGCGGGAGAACCAGCAGTGGAAGGTCCTGCACCGGAGCGTGTACAGGCCGGGAAAGCCTATCGACGCGCTGCCGGGGGTCGCGTTCACGATCTCCGGCAGGCCCGCGGCCGGCGACAAGTTCAGGGTCGAGACGCGGGGCGCGAAGCCGCTGGAGTACATCGTGCATCAGGGGATGTTCACGTATCCCGTGGCGCGGTTTGTGGAGGCGGTCTCCGGGTCCAGGGCGTTGAAGGTGCGGTACGGGGCGCAGGCGCAGAAGTTCGTGGCGTTCATCCGCAAGCACATCGTCGAAAAGCACGAGCGCTACTGGCTGGACACGTCGAAGGAGACCGGGGGCTACCGGTTCCAGGAGGACCAGACGGAGCGGTATCCCAACCGGATTATGCCCCACAACCAGTACCTGGCCCTGGCGCGGACGTTCCTGGTGCTCAAGGACTGCACGAAGGACCCGATCTACCCGGATCGGGTGGCGCGCATGGCGAGGAACTTCAAACGGGCGCTCCGGAAGACGGGCCGGGCCTACACGTGGTACTACTGGGACTGGGTCGAGAACGGGACGCCGGGGCACAGCCAGATCGAGGACACGAGCCACGGGAACATCGACATCGGGTTCGCCGTGGAGGCGTGCCGGCGGGGCGTGGCCTTCCAGGGCACGGACCTGAAACGGCTGGGGAGGACGCTGCTCGATCAGATGTGGAATGGGTCGCTGGCCGATCCGAAGCTGGGAAGCCACGTGGACCGGAAGGAGGGGGAGTCGGGCGCGATCCAGAGCTGGATCGACCTGTGTGCGTGGGAGCCGCAGGTGTGGGACGTCTGCTACGCGATCTTCCAGAAGCAGGGGGCGCCGGTGCAGACGATCCCGACGATCCTGCAGGCGTGGGGACGCATGCGTTAAACCGAAAAGACATCAAAGAAAGCGCCAGGGTCAAAAATGAGAGGGGGCCGGTCTGACAGCCGGTCCCCTCTGCGTGTTCCGGATTCCCGACCCCCTCACGATGGTCGTTCAGCCAGCGTCTTTTCGATGCGACGGTCGGGGATGAGCCACATGACTGCGACCAGGACGTAGAGCGCACAGGCCAGCCAGGGGGTCCAGAAGGAGATCGAAATGGCCGCCGCGTAGAAGAGGATTGACACCTTGCCCTTGAAGTCCCGGCCCACCGCCGCCGCGAGTGTGGAATCCCTGCCGTGGTGAGAGATCAGGGCGCGGGTCAGGATGAAGTAAGCACACGCGGCGCCCAGCAACACCGCCCCGTACACGGCCACAGGCCAGGCGGAAAAACGGTTCTCGCCCATCCAGCCGGTGGTGAAAGGGATCAGCGACAGCCAGAACAGGAGATGCAGATTGGCCCAGAGGATGCGACCGTTGACGTGCCGGATCGCCTGCAGCAGGTGATGGTGATTGTTCCAGTAGATGCCGAGAAAGACAAAACTCAGCACATAGCTCAGAAACACCGGGATCAGCGGGCGCAGCGCGGCCCAGTCGGCCCCGTGCGGGGTCTTCAATTCCAGCGCCATGATCGTGATGATGATGGCGATGACGCCGTCGCTGAACGCCTCCAGCCGTCCCTTGCCCAATCGTACCTCCTGCTTCCGTCAGCGTCTTTCATTGTTGACGCCTCCGCTGGACCTTCCTGGATTGCGAAAAAACGGTCTATGATAGCGTTTAAGCCCATCCCCTATCAAGGGAAAATCCGGCCCTCCCCCAGTCTGCCTATATTGGATGAGACACTTGCACCCCGGAGTTTACTGAGCAGGGCGGAGAGGAAAGATATAGATGAACGGGAAAGGTGAAGCACGTGAGCTGGGTTTGCCGTTTGGGGAATCGGAGTGTAGTGGAAGCGTCCCCAA
>SICM01000005.1 GCA_009694805.1 Candidatus Latescibacterota bacterium
GGGAGTCGGTATGTGGAGCGGATGATGACGGTCGTGACCACCCTGAGGCAGCAGAAGCGCAATGTGCTCGATTACCTCACGGCTGCCTGCGAGGCGCACCTGAGGGGGGAGACACCTCCCTCACTGCTCCAGACCATCTGAACGGTTACTTCAGGAGCACCACCGGCGGGACATCCTGGTCGGCCTTCAACCGGCGGGATTCCACGTTCACGGGGGGCGTCCCCGACAGCCTCTCGAACGTCTACTTCATCGTGCCCCACCCGAGCAGCCCGGACACGGTCGCCTTCGCCGGGACGCTGACGAACGGCGTCTTCAAGAACCGGGGGGGGAGGGCCAACTGGACGCCGGCCTCCACCGGACTCCCCACGGGCCTGAGTGCGACGCTGCGGGGCCTGTTGCCCAACCCTGCGGACGGGAATGTCCTGTACGCGGGCGTGGCGGCCAAGGGGTTCTACAAGACCACGGACGGGGGGACGAGCTGGGCCAAGAAGCGGGGAGGCGTCTCCGACACGACGGATGTGCAGGCGCTGGCGCAGGTTTCGTCCACCCCGACCTTTCTCTACGCAGGGACCTTCTCGCAGGCGATGTTCCGCAGCGGGGTGGGGGCGGAGATCTGGGACCCCATCGCCTCGCTGCCCGCGGGGCTTTCGGCGCGGGCCGTGGCCGTGGACCCTGTCCGCGTGAACCGGGTGTACACCGGGACGTTCAACGGCGTGTACCGGCTCGACGTGACCAGCGTGCCGCAGGTCACCACCGGGGTGGGCAGCGCCCCCGTGGCCCTCGTGGCCGCCCATCTGGACACTTTGGCGCTCGTGGACCTGGCTGTGGCCAACAGCGCCGACAACACGGTCTCGGTGCGCTCAACCGGGTCGGGGGGGTGCTGCTCCGGAGGGACATCCCGGTGGGCGGCGGCCCCCGGTCCATCGTCGTGGCGGACGTGGACGGGGACGGGAAACGGGACCTGATCACGGGCAACCGGGTCGGGATGGGGGCGACGATTCTGAGGAACGACGGGTTTGGCGGGTTCACCTTCTTCCTCGACCTGTTCGCGGGGCGCGCGGTCGAGGCCGTGGCCGTGGCGGACCTGGACGGGGACGGGGATGTGGACCTGGTGACGGCCAACGGCGCCTCCAGCACGATCTCCGTGTTTCTGAACGGGGGGCGGGGCACGTTCCTCCCCGCGCGCGAGCAGGCGTTGCGGGTGGGGCCCCGGTCGATCGTCCCGGCGGATTTCAACGGGGATGGCCGGCCCGATCTGGCGGTGGCAGACCCGGCGGGGTCGATCTCCATCCTGATCAACCGGGGGGAGGGGCTCTTCTATCCGGATGCCCCCACCTCCGTGTCCGGCGGGCCGACCTCGGTGGCTGCCGGAGATTTCAACCTGGACGGGGCCCAGGATCTCGTGGCGGTGGCAGGCGGGCGGATCGCGATGCTTTACGGGAACGGGGACGGGACGTTTCAGCCTCCGAATTTCAGCGCGTACGCAGAGGCGCCCGCGGCCCTCGCGGTGGCGGACCTCGACGCAGACCGCTACCCGGACCTCATCGTGGCCTTCAGTACGGCGGTGGGGACACTCCTGAACGATGGAAACGGAAGGCTCCTGGCGGGCCCCGCGCTGGGGTCGATCTCCGGGATCAACAGCGTCGTGGCCGCGGACTACAACGGGGATGGCCGGCCCGACGTGGCCTCCCTGTCCTCCGACGCCGGGGCCGTCGTCCTCTTCCAGAACCTCCTTCCGGCCTCCATCAAGCGGCCCTCGCCGCCCCGCAACCTCAGGGCATCGGACACCCCGGCAGACCTGGGCGGCCGGGTCACGCTGACGTGGCAACAGACCCGCGTGGACGAGGAGACGGGCCGGGTCGCGGCCTACGACGTCTTCCGGTCTGGGGCGCGGGACGGGGCCTACACGCGCATCGCCACCGTGGGCGTCTCTGCGCCGTTTCTCAGCCGGGATTCCACGATCATCACGCGCACCACCGTCGACAGCACGGCCACCGTGGGCGTCCCGCTTTTCTATTATATGACGGCGAAGGATGCCTCCGGGACGGCGTCTGCTCCGTCCGCCGTGGTCACGGCGACCTCCCTGGCGCAGCCGGTCTTCAACTTCGACTTTTCCAACACGGGCCTCTACAGCGTCGGTGATACGGTGACGGTCCGGGTCTCCCTCAATCCCCTCGGCTACCGGCTGAGCGGCCTCTCCCTGTTTCTGGACTATCACCCGAGGGCGCTGGGGCTGCTGGACGGGGACCCGACGAAGCCAGGCGCGCAGCCGTTCATCCTCCCCCAGACGTCGGGGGGTGCGCAGGTGCTCGAAAACCGGCTCGCCGGGGATGTCGCAGGCAGGATCAACCTCTCCGTGGGCGCCCTCTCCCCGGACCAGAATCTCTCCCTGGAGGTCGGGACCCTGCGGTTTGTGGCGTTGAGAGACACCGTGGCGTCGCTGGCCATCTCCAGTGACGCCGCAGGCAACCGGCGGACGGTGCTGATCGATGCGTCCGACGGGTCGGCGTTCTCCCCCAACCTTCCGCCCCAGCCCGCCTCGGTCGTCATCCGGAACTATCGCGTCAACGGATCGGTCCGTTTCCAGGGCAGGACGGCCAACCTCGATCTTCCCGTGCAGATCGACCTTCGTCAGTCGAACGGGCTCCCGCTGGCCACACCCTATGCCCCGGCGAACGACCAGGACAAGAATCGATCCGGGGTGCAATTCGCCCTCGATGGGAGCGGGAGATTCTCGCTCATCCAGGTGCCGGCGGGGCGCTACGCCGTGTTCGTGAAGGCCTTCCATTACCTGAGGGGACGGGTGGTGGGCGATTCCATCGCCGTGGGGCCGGGTTCACCGGGCCCGCTGCTGGCGTTCCGGTGGGTCTCTTCGGCGGGCGCGACCTCCAACGAGTTGCGGGGGGGGGACGCCAACAACGACAACAACATCAACCTGACCGATTTTGGCCTCCTGGCGAAGTATTTCGGGGCATTTAACATCGCCGATGCGCAGAATCCGGCGTGGGTCGCGGACTTCAACGGCGATGGGGCGGTCAATCTGGCGGACTTCAGCATCCTCTCCTCCAACTTCGGGGAGCAGGGGTTCGGGCAGGAGATCTCGACCAAGCCGGTCCCTCCCGTCGCCCGCCTGAACGTCGTCCGGTCCTCTGACGGAGATGAAGAATCGTTCCGCATCTTCGTGGAGGGGGCGTCGCAGGTGTCGGGGTTCTCCGCGGATGTCGTGTACAGCTCCGAAGAGGGGGGCGCGACCCGGGGCGAGTCCCTGTCGGAGGACCTCCTCGTGGAGGGGGAGGCGGCGCGGGCGCAGGGCGCCCGCATGTGGTGGATCGTCCGGCCGCTCGGCCAGGGCCTGAGGGTGGCGGGGTATGTGAAGGGAGATCCCATCCAGGCGAAAGGGCCGGTGGAGGTCGCCCTGCTGCGCCTGGGAGGGCGGAGAAGGGCGACCCTGCCGGTCGTTCAGAACGCGTGGGTGGCGGACGGGGACGGAAGGGCGCTGCCGGCCCTGGCAGAGGCGGTGGACGCCCTGCCCAGGCGGCCGGCCCTGTTTCAGAACGTGCCGAACCCGTTCAACCCGGTCACGGAGATCGCCTATGACGTGCCGGGGGCCGGGGGCCCCGCCGAGACCGCCGGGGCGCAGGTGGTCCTGCGCATCTACAACCTGACCGGGCAGGTCATCCGGACGCTGGTGGAGGCCCCGAACGCCCCGGGGCGGTATCGCGTGGCGTGGGACGGGCGGGATGATCTCGGACACCCGGTGGCGTCGGGGGTCTATTTCTACCGGCTGGATATCGGGACCTTCCGGGATGTGAAACGGATGCTCTTGTTGCGGTGAAGTCCGTATGGCTTTGCGAAAAGACCGAGGGCGGAGCCTGGCTCCGCCCTTATTGTATGCGCTTGTATCCCTCCTCTGGGCAGGGCAGGGGGTGTCCCAGAGCCCTCGCCCGCCGATCCGGCTGGAGGTGGCCGCCGGGCAGATCGCGCTGATCGACCGGTCCCGGGGGGATACGCTGCGCTACGCCCGCGCCGGGGATACGGTCGTTGTGGATGTCCTGGTCAACAGCGGCAAGGGGCGGCCGCTGACGGGCGTGGAGTTCTACCTGCGCTTCGACCCGGCCTTCCTGTCCCCGGTGGATGCGGACACGAGCGCGCCGGGCCTGCAGCCGGTCCGCTCGGAGGGGCTGATCCGCCGGGCGGAGGGGATCACCAACACCTTCAACGTGGGGGACCCCACCCGGTACCGGGGCATCCACTACGCGGAGGGCCTGCTGACCGGCAGCACGACGGCGGACTCCGGCCGTGCCGCGTCCGTGGCCTTCCGGATGCTTCAAGCCATCCCGCCGGGCGGGGATGTGACGGTCTCCGTGGAGCGAGATACGCTGATCTTCCGGTCGTCGTATCAGGTCCAGACCGCCGCCGGGCTGACCTTCCCCCTGCGCCCCCGGAACGCCCTTCACATCACGGCGCTGCCGCCGGTCCTGAACCTGCCCGCCTCTCTGACGGTGCGGGCGGACTCCGCGCTCACCCTGGACCTGACGCCCCTGGCCACGGACCCGGAGTTCGGGGGATCGCTCCGGTGGGCCGTGACGGCGCGGGACTCCGGGGTCGCGGTCACGGTGGACGATTCGATGCGGACAGGCCCGGATCGCGCCGCGCCGGGGGTTCTCCGGGGCCACGGTCCTGACCTTCATCGCCACGAATCCCGCCGGTTTTTCAACGAAGGGGGAGGTGGCGCTTCACGTTCAGCCTCCCAATCGTCCGCCTGTGATCTCCTCCCAGTTTCCGACAGAGGTCCGGCTGGTGAATGGGAGGTCGGAACCCATCTCTCTCCTCCTCCTGGTGAGCGATCCCGAGGTCGTCGCCTTCCTCCTGCGGTGGAGTTTCACCGGCCAGCAGGTCGTCACGCCGGCGGTGGACATCAACGCTGTTCTGACTTTTACTGCGCCTGCGTCGTGGGCCGGCCAGGAGCGGGTGACGCTGACGGCGCGGGACCCGGAAGGGGCCTCGGCCTCGGTCGCCTTCACGGTCATCGCGGACCGGCGGGCCGGGGACTTCGACGGGAATGGGGCCGTGAACTTCGACGACTTCTTCGCGTTTGCGGGGGCCTTCGGGACCGCGCAGGGTCAGGCGGGATTTGACGCGCGGTTCGACATGGACGGGAATGGGAGGGTGGAGTTCAACGACTTCTTTGTGTTCGCGGAGGTGTTTGGCCATACGACAAGGTGATGGATGTGATGACCGATCTGCGGGAGTCAGGGTCGCAGAGCATCAGGGAAGGTATCTTATAGGAGGCCGTGGGCAATGAGAAGACATCGGCGCATCATACAGGTTCTTTCAAGCTGCCTGACGGTCGGAATGCTGCTCCTGACGGCGATGTCCGGCCCGGCGGGTGGAGAGGGGCTGCCGGGGATTGCCACGATGGCGGATCTGGATCGACGCGCGGGGCTGCACTTCGCGATCATGAGCGACCACAAGGGGGACTCCCCGCTCAGCAGCGTGGAGTTCGCCCGGATGGCGGCGTGGGTCGAGGCGGGGCGGCCAGCGTTCGTGATCGGCATGGGGGACCACCTCAGGTATGGATGGGAGAACTCGTTCATCCCCTGGATCGGGGCGAACCGCTGGTGGCGGGAGCACCTCTACCCGAACGTGGCGGATGGGGAGAATGGGTACTACAGCCCGACCCACCGGCAGGGCGACTACGGGAAGGGCGCGCCCACGCTCAAGCTGGTGGACCTCTCCGCGCACGCGAAGACGGTCGTGCGCGAGAACGGATGCGAATACTACGCGAAAATACGGGCGGGAAAGTACACCGTCCACCTGATCCAGATGCACTTCTCGGACGAGCCGGAGGCGCTGGACGTGGCGTTTCCGGCGGAGAGCCGGGCGTGGATGATGCAGACGCTGGCGGATATCCAGAAGGGGGAGAAGGACCTCATCGTGGTGGGGGCGCATTCGCGCAAGGGGTACTGGGACGATGTCCTGACGCCCGAACAGCGTCACGCCCTGCTGCACAAGGCGGACCTGCTGCTCTCGGCGACCACGCACAGCTTCCGGGCCTGGGTCCCGGAGGGGTTCGAGGATGGGAGCACGGTCTGCATGAACACCGGGGCGGTGGACTATCCGGGGTACATGAGCCCCGAGGGTTACGTGGAGGTCCACGTGCTCCCGGCGGGGGAGATCGTGGGGCAGTACGTGGACCTGACGCAGACGGAGCGCCGGCTCCAGCGGGGGCGGTTCGCGTGGGTCAAGCCGAGGGGGGAGCGGATGCGGTCGATCGACCTGAGGCCGATGGCGCCGGGGGAGGACATGGCCGAGGTGGTGGGGACGCTCAAGGACTCGGTGAGCGCGGCAGACCTGGGCCGGGAGCTGTCGGCGTTGTTGAGGGCCCGAACCGGCGCGGATGCGGCGCAGGTCGCTGTCCGGACGGGGTTGCCGAAGGGGCCGGTCACGCGGGAGGCCGCGTGGCAGGTGTTCCAGAAGAACCGGAATCTGCGGGTCGTGCGCGTGCCGAGGGCACAGGCGGACTCGGTGCTCATCCGGCTGAAGCTGACGCCGGTGGCGTTTCAGGGAGAATCCTTGCGCATCGGGGTCCCGCACCCGACCGTGCCGCAGGTCCTCGCCTGGGCCGGGCTGACCTATCGGGCGATCGAGCCGCAGGGGATCGGGGACTACGGCCTGCGCGAGGTGGACCTGCTGGTGGACTGGTTGAAGGGGCGTTGAGGGGTGTGGAGGATGGGGTGGGTTTGTAGGGGCGACCCGACGGGTCTCCCCTACGTCTGTCCGGGGTGTCGGATCACAATTTCCAGTACCGGTCGATGTCGCGCTGGTAGGCGTCGCACTTGCCGCTGAGCACGTCGGCGACCTTCACGACCTGGCCCGTCCTGCCCGATTCGTAGATGGCCTCGCTGACGGACTTGCTGCGCAGCCCCTCCGGGGCGTCGATCTCGACGTTCCGGCCCGTGCTGAGGGCGTCGATGAAGTCCCAAAGCTCCAGGGACATGCCGGCCGTGATGCCGTAGGGGAAGAGGCGGTCCTTCTCCTTTTTGTTGAGGGTCTTGAGGTACATCTCCTGGAGCCTGGACATGCTGTAGGTGACGCCGTCGGCGAGCTGGCACTCCCCGCGCGCCTGGGAAGCCGCCGGGTGAAAGATGTCGGAGTCCACGAGGGCGCCTTTACTGCTGTTGAAGGTGAGCTGCGTGAACCCCTTGCCGGGGGCGCTGTTCGTCCAGGCCCAGGTGCCGATCACGCCGCTCTTGAAGTTGAAGATGCTCGTCCAGAAGTCCTCCCGCGTGTCCAGAACGGTCTCCTTGCCCTTTTTGTGCGGGCGTTTCTCGACCTGCTCCACGCGGGCGTAGACGGTGTCGACCTCGCCGTAGAAGTAGCGCATGGAGTCCACCCAGTGCGCACCGCTGTCCATGATCATGCCGCAGCCGCCCAGGTAGCGGTCCACCCGCCAGTGCCAGTTGGGGACCTGCTGGGGGTCGTTCCAGCCGGCGCTGATGGCGAACCAGAAGCGGGGATCGCCCATCAGGCCGCTTTCGTGCAAGGCCCACCGGATGGTGCGCTGGCCGATGCTGCGCCGGCACTGCTCGGCGGTGGCGGCGATGCGCCGGTTCTTCTTCGCGGCCTCGATGATCTTCTTGGTGGCCTTGACCGTGACGCCGATGGGCTTCTCGACCAGGATGTTCACGCCGTGGTTCAGGAGCTGGCAGCCGTGTACGTGATGCAGGCCGTGCGGGCTGCAGATGTCGGCGCCATCCAGGCGCGTCTCCCCGCCGAGCAGGTCGTCCAGGCCTTTATAGGCGTTGACGGCCTCTCCGGTGAAGGCTCGAATGCGCTCCGCGTAGGCCTTCGCCCGTTCCGGGACCTCATCCACGGTCGCCACGATGCGAAAGCGGCGTTCCCCCCTGCCCCAGAGCTCCTCGTAGCCGCGCAGATGCGCCCCTGCGATGCCCCCGCACCCTACCAGCGCCAGGTTGACGACGTTCCCCTGCGATCCTTTGGCCATGCTTATGAACCTCCTTTTTTGTTTAGATCTGGCCTTCCACCAGGGCCCGGCTGATGGGGTCGAGCTTTCGATAGTCCGGGATCTCGTACTGGTTGCCGTCGGCGTCCCGGATGAGGATACGGCCCGACCCGAGGTTTCGGACGTCCTGATTGTGACGCCCGCTACGGATCTCGAAGGTCCGGGGGCCCCGGTCGGTCTCCACGTCCCACTTCGGGATGTGGAACTCCTCCTCGATGTTGTGGACGAAGACGATCCGGGGCGTGAAGTAGACGCGCTCCAGCTCGGCGGTGAGGGCGGCGCGGCTCTTGGCATCCAGGTCGGAGAGGTTCAGGAGGGTCCCGATCTCCTTTCCCTCTTTATCCTTGAGGATGATGAACCGCTCCCGGTCGGTGATGGGGAAGGCGCGCGTAGGGGTCACCGGCTTGAAGATCCCCTGGCCCTCCATGTCCAGCGTCAGATCCTCGAACTCATCTATGAAGAGCCGGAGGCGCTTCGGGTCCAGGATGTTCAGTTCCTGCTTGAGGGTGTATTCCTGTTCCATAAGATCGTATCTCGTATCTCGTATCTCGTATCTCGTATCTCGTAAAACCTTCTACGCTTCACGCTTCACGAGATACGCTTCACGTTTTTTCACAGGGCTCGAAGCTTTGACATCTCCGTCTGCATGCGGCAGAGGTTGGCGTAGATGCCTTCTTGCGCGACCAGCTCGTCGTGCGTCCCCATCTCGGCGAGTTCCCCCTTTTCGACGATCAGGAGGCGACTGGCGTTCTTGAGGGTGGAGAGGCGGTGCGCGATGGCGAAGGTCGTGCGTCCTTTGACGAGGCGCTCCAGGGCATCCTGGATCTGGGATTCGGTCTGGGTGTCCACGCTGGCGGTGGCCTCGTCCAGGATGAGGATGCGGGGGTCCCGGAGGATGGCGCGGGCGATGGAGATGCGCTGGCGTTCGCCGCCGGACACGCGCGCGCCCCGCTCCCCGACGAAGGTGTCGTAGCCGTCCGGGAAGTTGAGGATGAAGTCGTGCGCGTTAGCGGCCTTGGCCGCGGCCACAACCTCGTCCATGGATGCATCCGGCTTGCCGTAGGCGATGTTGTCGGTCACGGACCCGTTGAAGAGGAAGGGCTCCTGGAGGACGACGCCGATCTGGTCCCGGAGGGACTTGAGGGTCACGTCCCGGATGTCGTGGCCGTCGATCAGGATCGCGCCCTCGTGCACCTCGTAGAACCGGCAGATCAGGTTGATGAGGGTGCTCTTGCCCGCGCCGCTGTGCCCTGCCAGGCCGATCATCTCGCCCGGCTCCACGACGAAGCTCAGGTTCTTGAGGATGGGCTTGCCGGGCTCGTAGCCAAAGGTCACATTCCGGAACTCCACCCGTCCCTGGATGCGGGGCATGGGTTTCGCCTCCGGCCGGTCGGCCACGTCGGGATCGGTGTCCAGGACCTCGAAGACGCGCTCGGCGGAGGTGGCCGCGTGCTGGAACCGGTTGTTGAGCTGGCAGAGGGTCTCCACGGGGCCGTAGAACTGCCACATGTAGCCGGTGAAGGCCACGAAGTCTCCCAGCGTCAGGGTCCCACCGATGACCTTGAGGCCCCCCACCCACCAGATCAGGAGGCCCCCGACGGAGGTCAGGAAGGTCATCAGGGGGCTGAAGATGCTCCGGACACGGGCCACCCGCAACTCCCCGGTCAGAATGGCCAGGCTCGTCCCCTCAAACCGGTCCACCTCCCGCTTCTCCTGGGCGAAGGCCTTGACGACCCGGACGCCGGGGATGACGTCGGCCAGGAGGGCGCTGAGGCCCGCGGTCCGCCGCCAGAGGCCGTGGTAGATGTCGTGGAGACGCCTGCTGAAGTAGCGCGTGCTCCAGACCACAAAGGGCGTGGGGAGGAGGACGAGGGCCGCCAGGCCGGGGTTGATGGAGAAGAGGATGGCGCAGATGATCAGGATGGTCAGGACGTTCCGGATGATCTCCTGAAGCCCGTCGGAGATGAAGTCCTGGAGCCGGCTGACGTCCTGGGTGATGCTGGACATGATCCGCCCGGTCTCCCGCTCGTTGTAGAAGCTGAGGGAGAGGCGGTGGAGGTGCTGATAGACCTCCCGCCGGAGGTCGAAGGTGACCCTCTGGCCCACCCGGGCCATGATGAGGGACCGAAAGGCCCCCAGGCCGTTCCGGGAGACGTTGACGAGCAGGAGGAGGATGACCAGGATGGCCAGTTTTCTCGGGCCCCCGCCCCCACGGGAGGCGGGCGCCCTCTCCCCCTGGTCGCGCATCGGAGGGGCATCCGAATGCGCGGGTGTCTGGACGCGGGCGACGCCCCTGCCCCCGGTCGGGGCGAGCACGTCGTCGATGAGGGAGCGCATCAGGAGGGGCGGGGTCAGGCCGATGAAGGTGGACGTCAGGAGGAGGATGAGGCTGACGGTCGTCAGCCCCCAGTAGGGGCGGGCATAACCCATGAGCCGGGAGAACAGTTTTCGCGTGTCCAGACATGCCTGGCAGACGCCCATCCACTCCCGGATCGGCCGGCCGCACTGCTTGCACCGCTTGTGCTGGGGCATCATCCCGCCCACGGTGCGCTTGACGACCTCCTGGTCCCCCGGGGGTCGGGCCTGTTTGACCAGGGCCTCGATCTGGTCCGGGACCTTCGAGAGCTTGGGGAGGAGGGACTTGGAGAAGAGGGCGATGGTGGTCCCTTCGCGGGCGGTCCGGACTTTCAGGGCGCCGCTGCCCAGCAGGTTTCGGATCTCCACCTCGGTGATCTCGGCGAGCGGGATCTGGACGACGTCGGGCGGGCCCTCTCCATCCGGGCTGAAGGCGAGGAGGCGTTGGTCCGTGGCCAGGACCCAGGCGGACCCGTAATGGCCGTCGAGCTTGATGTCGGTGGTGAAGGCGAGCCCGAGCGCTTCGTCGGGGCCGAGGTTCAGGCCGGCGCGGACCTCCTTCGGGACTTCCTCCTGAAGGGCAGCCTCAGGCTCTTGTATCGCTATTTCCATGACCTTCTCTTCATTTGCGTCGCATGCCGTGGAGGTAGATGCGGGCGATCTCGTCGGACATCTGCTGGATGGTGAGGCCCTCCTCGTTGTGGCGGAGGACCGACCGGACCATGCCGAGCAGGATCTGGGCGTCGATCCGGGGATAAACGACAGCGAGGGTGTCCGTATCCCGCGCCCGTTCCAGCATCTGGGCGACGGCGTCGATCAGTTGATTCCGCTCCTGCTGCCATCGCCGACGGTTCGGGTTGCTCCCGCCTTCGACCTTGCTGTCTTCGACGTTCATGAGGCGAAAAAAGAAGCGGTTCTGTTTGAAGAACGAGACCAGAGTGAGGATGAGGCCGTGGATCGTGCCCTCCACCTCCCCGTGGGCCGGGAGCGCGGACGAGATCCGATGCTGGAGGTCCTCCAGGCCGTCAAAGATCACGGCGAAGTAGAGGCTCTCCTTGTCCGGGAAGTAACGATAGATGGTCCCCTTCCCGACGCCGGCCACCTTCGCCACGTCGTCCATCAGGACTTCGTGAAAGGGTCTTTCGGCAAAGGCCTGGCGGGCGGTCTTGAGAATGCAGGCCACGCGGTCGCACTGCCTGGGCGTTCGGGGGAGCTTCGGGGGGGTGAGGACAGACACGGACATGGCGCACCTCTTAAAAATGGAACTGACCGGTCAGTTCCATTTTTAATATAGCGCTTCGGGATGGGAAGATCAAGCGAAAAATGGGTGAGGCGCAGCAAAGACAGGGAAATTTCTTGTCGCGCCGGTGGGATTCTGATTATTTTACGACTATCGATTTGAGAAAGGGATCATCTGATGACCGATGCCGAATCGCGAAGGCTCTACGGATATGCGGAGATGGACCCCACAGGCCCGGTGGTCGCCGGGTCCACGGGGACGTGGCGGATCACGTATCACGCGGGGCTCTACGGGGTGGACGACGGGGGGGTGATCAAGGTGGTCTGGCGGTTCGTGAGCGACTGGGGCGCGCCGCAGTTCCGGGACCCGAAGGCGGCGGAGTACGCGACGGTCTCGACCACGGGTCCGGCCTCGCTCCGGGCGGCGTTCGAGATGCGGCGGTATGTTCGACCCTGGAACCGGTGCGTGACCGTGGACGTGTTCGACGAGTCGCTGTCCGAGGGGGACAGGGTGACGCTGACCCTGGGGGACACCTCCGGGGGGAGCCCGGGCAGCCGGGCGCAGTCGTTCTGCCAGGAAGCCTTTGAGTTCCGCGTGGCCGTGGACTGGTGCGGCACGGGGGTGTTCGTGGAGGTCCCTGTCCCGAGTTTTCCGGTGGTGAGCGGGCCGGCGCATCGGCTCGTGGTGGTGGGGCCGTCGGAGGTAGGAGCGGGGGAGGCGACGTGGGTGGGGGTGAAGGCGGAGGATGTGTGGGGGAATGTCTGCGCGGACTATGACGGGGAGGTCTGGCTGGACGGCGGGGGGCTGTCGGGACTTCCGGAGGCGTACCGGTTCAGGCCGGAGGACCGGGGTGTGCGGCGGTTCGAGGGGGTGAAGGGGTCGGAGACGGGCGTGTACCGGGTGAAGGCGGAGGACCGGGGGAACGGGATGGCGGCGGAGGGGAACCCGCTGAGGTGCGTGGAGGGGCGGAGGGACCACCGGCCCTTCTGGGGGGACCTGCACGGGCAGAGCGGGGAGACCATCGGGACGAACCCGGTCTCGTCCTACTTCCGGTTCGCGCGGGACGCGGCGCTGTTAGACTTCGCGGGGCACCAGGGGAACGACTTCCAGATCACGCGGGAGGCCTGGGAGGAGATCCGGAGGCAGGAGAACGCCCACAACCGGCCGGGGGGGTTCGTGACGTTCGTGGGCTACGAGTGGTCGGGGAACACGCCGCTGGGGGGGGACCACAACGTCTACTATCTCGCGGACGACGGGCCGCTGCACCGGTCGAGCCACGTGCTGATCCCGGATTCGTCCGACGTGGACACGGACTGCACGACCGTGACGGACCTCTACGCAGCGCTGAAGGGAAAAGAGGCCATGCTGGTCCCGCACGTGGGGGGGCGCTACTCCAACATGGCCTGGCACGACCCGGAGCTGGAGCGGGTGATCGAGGTCTATTCGTCGTGGGGGGAGTTCGAATGGTTCCTGCGGGAGGCGCTGGAGCGCGGATATAAGGTGGGGTTCGTGGCCGGGAGTGACGACCATAAAGGAAGGCCCGGCGCGGCGCACCCGGGCAGCGGGGCGTTCGGGGTCTACGGGGGGCTGGCCTGCATCTACGCGCGGGAGCTGACGCGGGCCGGGGTCTGGGAGGCGCTGAGGGCGAGACGGTGCTACGGGACGACGGGGCAGCGTATCCTGTTAGAGGTGATGGCGGACGGGCATCCGATGGGGGCGGAATACGCTGCGACCGGGCCGCCGGAGGTGTCCGTGCGGGTCTGGGGGACCGCGCCGGTGGAGCGCGTGGACCTGTTCCGGGGGGTGACGCAGGTCTATTCGTTCCCGGAGACGGTTCAACGGTCCGAACGGGAAGTGCGGATCGCGTGGAGCGGGCAACGCATCCGGGCGCGCAACCGGCTGGCCGTGTGGGACGGGTCGCTGGAGATCGACCGGGGACGCATCCTGAAGGCGGAGGGGTATGCGTTCGACGCGCCGTCGGAGGGCCTCCGGGAGGTGACGGAGCGGAGCGTTGTCTGGAAGTCGGTGACGACCGGGGACGCGGACGGGGTGGTTCTGACACTGGACGCCCCGCCGGAGGCAACGCTGGATTTCCGGACGGGCATCGTCAGCCGGAAGGTCTCGCTGCGGGAGATCGCGGAGGGGCCGGTGACGGCCGAGGCGGGGGGGATCGACATGAAGGTCGTGTTCGAACGGCTGCCGTTGGGCGCGGGCCGGGAGGTGGCGTTCACGTTCCGGGAGAAGGACCTCGCTCCAGGATGCCATCCCTACTGGGTGCGGGTCACGCAGACGGACGGCGCGAAGGCGTGGTCGAGCCCGATCTATGTGACGATACCGTAGGGGCGTAACGCGATACGCCCCTACAGAACGAATCTACATGCGCATCCGAGGCGCTACATTCTCCGACATCGACGGTGTCGCCGGCCTGATCGCAGAGGCGTTCGAGATTCGTCCCGGCGTGGGGGTGGCCTATGCGGGCGTTTACCGTGCGCTGATGGCGCGGGATGGGGCGGTGACGCCGGACTGCTCCCGGATCGCGGAGGCGCAGGGGCAGGTCGTGGGCCACGCCCTGGTGATTCCGAGGCAAATGGGCGTCTGCGGGGTTCCGATGCCTGCCGGGGTCGTGGCCTTCGTGGCCGTTCGGCAGGGCGCGCGGGGGCAGGGCATCGGGAGGGCGCTGGTGGAGGATGCGATCCGGACCATGCGGGAACGGGGGTTCCTGGTCTCGCACCTGGCGGGGTCGCCCGCGTTCTACCGGCGGTTCGGCTATGTGGAGGCATATGGGAAGAGCGCCGGGGAGATGCCGCTGGAACGGGTCCATCCCTACGAGGGCCGTGCGGTTGTGCGGGAGGCCGTGGCGGCGGACGCCGGGGCGCTGCACGGGCTGTTCGAGCGGGAGAACGCCGGGCGGACGGGCTGCATCCGGCGGGACGCCGGGCAGTGGGCGTGGCAACTGGAGGCGGGCCATCCGGGGGGGTACGCGGCCTGCAACGAAGGGCTGGTCGGGTTTCGCGCAACACGGGCAGCCTGCCTGGTGGCGGTGCGCGAAGGGGCGTTGATCGGATACCTGCGCCTGCTCGCCGGGCCGGGGCGCGTCCTGGTACACGAGGGAGCGGCTATGGATGAGGACGTGGTGGCCCCCCTGTTGGCGCACGCCGGGGAGGAGCGCGTTCTGGCTGGAAGGATCGAGCTTTCGATCCCTGCGGAGGGGGCTCTGGGGCGTTGGGCTGCGGAACAGGGGGCGACCTTTTCGGAGGGGCTGGACCCGGAGGCGCTGGTCAAGACGCTCGACGCCCCGGCGCTGTTGAGGCGGCTCGCGCCGGTCCTGTCGGAGCGGGCCTCCGCGCTGCGGGGGAGGTCTGTCCGGCTGCTGATCGAGACGGAGGGGGATCGCGTGGCGCTGGGCGCGACGCCGGATGGGGTGACGGTGGAAGCAGGGACGGGGGGGCCGACTGGCAGGTGACGCTCCCGGAGATCGGGCTGACGCAGATGATCTTCGGGACGCGGGACTACGCCGCCGTCATCGGGAGAGGCGCGGACCGGGGGCTGTCGGACTGGATCTCCGCCCTGTTTCCGGTGCAGAGACCGTACCTCTACCTGAGCGACAGGTTTTGATGTAGGGGCGCGGCATGCCGTGCCCCTACGCCTCCAGGGCCTCGAAGAACGCGGCCCAGTCGATCTGGTCGTAGTCCGTCAGGAGCGCCCCGGCGATCTGGGTCGTGTAGCGGACGGAAAACTCCTTTCCGGCGACCAGCTTCAACAGCTCCCGCTCCAGGTTGGCCTCGACGGCATACAGCCGGTCCACGTCGAAGGACTCGACGCGGTCTTTGGTGAGGTCCTGGTCGACGAAGTTCTTGAAGCAGGCGTAGAGGGCGCTGTCGTCGACGGGGTCGGGCAGGGGGTGCCCCGCGAGGCGGCAGACCGCCGGGCGGTAGTCGTAGAGCAGGCAGGCCTCGTCTTCGAGCAGGGGGCAGGGCATGTGGGCCGCGCTCATCTCGGTGATGCGGACCTGCATCCGGGTCGCCCGCTCTTCCGGGGTGCCCTCGATCACCTCCGGGTTCCCCCAGTTCGTGCGGCGGGCCCACTCCGCATAGGCGGCGGCGCGTACCTGCACGCGCTGCCGGGTCTCCTCGTCGAGGTCGTTCAGGCCGACCCAGAGATAGAACCCCTCCAGCCACGAGATGTCGAACGGCTGATGGCAGCAGTCGGTGCATCCGCGCCGGCATTGGATCTGGCCGGGGTAGGCGGCCCGTACCTCCTCCGCCCGGAGGTCGACGCCGGAGAGGAGTTCCTGGTAGCGGGAGAGGAGGCGATAGACACGGTTTGAGAGGTCGTCCATAGGAAATCCCAAGGGGAAAAGACAAGAGCGGTGTCGGGTGTCAGGTTTCGGGGATCAGGCAAAAAACAGAACCGATCTTGGCTTTTCCCGACATCTGGCACCTGATACCTGACCCCTGCCTTTGACCTTCCTGACACCTGATACCCGACACCTGGCCCCGTCTTTATGTACGCAATTCTCTTCCGATGTCAAGTAATTATCTGTTTTGCAGATTTTTTGCTTGACTCCCATCTGCTCTGTCTATTTCTTAAGGTCATATTCCGAAGAGAACGGGTGGTGCGGCTCGGGTTCGCGGCGTACACGAGTCCTGGATGTCCCGACCTATAGAAAGGAGATCGGCCCCATGCATCGGAGTTTCAGAGCCATCGGGATCGCAACGGGCGTGCTCGCAGGGGCACTCTTCGGGTGGACGGGGGCACAGGGGGACGCAGGCCCCACCAAGGGAGACGCCTCCACGGCGCTGCGTTCGGCGCGGGTCTACATCCATCAGCAGGTGTGGGACAAGGCCATCGAACAGCTGGAGGTCGCCGTGGCCGGAGATCCCGAAAGCGATGAAGCGCACTACCTGCTGGGGAAGATCTACGGCGACCGGGACATGACGGAGAAGATGGTGCGGGAGTTCAACGCGCTCAAGGCCCTCAAGAACGCCAAGCCGGAGTACCTGGCGGAGGTGCAGGGGTATTTCGACCGACACTGGTCCCAGAAGTTCAATGGGGGCCTGGCGGCGTTCAGGGCGGGCAAGCCGGACAAGGCCATCGAGGAGTTGAAGATGGCCATCCTTCTAAACGGGACGAAGACGGAGGCGGTGAAGCTCCTGGCGGATGTGTACCTGTCTCAGAAACAGACGGCGCTGGGCATCGAGACCCTGGAGAAGGCGCTGGCCATGAACCCCAACCTGGGCGACCTGGGGGTTTACATGAGCCTCAACAAGGCCTATCAGGAGGTGGGGAACAAACCCAAGCAGCTGGAGGCGCTCCAGAAGGCGCTGACTCTGGCCAAAGAGGTGGGGGATCTGACGACCCTGAACCGGGCGTATGAGGCCCTCGGGGAGCCGAACAAACAGATCGAGGCGCTGGAGAAGGCGGTGTCCCTCGCCCCGACGAACGGGGGGGTCATTCTGGACCTGACCACGCTCTGTTTCACGATGGCGGAGACGGAGCAGGACAGCCTGAAGGCGGGGCCGTACTATGACAAGACGCTGAAGATTTCGTCCCAGGCCCTGGCCGCCGACGTGAAGGTGCCCAAACTGGCGGAGTATGCGGCGCAGATTCACTTCAAGCGGGGACAGTACCGGGAGGCTGCGGGCTATTTCACCAAGCTCTGGGAGTTGAACCCCTCATCCGCAGCCCCTCTGCTCAATGCGGGACTCTGTTACCAGCGCCTGAAGGACGACGTGCAGGCAAAGGCCATGTTCCAGAAGGCGACGCAGACCGACTCGACCAACGTGGAGGTCTGGCGGCGTCTGGGTGAGACGCTGCTCAAAGGGGGGGACGCCGATGGCGCGCTGGCTGCGTACGATCGGGTGGGCCGTCTCAAGCCCGGGGACACCGCCGCCCTGATGGGCCAGATGACCATCTATGCGCAGAAGGGACAGGAGGGTTTCAAGCGGGGGGACTACGACCGGGCGGTGAACTCCTTCCAGGCGTTTTTGAAGATCCAGCCGAGCAACGCCGGGGTGCAGGACTGGCTCGCCCGGAGCTACTACAACAAGGGGTCGGACCGCTTCAAGAAGGGGGACTACGACGGGGCGCTGGAGGCCTTCCGGCGCTTCGTGGAGATGAAGCCGAACGACTACAACGGCCTGGTCCAGTTGTCCAAGACGTATGGCATGAAGGGGATGATCAAGGAGGCGCAGGAGATCAGCCGCAGGGCTCAGGCCGTGCAGCCACAGGGGAAGTAGGGGCGTGATATATCGTGCCCCTACCGTTTATCGAGGAGGCAACTTCATGAAGCAAGTATACACGATCCTGGCGCTGGTGGGTATGGTCGCGGTTGCGGCTCTGGCGCATCCGATCTGGGCGGCCCCTGCGGGGAGCGACGCGGAAAGCCAGTTCAACCTGGGGGTGTCGCTGCTGCAAAGAGAGAAGATCGACGAGGCCATCGCGACGTTCCAGAAGGTGCTCAGGATGAAGCCCGACTACGCCAGCGCCCGCATCAGCCTGGGCGCGGCCTACCAGAAGAAGGGGATGCTGGACCAGGCCGTCAAGGAGTACTGGATGGCGATCTTCAGCCAGCCGAACAACGCCGTGGCCCGGTACAATCTGGCGAAGGTGTTCGCCCAGAAGGGACAGCCGGACTCGGCGATCACGGTCTTCCGGGAGGCGATCAAGCTCAACCCCGGCTACGCCGACGCGAACGTGGAGATGGGGAAGCTCTTCTTCGCCAAGGGGGCCGTGGACTCGGCCATTGCCGCGTACCGGCGGGCGCTGAAGGCCAAGATCGATCACGCGGACGCGCACGTCAACCTGGCGGAGGCCCTGACCAAGAAGGGAAAGGCGGATGAGGCCCTCTTCGAGTACAAGGAGGCGATCAAGTTCAAGCCGGACCACCCCGAGGCACACTTCAAGCTCGCCTACATACTGACCGAGAAGGGGAATAATGAAGAGGCCATCGACGAGTTCAAGGCGTTCCTGAGGCACACGACGAACGTGGCCGGATATGACGATTGGCGCAAAGTCGCGTTGAATAATATTCAAGCCCTGGGTGGGAGGTAGGGGGAGACAGAAGGCATCCTTCGACTTCGAGGCCTAATGGCCGCTCCGCTCAGGACAAGGAAGGCAGAAGGCAGTCCCTCGATACGGGGCCTGTGGCCCCTACTTTTCACCAGACCGTTCGAGATAGGCCCGGATCTGGCCGGGGAACTCGCGCACGCCGATGGGCTTGGAGATATAGCCATCGAACCCCGCCGAGAGGTACTTCTCGTCGTCGCCGCGCATGGCGTGGGCCGTCAGGGCCACGATCACGGGTCCCCCGGCCCCCATCCTCTCATGAGCGACACCCCGTCCATCTCCGGGAGCTGGATGTCCATCAGGACCAGGGCGGGGTGCTCCTTTTCCACGAGGTCCGACACCTGGAGCGGGGAGGATGCCTGGAGCACCCTGTAGCCTTCGATCTCCAGAATGCTCACGAAGAGTTTCATGTTATCGAGGTTGTCCTCGACGATCAGGATCTTCTCACCCGCCATCGTCAGTCTCCGCTCCTTCCTTCCCCATTAGTGGACACGATGTGCGCCAGGATCTCCACCACCTGGCCGTCCCACCATCCCTTCTTCGTCTCCTCCCGCAGGATCTCAAGGGCCTTCTCGGCCGGCAGGGCCGGCTTGTAGGGCCGTTGCGTCCGGAGCGCGTCGTAGACGTCCACGACGGACGTTATCCGGGCGATGAGCGGGATCTCTTCGCCCCTGAGCCGGTCGGGATAACCCGAGCCGTCGAACCGCTCGTGGTGATGCCGGATGATCGGGAGGACCCCTCTGAGGGACTTGAGCGGGCTGCATATCCGCTCCCCGATGAGGGGGTGTTCGCGCACGATGTCCATCTCCTCCTCGGTCAGTTTTCCGGGTTTGTTCAGGATGGCGTCCGGGATGCCGACCTTCCCGACGTCGTGGAGGACGCCCCCCTGGCGCAGTGCCCTGAGCGGGCCGTCGTTCAGGGTCAAGGTTTCGCCCACGCGCACGGAGTAGCGCGCCAGCCGGGCGCAGTGGCCCTCGGTGTAGGGGTCCTTCGCCTCCACGCCCAGCGCCAGGCTCCCGATGACGGTCTCCGCGTGGTCCAGTTCGTCCGTGTAGCGCTTCACGCGCAGCAGGGAGCGCACCCGGGCCAGGAGTTCCGTCCGGTCGAAGGGCTTGGTGAGAAAGTCGTCCGCGCCGGCATCGATTCCCCGGATGCGGTCTTCCTGATCGCTGAGGGCGCTGACGATGACGATGGGCGTCAGGATCGTGGCCGCCTCGCCCTTGAGCCTCCGGCAGACCTCGTAGCCGTCCAGGATCGGCATCATGACATCGAGCAGGATGAGGTCGGGGCGATGGTCGGCCACCTGCCGCAGGGCCTGTGCCCCGTCGAAGGCCTCGATGACGTGATAGCCGTTCATCGTCAGGTGCGCCCGGATCAGGGCGACGTTGTCCGGCATGTCATCCACAACCAGGATGCTGGCCGGGGCGTTCGGGTCGCAGGCGAGGCCGGGGAGGATCGCCCCATGGGCAATTGAGCGGTTCAAGTGAGAGACCTCGGCAAGAAATAGGGGTATCCGTAGGGGCACGGCGCGCCGTGCCCCTACTCCATCTTCAGTCGATCCAGAAGCGTCTCCGCCCGGAGGAGGTCCGTCGAGAAACTGGCGCTCACCTGCGAGGCCTGGTCGGCGATGACGGACGCCAGGACGCCGGGTTCTATAGCCGTCACCGTGCCGGATTCCGGGTCGGCCTCCTCGATCCCGATCCGATGGCCGGGGAGGGGGCCGGCGGCCTGGCGGAGCGCGCGGGCCTGCATGCGCCAGGTCGCCGCGGAGGCGGAGAGGTCCGCGATGCGGTCCCCATAGGTTTTGCGCCGGGGGGCATAGGCATCCCGCATCGCCCACAGCCATTCCCGGTTCTCCGAGAAGTACTGTCTGCGCGCCTCGTCCAGGTCCCGCGCGTGTTCCGGTCCTCCCGCCACCAGCCGTTCCGGTGTCCGGTGGGCGGCGAGATGACGCCACTTGCCCCCGCTGACGAAGGCCGTGGCCGTGGCCTCGGACCCCCACATCAGCAGGTCGCCATCCCCGCGCGACGAGAACCGGGGACGGAGGCGCCGACTGTGCTCCGCGCCTTTCAGGAGGTCCTCCAGCGCCCGCCGGGCCACGTCCGGGGGCACCCGCACGTCCGAGAAGCCGGCGAGCCCCTCCACGAGGGCGCTGGACAGGATGCCGTGGAAGCGACGCTCCAGCATCTCCGGTTCCGAGAAGAGGTCGAGGTAGAGGTTCGGGCCGACAGCCGACATCACGCCCACCTGACCCGGCAGGCAGGGGAAGGACCTCAACGCCTGGCTGATCTCCGGATTTCGCCTCTCGAACACGGCGCAGAGGTCCAGCGTGGGGCTGGAGACCTTCGCGCGTCTGAGGAAGACTTCCACCTGCTCCCAGACGCGGCCCTGTTCGATCCGGCCGTCCCGGGCGAGCTGGCGCATCTTGTCCAGCCGAAGGGTCCAGGGGCAGACGGCATCCACATTGAACCGCTTCCCGTGCCGGGTCGGCTGCCCCCGCTCCACGCAGTTGACCAGGGCATAGCGGCTGGTCTGCGGGGGGATGAGGACATCGTGCTTGAGCGCCCGGTTCTGCGTCTGGCCCACGATGCACTCCGACTCCCCGCCGTAGAGGGAGACGTTCAGGGGGTTGGTGATGCGGACGGCGTCCTCGCAGGAGACCTCCTCGATCAGGGCCCCGCCGTCTCTGCCGTCCGACAGCGTGAGGATCGGAGGGGGACCTCCCTGGATGCTGGCCGGGAAGATCGGGTAGAAGACGGCCACGTGCGGAAGACGGCCCTCCCGGTCGGACAGAGGGGGGCCCATCCGGACGCCCTCCAGGGCTGCTTTGATGATGTGGTCGCGCATAAGGACCTGCGAATTACGAATTACGAATTGACGGACGAAAATTCGACATTCGACATTCGCTCCATTCCGAAATCCGACATCGACACATCAGGTGACACCCTGCTCCCGCGTCAGGGCCTCCCGGATCGCAGCGGAGACCTCCGATGTGAGGGTCTGGGACCTCTCCCGGAAGGCGTCGTCGATCTGTTTCACGATGCCCTTCATCTCGTCGATTCGACGGTTCATCTCCTGCACCTGTGCCCGCAGCCGCTCCTCGAAGACGACCTCATAGCGGTGGAGCGTGACTTTGGAGGCGGTGTAGAAGATGGCCGCGGCCGTGGCCGCCTGAAGGCCCACAACGATGAGGAGAAGCCCGGCGTGCGCGGAGAGCCGGACGGCGTCCGGCGAGAAGAGCAGGCCGAGGAACAGCCAGACAGAGAACAGCGTGGCCGAGGCGAACAGGCCGATCCACATCCTGGCACGGGTGGACATAGAAAACTCCCAAAAACGTGGATCGTGGATCGTGGATCGTGGATCGTGGATCGTGGATCGTAAAAATCAAGCTACGAGTCAGGGGAGGGGAGGGGGCGAATCACGAACCACGAACCACGAATTGATGTCTGACAATTATATCCCGTAATCCTATCTCTGTCAAGGGATTATTTGTCTTCGGATGCGCGGATCGTCTTCGGAATTGGATGTTGACAAGCCCGAAGGAATATGATAGATTAATTATTTCAAATAAGATACAACCTCATGACAGGGTCGCGTTCTCATTCACAGGACACCCAGAGGGCTTCATGATCGCCAGTATGACGGGCTTTGGAAAAGGAGAGGCGTCGGACGGCCAGAGCCGGGCCGTGGTGGAGGTCCGGACGGTCAACAGCCGGTACTGCGACGTGGCTCCCCGGATCCCCCAATCCCTGTCGAGCCTGGAGCCGCGCCTGAAGGAGGTCGTGCAGGCCACGCTTTCGCGGGGGCGCATTGAGGTGACGGTGCAGTTCGAGGGGGCGGGCGCCGGCGTCAGTGCGCCGATCCTGAACCTGGAGGTGGCCAGGGGGTACTGGGAGGGTCTGTCCCGCCTGAAAAAGACCTTTGGCATTGAAGGGGAGCCGGATATCGGGGCGGTAGCGGCCATGCCGGACGTGTTCCGATATGCCTCTGACGGCATCGACCTGGAGGCGGCGTGGGGGCTGATCGAGCGGGCGGTCTGTGCTGCGCTGGAGCAGTGCAACCGCATGCGACGGTCTGAAGGGGAGCTGCTTCGCAGGGATTTTGAGGCCCGCATCGAGGCGCTGGAGAAGCTTCTGCGGGAAGTGGAGGCCCTGGCCCCGGCCCGGGTGACGGCGGCGCGGGATCGTCTCCGGGAGCGGCTCGCGCAACTGCTGGCCAGCGAGGTCGATCCGGACCGTCTGGCCGCGGAGGTCGCCATCCTGGCCGACCGGATGGACATCACCGAGGAGTGCGTCCGGTTTCACAGCCACAACGAACAGTTTCTCCGCTCGCTCGAACGGGATGAGCCTGTGGGACGGCGGTTGAACTTTCTCCTTCAGGAGATGGGGCGGGAGGCCAACACCATCGGGTCGAAGGCCAATGACGCAGCCATCGCCCACCTCGTGGTGGAGATGAAGGAGGAACTCGAGCGCCTGCGCGAGCAGGTGCAGAACGTGGAATGACCCGTGCTGCGTCGAAAAGGGTTCACGCTCATCGTATCGGGCCCGTCGGGGGCCGGAAAATCGTCTCTTTGCCGCGCCATCGTCGCGGGGGACGCGGGCGTGGGGATGTGCGTGACGACCACAACGCGCCCTCCCCGACCCGATGAGGTGGAGGGGCGGGATCGGTTCTTCCTGAGCGAGGAGGCATTCCGGGAACGGGTCCGGCAGGGGGCGTTTGCCGAGTGGGCCTCCGTCCATGGTTTCCTCTATGGGACGACGCGTGAGGCCCTCCGCGCGGCGCAGGAACATCACGATGTCGTGATCCTGGACGTGGACGTCCAGGGCGCGAAGCACTGGCGACAGCAGCTCCAGGAGGCGTGCGTGACCGTCTTCGTGGTCCCCCCCTCCCTGGCGGGGTTGAAGCAGCGGCTGATCGGCCGGGGCACGGACGCCGGGGAGGACCTCGAGCGGCGCATCGAGAACGCCCGGGAGGAGATGGCGCACGCCGGGTCGTATGGGTACCTGATCATCAATGACCGGATCGAAGATGCGGTGAGCCTTCTGCGGGCCATCGTGGCGGCGGAACGCTGCCGGAGCATCCGGTACGAGGGGGACATCGTCAAGGAGATGATGAGCGGTGAATGAGCGTTCAGCCGTCAGCATTTAGCGGTCAGCAAAAGACAAAAGCCTGATCGGTTTGGCTGATAGCTGATAGCTGATAGCTTTTTCCAAAGGAGCTACGCATGGTTGAAGTTTTTTTCTGGGAAGACCTGGAGCGCCAGAATGTCAATCCTTACGAGAGCGTGATCGGGGCTGCGCGGGAGGCCAGGCGAATCAACCTCACCAGGCGGGGGGAGAAGGGCCTGGAGGCTCAGGATAAACCGACGACGTTGGCCCTGAGGAGGGTGACGTCCGGGAAGGCGAAGCTCACCCGCCTGTCTCCCAAAGAGATCGCAACCCTGGAAGAGGCCCATGCCAGTGTATCAAAGTCTGAGGGAAAAAAAGATCATTCTGGGGGTGACCGGGGGGATCGCGGCGTATAAGTCGGTCGAGCTCCTCCGCCGGCTGAAGACCATGGGGGCCGAGGTGAGGGTCGTGATGACGGCCTCTGCGCGGGAGTTCGTCGGCCCTCTGACGTTCGAGGCGCTCTCCGGGCATCCCGTCCAGACCGAGATGTTCTCGAAGGAGGCAGCCTCCCCGATCCCCCACATTGCCCTGGCCCACTGGCCTGACCTGGTGGTGATCGCCCCGGCCACGGCCAACACCATCGGCAGGATCGCCTCGGGCCTGGCCGACGACCTGCTGTCCGCCGTGGTCATGGCCTCCACTGCCCCGGTGCTGCTGGCCCCGGCGATGGAGACGGATATGTACCGGAACCCCATCGTGACAGAGAATCTGTCCCGTCTGCGGGGCCTGGGTTACCGGACGGTGGGTCCGGGCACGGGCTTCCTGGCCTCGGGAGGCGAGGGGATCGGCCGGATGTCGGAACCGGAGGAGATCGCGGACGCCGTCCTGGACACGCTGACGTCCACGGAGGAGTTCGCGGGGCGGCGCTTCGTGGTGACGGCCGGACGCACGGAGGAGGACATCGACCCGGTGCGGTTCCTGACGAACCGCTCCACCGGGAAAATGGGCTATGCGGTGGCCGAATGCGCCCGACGGCGGGGGGCGGAGGTGACGCTGGTGTCGGGGCCGACCGAGCTCTCCGCGCCGCCGGGGGTGGAGGTCGTGAAGGTCCGGTCCGTGGCGCAGATGCGGGAGGCCGTGGTGGTGGCCTTCCCGGAGACGGACGTCCTGGTGATGGCCGCGGCCGTCCTGGACTTCCGGGCCAGGCAGGTGGCGACCTCCAAGATCAAAAAAACCGGAGCGGGGCTGACGCTGGAACTGGCGCCCACGGGGGACTTTCTGGTGGAATTGGGGAAGATCAAGGGAGAACAGATCCTGGTCGGGTTTGCGATGGAGACGGAGAACGGCGTGGCCAACGCCCAAAAGAAGCTGGAGGCGAAGAACCTGGATCTGATCGTCCTGAACGATCTGACGGTGGAGGGGGCGGGCTTCGCGGTGGATACGAACGTGGTGACGCTGATCGACCGGGATGGGGCGGCCCAGGACCTGCCGAAGATGTCGAAGCGGGAGGTGGCTGACCGGATTCTGGACCGGGTGAAGGAGAAGCTGAAAGGAAAGTGAAACGCGGCCCCCAGCCCTCCTCCATCCCAAGGGGCAAAGCCCTTGTCGCCCCCTCCCTCCCCCACACGTGGGGGGAGGGAGGGGTGTGGGGGTGGAAGGGGGGCGGTTGTCGTTTCACCGATCTTATGGACGATCTCGATCAGGACATTCTGGAGACGCTCTCGATGGCCCGGCGCTACCTGCGGCAGAGGGCCGAGATGGGGGAGCGCGAGCTGCACGGCAGGGCCGGGCGGGCGAAGGGGGCCTCGTCGGATTCGGATTCGGATGCGGGGGAGGCGATGCGTCTCTTCTGCGAGTCCATCGCGGACTGCCAGAAGTGCCGGCTGGCGAAGGAGCGGACACAGGTGGTGTGCGGGTCGGGGAACGCAAAGGCGGGCCTGATGTTCGTGGGCGAGGGGCCGGGCCGGGAGGAGGACAAGACCGGGCAGCCGTTCGTGGGGGCGGCGGGGAAGCTCCTGACCCAGATCATCGAGGCGGGCCTGCAACTCCGGCGGGATGACGTGTACATCACGAACATCGTGAAGTGCCGACCGCCCGACAACCGGAACCCGATGCCCGACGAGATCGTCGCCTGTCACCCTTACCTTCTGCGCCAGATCGAGATCGTGAAGCCGAAGGTGATCTGCGCCCTGGGGAAGGTGGCGGCGCAGACCTTTCTTCAGTCCGACGAACCGATCGGGAAGCTCCGGGGGCGCGTCCACCCCTACAGGGACATCAAGCTGATCGCGACCTACCACCCGGCGGCCCTCCTGCGCAACGCGGCGTTGAAACGCCCGACGTGGGAGGACATGAAGCTGCTGAGGAAAGAATATGATGGGGTGGAATTATAGGGTGCCACGTGTCCACGTATCACGTGCCACGTAAAACCTTACACCTTACACTTGGCACCTGGCACTTAATTCTATGGCTACCGAACGCGCTCTATCTACCGAACGTCTCCCCCCGCAGGCCGTGGATGTCGAACGGGCCGTGTTGAGCGCCATGCTCATCGACTCCGGCGCTGTGGGCGCGGTGGTGGAGATCCTCCCCGAGACCGCCTTCTACCAGACGGCGCACCGGAAGATCTACACCACCATGATCTCCCTCTACGGGAAGGGGCAGCCGGTGGATCAGATCACGGTGGTGCAGGAACTCATGCGACGCCAGCACCTCGAAGAGGTGGGTGGGGTGGTCGCCGTGGCGCAGCTCGCCGGGGAGGTCGGGACCTCGGCCAACGCCGAGTACCACGCCAAGATCGTCCTGGAGAAGGCCCTGCGGAGGGAGATGATCAACATCTCATCGCAGGTCGCGGCGGAGTGTTACGCGGAGACGGAGGACGCGTTCCAGCTCCTGGAGCGCGCCGAGCAGAAGTTCTTCGGCCTGTCCCAGGGGGCCATCTCCAGGGGGTTCAAGCCCCTGGAGGGCATCCTCCACGAGACGTTCGAGCTGGTCGAGCGGGCGCACAAGCGGGCCGGGGCGCTATCCGGGCTGACGACGGGCTACCGGGAACTGGACGAGTTGACCGCGGGGCTGCAACCGTCGGACCTGATCATCGTGGCGGGTCGGCCCAGCATGGGAAAGACCGCCTTCGGCCTCTGCGTGGCCCGGAATGTGGCGGTGAAGGAGAAGGTCCCGGTGGGGGTCTTCTCGCTGGAGATGTCGGAGCAGCAGATCGCGCAGCGGCTGCTCTGCGCCGAGTCCCGCGTGGACTCGCACCGCCTGCGGACCGGGCGGCTGTCGGACGATGAGTGGATGCGCCTGGCGGCCTGGAGCAGCAAGCTGGTGGAGGCCCCGATCTTCATCGACGACACGCCGGGCATCAGCGTCCTGGAGATGCGGGCGAAGGCGCGCCGGTTGAAGGCCGAGCACGGCGTGGGGCTGATCATCGTGGACTACCTTCAGCTTGTCACGACGCACGACCGGATCGACAACCGGGAGCAGGAGATCGCCAAGATCTCGCGGTCTCTCAAGGCGCTGGCCAAGGAGCTGAACACCCCGATGATTGCCTGCGCGCAGCTCTCCCGCGCCGTGGAGACGCGGGGCGGGGACAAGCGGCCGATCCTGAGCGATCTGCGGGAGAGCGGGAGTATTGAACAGGACGCGGACGTGGTGATGTTCCTCTACCGGCCCGAGGTCTACGGGGTGAAGGACGATCAGGGGAACGAACAGGAGGGGGTGGCGGAGGTGATCATCGGCAAGCAGCGCAACGGGCCTCTGGGCAGCGTGTTTCTGACCTGGTTGAGCGAGTACGGCCGGTTCGAAGATCCGGAGATGTACCGGGAGGAACCGTTTTAGCAAAGGCGGAAGGATAAAGGATGAAGGCGGAAAGAGACCCTTTTATCCTTCATCCTTCATCCTTCATCCTTCATCCTTCATCCTTTCTTCGCAATGAAGCGATCTTCCATCTACGTCTGTCAGACATGCGGGGCGGAGGCGTCCAGGTGGTTCGGGCGCTGTGCGGGGTGCGGGGCGTGGAACACGTGCGTCGAGGAGGGGGTCTCGACGCGACGCACGAAGGCCGGCGCCCAGGCGCGTAACCCACCGACGCCGATCACGGCGGTCTCCGGGTCTTCGGAGGCGCGGCAGTCGACGGGGATCGGGGAGTTCGACCGGGCGCTGGGCGGCGGCATCGTGGAAGGGTCGGCCATTCTGATCGGCGGCGATCCCGGCATCGGAAAGTCCACGCTGCTGCTCCAGGCCTCGTCGGGCGTGGCGCTGTCGGGGAGTCGGGTGCTCTATGTCTCGGCGGAGGAGTCCCTCGGCCAGACGAAGATGCGGGCTCAGCGGGTCGGCGCCCTGTCCGAGAACCTGCTCGTCGCCTCCGAGACGGACGTGGAGGCCGTCTGCGAGCAGATCGCCAGCGTTCGTCCGGTCCTGGTCGTGGTCGATTCGATCCAGACCCTGTACCGGCCCGACCTGGAGAGTGCGCCGGGGAGCGTGAGCCAGGTGCGGGAGTGCGCCTCCCGTCTGGTCTCCCTGGCCAAGACCACGGGCGCGGCGGTCTTCCTGATCGGACACGTGACGAAGGAGGGGTCTGTGGCCGGCCCCCGGACGCTGGAGCACCTCGTGGACACGGTGCTCTATCTGGAGGGGGAACGACACGGGGCGTTTCGCATCCTGCGGGCGGCGAAGAACCGGTTCGGCTCGACGAACGAGATCGGCATCTTCGAGATGCAGGAGAAGGGGCTGACGGAGGTCCGGAACCCCTCCCGGCTTTTCATCCCGGACCGGACCGGGAACGGATCGGGGTCCGTGGTCGTCTGCAGCATGGAGGGGACGCGTCCCCTCCTGGTGGAACTTCAGGCGCTGGTCGCGCGGACCGCGTTCGGTTATCCGCAGCGGGTGACCACGGGGATCGACGGACGTCGGCTGGCCATCCTGGTGGCCGTGCTGGAGAAGCGGTCGGGCCTGGACCTGAGCGCGCAGGACATCTTTCTGAACGCCGCGGGCGGGGTGCGTCTGGACGAGCCGGCTGTGGACCTGGGGGTGGCCCTGGCGGTCGTCTCCAGCTTCCGGGATCGCCCGGTGGACCGGGGGCTGGTGGCCATCGGCGAGGTCGGGCTGGGGGGGGAGGTCCGGCCCGTGGGGCAGGTGGACCGCCGGGTTGCAGAGGCGCATCAGCTCGGTTTCACCCGGTGCGTCGTGGCCAAGGAGAACCTCCGGGGACTCAAGGCCCCGTCCGGCCTGGAGGTGGTGGGCGTGGCCCAGATCGACGCTGCGCAGGAGGTCGTGTTCGGTTAGTCGTGTTCGGTTAAATAAATTCAAAGAGGTCTTCAGATATGGATAACAGAGACGTTGAACACCTTTCCAAGATGCTCTCGTTGATGCTCCGGCATCGCCCGGAGGAGTTCGGGGTGGAGGTGGACCGGTACGGGTATGCAGACCTGAACGCCGTGCTGGTCGCCCTTCAGGATCGTTCGCCTTCCGTGACGATGGAGGATGTCGAACATCTCGTCTACGAGGCCGAGAAGCAGCGTTTTGAGATCGAAAACGGCAGGATTCGCGCCCGGTACGGCCACAGCATCCCCATTGAGATCGACCGGGAACCGGTGGAGCCTCCGGAGTTCCTCTACCAGGAGGTGTTCGCAGAGGACCTGGGGATGGTGAAGCGAGAGGGGCTGGTCCCCCGCGACCGGCAGTACGTCCATCTCTCGTTCGACCCGCACCGCGAGACCCGGCAGGGCCGGCGGGGAGGCCCGCAGGTGGTCGTCCGGGTGCGGGCGCGGGAGGCGCACGCCGCCGGGCTGGCCTTCTACGATTGCGGCCCCACCATCCTGACGGCGGAGGTCCCTCCGGCGTTCCTGGACATTCCGGACCTGCCTCCTCCTCAGCCTCGTTCTTCTTTGCCGGTCTCCCCCGACCTTCCCGAGACCTCTCCGGACACGAATAAGCCGTCCGCGCCCGTGACTTTTGGCCGGGTCCGGAAGACCGTCCGCAGGCGGTAGACCCCTCCTTCCTCTCGCGTGGGAGGGAGAAATGCAGAGGGCGTGCGAAAATGCAAAGTGCAAAGTGTAAAGTGCAAAGTGTAAGGCGTAAGATTGCATTTTGCATTTTGCATTTTGTATTTTGTATTTTGTATTTTATGGTTCCCGCTTCATCGGAGAGGATGACATGAGCGAGGGCATCTCCCGTCGAAGGTTTCTCGGGCTGGGGCTGGCAGGCGGGGTGGCCCTGGCCGCACCCGCGTTCCTCCGGGGCGAAGAGATCGGAGGCGTGGGCCGGGCCCGGTTGCGCGCCCTGGGCATTACACCGGGGACGATGCCTCCGGGGCCGCTCAACGCCATCACGGACGTGGCGGGGGTGGAGGTGGGGCACACGACGCTGATCCGGGGAGAAGGGCGGCTGGTCGTGGGCGAGGGGCCGGTCCGGACCGGGGTGACGGCGATCCTGCCGGTGGGCAAGACGCGCGACGACCATCTGCTGGCCGCGGACTTCACGCTGAACGGGAACGGGGAGATGACGGGGATCGGGTACGTGCGCAGGACCGGGCGGCTGGGTGCGCCGATCCTGCTGACGAACACCTCCAGCGTCGGGATGGTCTACGATGCGGCGCTCGGATGGATGGCCGAGCGAAGGCCGGGGCTGATGCGCTCCGACGGATGGCCCGAACCGGTGGTGGGGGAGACCTGGGATGCCTTTCTGAACGACACGGAGGGCCGGCACGTTCACGCGGGACACGTGCGCGCGGCGATCGAAGGGGCCTCCGGAGGGCCGGTCGCGGAGGGGTGCGTGGGCGGGGGGACGGGGATGGTCTGTTACGGGTTCAAGGGGGGCACGGGGACGGCCTCCCGTGTGATGGACGGCGGAAAAAAGGGGAAGCCCTACACCACAGGCGTCCTCGTGCAGGCGAACCACGGGCGGAGGCCGCAACTGACGGTGGACGGCGTGCCGGTGGGACGGGAGATCCCGGAGCTGTTGCCGGAGCGGGGGGAGGTGCGGAGCAAGTCGATCCTGGTGATCGTGGCCACGGATGCGCCCCTGCTGCCCGCGCAGTTGCAGCGACTGGCGAAGCGGGCGGCGCTGGGGCTGGCGCGGACGGGGGCGCTGTCGATGCACTCCAGCGGGGATCTGACGCTGGCCTTCTCCACGGCCAATCGACTTCCGGCCCGCTCCGTTGCGCGGGTCGAGGCGCTGGAGGTCCTGGACGACGAGGCGATCACCCCGCTCTACCAGGCTACGATCGAGGCGACGGAGGAGGCCGTGCTGAACGCCCTGACCTCGGCCACGACCGTGACCGGACGGGATGGCAACCGGGTCCACGCCCTGCCCCTGGACCGGCTGGTGGATGTGATGAGAAGGTTTGGGCGGTTGAAGTAGGGGCGGATCGCCATCCGCCCCTACACGGTTATCACAAGGAAATTTCCTATGCCGCGACTCAGGGACCTGGGGATCCGGATCGGACGATTTGAGCCGGGACCGGCGAACGCGATCACGGATGTGGACGGCGTGCGGGTCGGGCATACGGATGTCTCAGAGGGGGGGTTGCTGACCGGGCTGACGGCGGTGGCCCCGTATCCCTCGGAGGCAGGGAAGCGGAGACTCTTCATCGGGCGCTGGGTCCTGGATGGGGGGGCGGGGATGTCGGGTGGCGCGGTGGCGGAGGACTTCGGGACGTTCTCCAGCCCGATCGTGCTGGCCCCGGCCCCGGCGGCGGGCAGGGTCTACAACGGGTTGATCACCTATGGCCATCAACGGGACAAGGGCCTTCCCATCGACGCGGGCTGGCCGCCGGTGGTCGTGGGGGTGGACGATGGCTTCCTGAACGACCGGGAGGCGGAGCGAAGGATCGGGGAGGCGGAGCTGGGGCGCTGCTTCGCGCAGATGGGCCGGCAGGTGGCCGAGGGGAACGCGGGGATCGGGAGGGGGCTGTGCGCCTTCGGGCTCAGGGGGGGCGTGGGGACGGCTTCCCGGAGGGTCGGGGACCATACGGTTGGGCTTCTGGTGGCCGCGAATGGGGGGGAGCGGAGGGGGTTGCGCGTGGATGGGACGCCGGTGGGGCGCTTCCTGGACCTTCCGGAGCCGAAGGGGGAGCGGCCCCGCTCGGTCTTTGCCGTGGCCGCGACGGATGCGCCGATGCTGTCCGGACAGCTCAACCGGCTGGCGGGGCGGACGGCGCTGGGGCTGGCGCGGGGGGGATTCCTGGACGGCCACGTGGTGGAAGGGCTGGTCCTGGCATTTTCCACGAAGAACGCGCTGGTGGACGGCGAGGAGACCGTGCAGCGGGTCGGGATGGTCGGGGAGGAGGGACTGCCGTCTCTCTTCGAGGCCGCCGGGGAGGCTGCGGAGGAGGCGGGGCTGAACGGACTGCTGGCCGCCGGGCCGATGGATCGGCTGCCGGCGCTGACGGCGGACCGGCTGCTGGCCGCGTTGAAAAAAGCAAGGGGGTGAACCGTGCGCATCCTGACGGCCTGCATCGGACACGAGACGAACACCTTTGCCGCGACCCCGACGACGCTGGAGGACTTCCGACGGGGCAGCCCTGCGCCGGACTTCGGTGGCGGGACGCCGGTCCTGGATCACTTCCGGGACACGCGCACGATCCACGGCGGATATATCGCGGGCGCGGTGCAACACGGCCTGGCGCTGGCGCCGCTGCTCTGGACGTTCGCCACGCCGGGCGGCACGGTGGATCAGGACGCATACGACTTTTTAAAAGGCCTGTTGCTGGACCGATTGAGGGCCGCCGGCAGGTGTGACGGCATCTTGCTGGATCTGCACGGGGCGATGGTGACGGAGGCCGTCGAGGACGCGGAGGGGGACCTGATCGCCGCGGTGCGTGAGGTCGTCGGGGAAGCGATGCCCATCGTCGTGACGCTGGATTTGCACGCCAACATCACCGCGCAGATGGCGGAGGGCGCGGACGTCATCGTCGGGTTCGACGAGTATCCCCATATCGACATGTACGAGCGCGGGGTCGAGGCCACGGAGGTCATGGTGGCCATCCTGCGGGGCGACCTCCGGCCTGAGATGGCCTATCATCCGCTTCCGCTGCTGACCATGCCTCCCAGGCAGTGTACGCTCATCGATCCGATGCGTTCGCTGCTGGCGCAGGCGCGGGCGATGGAGCAGGAGGTGGTGAATGTGACGCTCGCGATGGGGTTCCCGTTTGCGGATATCCACGATGCGGGCGCATCGGTGCTGGTCACGACGAATGGCGACGCCGGACTCGCCCGACGCCGGGCCGAGGAGATGGCCAGGGCGATCTGGGAGAGGCGGGGCGACTTCACGCCGGTGCTGACGCCCGTGTCTGAGGCGATCGCCTATGCGCGCACGCAGGCGAAGGGGCTGGTGGTCCTGGCCGACGGGTCCGACAACCCGGGCGGGGGCGGTCCGTGCGACGGGACGGTCATCCTGCGGCAGTTCATCGAGGCGGACGCGCAGGGCGCGGTCGTGGCCGTGATCGCGGACCCGCAGGCCGTGGCGCAGGCCGTGGCGGCAGGGGTGGGGGACACGGTCACGCTCGACCTGGGTGGGAAGACCGACGACCGGCACGGCGCGCCGGTGCGGCTGACGGCCCAGGTCCGACTGCTGTCCGACGGGGCCTTCACCCTGCGTGGCCCGATGGGGGGAGGCGCCCGCGCCCGCATGGGCCGGACGGCGGTGCTCGTGGCCGGGGGCGTGGAGGTCGTGGTGACGGAGCGGCGCATCCAGCCCTACGACGCGGCGCTGCTCCGGAGCGTGGGCATCGAGCCGACGGAGCGCCGGCTGATCGCCCTGAAATCCGCGGTCCATTTCCGGAGTACCTACCAGGACCTGGCCGAACGCATCTTCGACGCGGATACGCCGGGGGTACATCGCCCGGACTTCAACGCCTATACGTACCGTCGGGTGCGAAGGCCGATCTATCCCCTGGAGGACCTGTGCGCTACGTCCTGATCTGCCTCTCGCTGCTGTGCCTGATGTCCCCCTGTTTCGCGGAGACGACGCTGGAGCGCGTCCGGCGGACGGGGGAGATCCAGGTGGGCACGGATGCCACGTACCCGCCGTTCGAGAGCAAGGTCGGGGAGGTCTACGAGGGGTTCGACGTGGACCTGGGGGAGGCGGTGGCCCGCGAGATGGGCGTGCGGATCGTCTGGACGAACGTCAGCTTCGACGGGATCTTCCCCGGTCTCATCGCCGGGAAGTACGACATGATCATCTCCGCGGTGACGATCACGCCGGAGCGGGCGGCGGAGATGGCCTTCTCGGACCCTTACTACGACGCGGGCCAGATCATCACGGTGCGAAAGGGGGAGAAGGGGATCGCGACGGTCCGGGACCTGGTCGGGAAGGCGGCAGGCGTACAGGTCAACACGACGTCGCAGTACATGCTGGAGAAGCAGGGCGGGGTGGACATCCGGAAGTATGCCTCGATGGACCTGGCCATGCTGGACCTCCAGCAGGGCCGGCTGCGGGCGGTGGTGGGGGATGCCCCGACGATCCAGTGGATGATCGGGAAGAACTTCTCCTCCCTGGAGATGGTGGGGGAACTGCTGACGCAGGACCGCTACGGGTACGTGTTCCGGAAGGGGGACGCGGACCTGGCGGGGGTCGTGAACGCGGCCCTGGCCAGGGTGCGGGCCGCCGGGACCTACGATGCGCTCCACGCCAGGTGGTTCGGGCAGGCCCAGAAGCCCGACCCGAAGGAGCCTTCCCTGGCGGAGCGTCTGCTGCCGCTGTTCGCGAAGGGGCTGCTCTGGACGGTCCAGTTGACGGTGGCGGCCTACCTGCTGGCGCTGCCCCTGGGGCTGGCGGTGGCCCTGCTGCGTCTCTCCCCGTCCCGTCCGGTCACGTGGGCCGCGGGGGTCTACGTGGAGGTGCTGCGGGGGACGCCGCTCCTGGTGCAGATCTTCTTCGTGTACTTCGTGCTCCCGTCCGCAGGGCTCTCGCTGTCGGCCTGGGCCGCAGGGGTGGTCGCGCTGGGGGTCAACGCCAGCGCCTACGTGGCCGAGGTCTGCCGGGCAGGGGTGCTGTCCGTGGACCGGGGTCAGACGGAGGCTGCCCGCTCGCTGGGGATGACGTCCTGGCAGGCGCTCCGGTTCGTGGTGCTGCCGCAGGCGCTGCGCCGGATGGTGCCGCCCCTGACGAACGAGGCGGTGGCGTTGCTGAAGGACTCCTCCCTGGTGTCGGTGATGGGGCTGACGGAGCTGACGCGGGCGGGGCAGGAGCTGTCGGGGCGTTACGCGGACCCTCTGACGGTCTGGCCTGTGGTGGCCCTGTTCTACTTTGCAGTGACCTTTCCGCTGACCCGCCTGGCGGCGTGGCTGGAGCGGCGCTTCGAGGCGGGACGAGCGGGTTAAAAAAAGGGTTCTTATGTCTGTTCCGATCTTAGAAGCGCGCGGGATCCACAAGCGGTTTGACGGGCGTCCCGTCCTCAACGGCGTGGACCTCTCCGTGTCCAAGGGGGAGGTGGTCGTGGTGATCGGGCCTTCGGGGTGCGGGAAGTCCACCCTCCTGCGCTGTCTGAACCTGCTGGAACGGCCCACCGAGGGGGAGGTGCTGCTGGACGGGCGGGTCATCTCAGGGCCGGGCGAGGACGCCAACCGGGTGCGGCAGAAGATCGGGATGGTGTTCCAGCGCTTCAACCTGTTCCCCCACCTGACCGGGGTCCAGAACGTGGCCCTGGCTCCCCAAAGGGTGCTGGGGCTGCCGACGCCGGAGGCGGAGGCGCGGGCGAGGCAGCTTCTGGAGAAGGTGGGGGTGGGGGCGAGGATGGCGGCGCACCCGCAGCAGATGTCCGGGGGGGAGCAGCAGCGGGTGGCCATTGCGCGGGCGCTGGCGATGGCGCCGGAGATCATGCTGTTCGACGAGCCGACCTCCTCTCTGGACCCGGAGTGGGTCGGGGAGGTGTTGAAGGCGATGCGGGCCCTTGTGGATGACGGGATGACGATGGTGGTGGTGACGCACGAGATGGGGTTCGCGCGGGAGGTGGCGCACCGCGCCCTGTTCATGGATGAGGGGAAGGTCGTGGAAGAGGGCCGCCTGGAGGAGGTCCTGGGCGCTCCGCGCCACGAACGGACGCGGACGTTTCTGCGGCGGATTCTGGAGCGGGAAGGGTAAAAAGTGATCCGCAGATGACGCAGATAGGCGCAGATAAAACCCATTCCACCCCCCGGACGATTCACAGGACCGTCTCCCCGCCCTGTTCATCTGTGACATCTGCGGATTTTTTTACTTTGCATTTTGCACTTTCCCGCTGTTCCGATATCTCTCCTCGTACTCCCTCCCCTCTTCCTCCCGGCCCTCTGCGTAGGCGACCAACGCCAGGCCCCGGCTGGCCCCCGGGGATTGCGGGTTGAGCGTCAGCGCCTGCCGGTAGGCCCGGGCCGCCTCTTCCGACCTCCCCAATCCCCGGCAGGCGTCCCCCAGGCTCACGAAGACGGCCTCCGTCCCCGCCCCCCGGCGTATCGCCTCTGTTAAGCGCTCGGCCGCCTGCCCGTAGTCTCCCCACTGTTCCGCGATGATGCCGAGGGCCGCGTACGCCCGGCCATCTGCGCCCCTGGCAGACAGGACCGCCGAGAGCATGGCCGTCGCCCCGTCGTGTTTCTGGATCTCACCTCCCACGGCCTCCGCGCGCTTCCTGGCGTCGGCCTCGTTCGGGTCGAGGCGGAGGGTGGCCCGGTATTCCCGCAGCGCCGCCTGAAAATCCCTCTGCCCCTCATACGCCTTGCCGAGCGTCACCCGCGCGGTCGGGTTGTCCGCCAGGATCTCGTTCACCCACGCCTCGTGCTCGGCGAAGACCCGATGGGCCGTGGTATCCGACGGGGAGGGGAGGTAGCCGAGGGCCGTCAGGGAGAACGCCGCCCGGATGCGGACGGTGAGGTTGGGGTCGCGCAGGGCGTTGATCAGGGGCCGGAGGGCCCGGAGCGCCTGGACCCGGCCCAGGGCCGTGGCGGATCTGGCCCGGATGGACGGATGGGGGTCGCGCAGGGAGGCGAGGAGGATATCGACGGGGTCGGGGATCGAGGATTGAGGATCGGAGATCTGGGAGATGCGGCCCAGGAGGGAGGCCGCGGCGGCCCGCAGAAAGGGCCCCTCACGGGGGTCCATCAGGATCCGGGTCAGGGGCTCCGTGGCGCGGGGGTCGCCCGCCCGTCCCCACGCGACGGCCTCGGCCTTCTGCACGCGGGGGGTCTGATAGGCGCCGTACCATTCCTCGGCTCGCTGGGACGCCCAGTCCGGGGTCTGGTCTGCGTGGCACCCGGTCTGGTTGCAGGCGTTGGGCGTTCCAAAGCGGACGGTGTTCTGCGGCACGGGCAGGCTCATCCGGTGGTCCGTGACGGTCAGGGTCTCGTTCTCGCCCGGTGGAAGATGGCACCGGACGCAGCGGCTTCCGGGGCTGTTGGCAGGGTGGTGGGTGTGGGGCTCCGGACGGTCCGTGATGGCGGCGTGGCATCCGCTGCAGAGGCCGGGGTCCGAGGCGGGCAGGCGGAGGTCGGCGGCAAGGCCGGAGCCGTGGGGGGCGTGACAGTCCGTGCAGACGAGGTCCCCTTCCCGGTGGGGCCGGCCCTCGGAGAAGGGGTGGTAGGCGAAGACCAGGAGCCTGTCCCGGCCGTCGGGCCAGAAGTTCTCGTCGTCGTCCAGGAGGACGGGTCGGTGGCCGGGTCGTAGCGGTTCGTCACGCCGGTGGCGTGGCATTCGGCGCACTGGCTGTTCCAGGCGCGGCCGGGGTTGGACCAATAGTAGTAGTCGTCGGGCCTGAGCGGGCGGCCCAGCCGGATGACGCCCTCAGCGGCGTCGAACCATCTTTTATGCGTGATGTCGTAGATCGTGGGGAGGATCTGGAGGCGTCCGCCCGGCATGCGCGCCAGGTAGGTCTGCTGCTGCCGGGCGCCCAGGGTGTAAGCGATCTCGTAGGTCGCGGGCTTTCCGCCAGGGCCGTTCGTCGTCATCCAGTAGCGGCCGTCGCGGACCTCCATGCGGGAGGTGTTGTCCCCGTACGTGTAGACGTTGTTCTTCTCGAAGTCCCCTTTGATCGTGGCGGGAGAGGGGACCTCCATGGCCCGACTGTGGGCAGAGCCCCGCCACTTCTCGTAAATGGCCTGATGGCAGGGCCGGCAGGCCTCGGCCCCGACGTAGCCGGACAGGTCAGCGGCCCAGATCGGGGAGGGCAGGGCCGGAACCGCCAGGAGCGAGAAGAGGACGAAGATGGAGAGAGGAGGACTGTTCATTTTTCAGCTCCTCCCGAAAACTGGCTATTCCTGATCTTTCAGGTTATTTTTACCCAGAAGATAGTAAACCTTCGACGGAGAGTCAACTTAACCGGATACCATCTGAACAGAATGGCAGTATATTTTACTTTTAAACTTGACTTCGTTTGAAGGGAGTGGCTTATTTTCAATATGATTTATCTGAGGTTCACTCTCGTCCTGCTTCTCCTCTGCCCCGCGCTTGTCTTCGCCGGGGAGTTTCACCGGGTCGCGCTCCTGCCGTTCGTGTACGAGGGGGCGGGGGAGGACCCTTCGACAGGCTCAGGGCAGGCACTGGCGTGGGCAGGGGACGGGGTCGCGGCGCTGGTCGCGGACCGACTGGCGGAGACGGGGAAGGTCCGGCTCGTGGACCCGTCCGGCGTGCGCTGGACACGGGGCGAGGGGGGGGACGCCGGGGACGCGGCGCGCCTCCGGGGCATCGGCCGGCGTCTGAATGTGGACCTGGTGGCCGCCGGGGTCTGCCGGCGGGAGGGGGAGAAGCTTCGGATCATTTTATATACGATGGGGGTCGATCTCGACCTGTACCGCGCGGACGAGGTGACGACAGATCCCGAAGGGCTTGCCAGGGCCTCCGGCAAGGTGACGCAGAAGGTCCTGGCCGCGTTTCAGGTCCGGCTTCTGCCGGCGCGGGAACGGAGGCTGTTCCGCGAGGGGCCGAAGACCCGCGAGGCCCTTCACGTCTACGCACGCGCGGCCTCGGCTCCGTCCGCTGAGGAGCGGCTCCGCCTCCTGGAGCAACTCGCGCAGCCGGAAGAGGCCGGGCCCGACGTCCTGGTCCGCCTGGGCGACGCCTATCTGGCCGCGGGCCGGATCCGGGAGGCCGAGGCGGCGTATCAGAGGGCGGCGATCCAGGACCCGGAGCATCTCCTGGCGGCCAACAATCTGGGCGTCCTGAGGCTGCGCGAGGAACGCTACGACGAGGCTGTGGCGCAGTTCCGAAAGGTGAGCGATTTCGCCCCCGGCTTCGCGGACGCCTGGTACAACCTGGGGCTGGCGTATCAGGGCCTGGAGGCCGACTCCACCGCGGCGGGGGCCTATGCCCGTGCGATGGCGCTCGACGGAGCGCACCTGGCCGCGCGGCTGAACCTGGGCGTCCTTTATGCCCGGCACGGCCAGTTCGCCGAGGCCGTCGGACATTTCGAGGGGGTCCTGCGGCAGGACCCGGGGCATCTCCCGGCGCGCCTGAACCTGGCCTCTGCATTTGAGAAGCGGGGTTCGCCGGACAGCGCCGCGGCGATCTACGAACAGGTCCTGAGCCTGAAGCCGGAGGAGAAGCGGGCGCGCGCGGGGTTGATCGAGGCCCGGCTGGTCCTGGCGCAACGGCATCTGAATCAGAAACAGTTCGCGGAGGCGGAGGCGGAGTGCCGGAGGGCCGTGGCGCTGGATTCCACGCACAGCCGCGCGCACCTGGGCCTGAGCCTGGCGCTGTCCGCGCGGGGGGACGTGGAGGGGGGCGTGCGGGAGGCCGAACGCGCTGCCGTGCTCGCGCCGGAGGATGCGACGGCCTGGTTGCATCTCGGCAATTCCTATCAGGTTGTGCGGAGGGCGGACCGGGCGGCGGAGGCCTACGGAGAGGCGACGCGACTGGACCCCGGTCTGGAGGCGGCGTGGCGGAACCTGGGGGCCGCGCTGATCGACGCGGGCCGTCCGTCGGAGGCGGTCGCCTCGCTCCGGAAGGCGCTCGGCCTGAAGCCCGACGCCACGGATGCCCACGCCAACCTCGGCCTGGCCTGCGCAAATCAGGGGGATTACGAGGCCGCTGCAAAGTCATACGCGCAGGCGCTCGCGCTCAGGCCGGATGACCCCGAGCTTCTCCTCCGGCTCGGGTACGCCTGCGCCCTGTCCGCCCGGCCAGACAGCGCGGCCAGGGCGTTCGAGCGGGCCGCACATCTGTCTTTGAGGCCGGCGGAGGTCTGGGAGAAGGTGGGGGGGTTCTTTGAGCGGCAGAGACGGCCCACCGACGCCATCGCCGGGTACCGGAGAGCGGTGGAGGCAGATCCCGGTCTCATCGACGTCCGGTACCGACTCGGCCTGCTCCTGAACGCCGCCGGGGAACGGGCCGCTGCGCTCGTCCACCTTTCGGAGGTGGCCCGGCGAGACCCGGGGCGCCGGGAGGTCTGGTCGGCCCTGGGGGCGCTCTACAGCGCTCAGGGGGACCTCCTGGAGGCCACCGGGGCCTATGAGCGGGCCGCCGGGGTCGATCCGGCGCACGCCGCGATCCACCGGTACAACGCCGGTCTCCTTCATTTGAAGCGCAGGGATGCGGAGGCCGCGCGCAGGGATCTGGGGATGGCTGTGGCCCTGGAGCCAGACAATGCCCTGGCCCATCTGATGCTGGCCAGGGCCAGGTCCCTGACCGGTCATTACGGGGAGGCGATCGACGCCTACCGGAAGGCCCTGGCGCTCGGGTTCCGGCCTCATGATAACGTCCGGGTGGCGGCAGTCCGGGTGGAGTTGGCCTCGGTCCTGAAGGAGGCCCGCCGGGAAGACGAGGCCGTCGAGGCCTGCCGGGCCGTTCTGAAGGACGATCCCGGGTCCGCGCCCGCGCAGAGTCTTCTGGGCGACCTCTACGCCGGACAGTCCCGGTATGACCTGGCCGTCGCTGCGTATGAGCAGGCGCTGAAGTCAGACCCCCGGCGTCTGTCGGTCTACTACGCCCTCGGACGCGCCTGCCAGCAGCGGGGGGACCGGGCGGGGGCCGTGCGATACCTTGAACAGTACCTGGCGCAGAAGCCGGGCGCGAGTGAGGCGGACCGTGTCGCGGCGGCGAGGGCGATGCTGGAGGCGTTGAAGAGGTGAAGGTGTAGATCGTTAAAGGAGGAGATATGACATTCATAGAACGTGGCAAAGTGCAAGATGGGAGCATCGTATTCTCGAAGCCGCTGGCGCTGCCTGAAGGGACCGAGGTTGTTGTATATATCGAGTCGGTTGAGGTGAACGGACAGGATGCTCCTGCATCAGGCGGTGAAAACTTTGCTGATATCCCCTTTTTTGGAATGTGGGCGGGCCGGGAGGACATGAGAGACAGTGCAGCCTGGGTCCAGAAGGAGCGTGAAAAGTGGCATCATCGAACGGCGGGATAGGGCTGACGGACTCGGACATCCTTATTGACGCCTCGCGGGATTTGGCAGAGGCCGTCGCGTTCCTGACTTCTCAGCAGAATGTGAGAAGCCGAATCATCGTCATCTCTGCGATGGAACTGGTCGCAGGCTGTCGCAATGCGAAAGAGTTATCTCAGGTTCAGCAGTTCCTTCAAAGGGTTATAATTTTGCCTGTCAGCGCGAATGTCTCCCAAGTCGCCTATCGGCTTATGGAGACTTTCTTTCTCAGTCATGGACTGCTCATTCCCGATTCTCTGATTGCGGCTACGGCGCTGGAACATGGACTGACACTGTATACGAAGAACGTGCGCCACTTCGGGATGATCCCCGCGTTGACGGTCGTTCGTCCATACTAAAGGAGAATCTCCGTGGGAGCTCATCTTCGACTTGGCAGGCTGGACGAAGATCGCACCGGTTGCTGCACGGCCCTCCAGGCAGGGGAGCGAATCTTTGTGTCCGGCCTGACGGCTGAGCCGGGGGGGCGTTCCGAGGTCCAGTTTCAGCGCGTCGTGGCGCGTGTGGAGAAGGCGCTCGGGGGCTGCGGCGGTGCGCTCTCCGACGTGGTGCGCACGCGGGTCTTCTACACCCGGCCCCAGGACCGGTCCCTGCTGTGCGCCGCGCACGGGGAGGTCTTCCGCGCCATCCGCCCGGCGGCCAGCCTGACGGAGGTCCCCTTCCTGCCGGGCGGGGCCAACGTGCTGGTGGAGGCCGAGGCGGTCCGGGGTTCTGCGAAGGGCAGGAAGGCGCTGGACCTGGACACGCCGGAGGCGCAGGAGATGGGGTGCGCCGGGGCCGTGCGGGTCGGAGACGACATCTGGGTGGCGGGGATCACGGCGGTGGGACCCGACGGGGCGGTGATCGCGCCGGGGGATGCGGTCGGGCAGGCCCGCGAGGTCGTGGGCAGGATCGTCTCGCTGCTGAAGGGGGTCGGGGCGAGGCCGGAGGACGTGGTGGGGACCCGGGCCTTCACGCCTGTGGCTTACGTGACGGCGGACACGTGGCGGACGCGCCTGCCGCTGATGCACCCCGGCCACCCGACGGCGGCGGATATCACGGTGGGGGCGGTGGGGGCGCGGGAGGCGGGCATCCTGATCGAGGCGGAGGCGGTGGTGGGCGCGAAAGAGGGCCGGAAGAACGTCAATACCGGGCGACCCTTCGAGGAGGAGCACCACTACTCCCGCGCGGTGCGGACAGGGGATGTGGTCACCGTGGCGGGGACGACCTCCGTGCAGGTGGAGGAATCCGTGGCGTGTCCGTTTGACGCGTACGGGCAGACCCTGGCGACGCTGAAGTGGATCCGCTGGGGGGTGGAGCAGCAGGGGCTGTCATTCCAGGACGTGGTTCGGACGCGGAGCTACGTGGTGGGGGAGGAGAATGTGGAGGCGGTGGTGCGCGGCCTGCGGGAGACGCTGGGGGAGACCGGGCCGGCGGCCACGGTCGTGGGCGTCCCGGCCCTGGGCCGGCCCAGCATCCTGGTGGAGATCGAGGCGACGGCGGTGCGGGGCGCGGGGGGCAAATGACCAGAGGGGCGTTGTGTTTGTAGGAGCGTTCAATTGAACGCCCCTACGGGTTTTCCCGGGGCAACGCCTCCTCCCTATTTCTCTTTGAGTACCTCCTTCAGAATCCTCCCCGTGTGCGAGCCGGGGACGCGGGTCACCTGCTCCGGCGTCCCGGCGGCCACGACCATCCCGCCCTCATCCCCCCCCTCCGGACCCAGGTCGATCACCCAGTCCGCTGTCTTGATCACGTCCATGTTGTGCTCGATCACGACCACGGTGTTGCCGGCGTCCACGAGCCGGTTGAGGACCTTCAGCAGCTTCTCGACATCCGCGAAGTGGAGGCCCGTGGTGGGCTCGTCCAGGAAGTAGACGGTCCGGCCGGTGCTGGGGCGGCAGAGTTCGGTGGCGAGCTTGACGCGCTGGGCCTCGCCGCCGGACAGGGTCGTGGAGGACTGTCCCGTGGCCATGTAGCCCAGGCCCACGTCGTCCAGGGTCTGGAGGACCCGCCGGATCTTCGGGATGTCCCTGAAGTGGTCCAGGGCCTCGGCGATGGTGCGGTCCAGGACGTCGGCGATGGACCACCCCTTGTAGCGGACATCGAGGGTCTCCCGGTGGAAGCGCCGGCCCCCGCAGGCCTCGCAGGCCACCCAGACGTCGGGGAGGAAGTGCATCTCGATGCGGCGGGCCCCGATGCCCTCACATGCCTCGCAGCGGCCGCCCCGCACGTTGAAGCTGAACTGCCGGGCCGCATAGCCCCGCTGGCGGGCCTCCGGGATCTGGGCGAACAGGGCCCGGATGGCGTCGAAGGCCCCGGCGTAGGTGGCGGGATTGGAGCGGGGGGAGTAGCCGATGGGGGTCTGGTCGATGGCGATGACCTTGTCGAAGTGCTCCATCCCCAGGATCTCGTCGTGCGCGCCGACGGGGATGCGGGCGCTCTCCAGGTCCGAGGCCAGGGCGGCGTAGATCACGTCGTTCACGAGGGAACTCTTGCCGGACCCGGAGACGCCGGTGACGCAGGTGAAGGCGCCGACCGGGAGCTTCACGTCGATGCCCTTCAGGTTGTTGTGCCGCGCGCCGACGACGCTCAGCCAGGTCCTGGACTTCCGACGCTTGCGGGGCGTCTCGATGCGGAGGTCCCCGCTGAGATACCCGGCCGTCAGCGATCCGTTCTTCCCGTTCAGGCGCGCGGGGGGGCCTTCGGCCACCAGGCCCCCGCCCTGCACCCCGGCCCCGGGTCCGAAGTCGATCAGGTGGTCCGCGGAGGCCATGGTCTCCCGGTCATGCTCCACGACCAGGAGGGTGTTGCCCAGGTCGCGCAGGCGTTTGAGGGCGTTCAGGAGGCGGCGATTGTCCCTGGGGTGGAGGCCGATGGTCGGCTCGTCCAGGACGTAGAGCACGCCGGTGAGGCCGCTGCCGATCTGGCCGGCCAGCCGGATGCGCTGGGCCTCGCCGCCGGACAGGGTGGGGGCGCGGCGGTCCAGGGCCAGGTAGCCGAGGCCGACCTCGTCCAGGAAACGGAGGCGGCTGCGGACCTCGTTGAGGACCTCGCCGGCGGCCTGGCGCTCACGGCGGTTCAGGGCGAGGCCCTCGAAGAACCGTCGGCACTCGGAGAGGGGCATCCGGCAGAGGTCCGTGATCGTACGGTCCCGCAGCCGGGCGGCCCGGCTCTCCGGGCGGATGCGGCTCCCGCCGCACGAGGAACAGGAGACCTCCCGGACCTCCTGGCCGATGGCGTCCCGGAGTCTCCGTGACGCCCGCACCATCTCCTCGACGGTCGGGAAGATGCCCTTGTAGCGGAGCCGGACGCCCTTCGGGCCGTCGATCCAGACCTCCCCGGTCCCGTGCAGCAGGGCCCGCTGGGCCTCCGGGGAGAGGTCCTTGAAGGGGGTGTCCAGGTCGAACCCGGCGACCCGGCCCACGGCCCTGAGCGCGTCCGTCAGCAGCCCTTTGTGGAACGGGCCCCAGACCGCGACCGCGCCCTGGCGGAGGGAGCGGCGGGCGTCGGGCACGACGGTCCGGAGGTCCAGGCCCTCCTGGACGCCCAGGCCCTCGCAGGTGGGGCACCAGCCGTCGTGGTGGTTGAACGAGAAGCCCTGCGGGGAGAGGGGCTCAAAGCCCCGGCCACAGGCGGGGCAGGAGAGGTGCTGGCTCAGGCGCAGCTCGTCCGGGTCGTCCGGGGAGGCGACGAGGAGCGTGCCGCCCGACAGGTCCAGGGCCGTGGCCGCGGAGTCGGCCAGGCGCTTGCGGGCGTCGGGGGAGACGGAGAGGCGGTCCACGACAATCTCAAGCCGGTGGGCCTGCCGGTGGTCGATCTCGATCTCCTGTTTCAGGTCGAACCCTTCGCCGTCGAGCCGCGCCCGGATGAACCCGGCCCGGCGCATCCGGCCCAGGATCGTGGCATAGTCCTCCCCTTTTCCCGGCGAGACCGGGGCCAGGAGGAGGATGCGACGGCCCTGGGGCAGGCCGAGGATGCGGTCCACCATCTCCTGAATGGTCTGCGCGCCCACGGGGACGGCGCAGTCCGGGCAGTGGGGGACGCCGATGGTGACCATCAGGGCCCGCAGGTAGTCGTAGACCTCCGTGACGGTCCCGACCGTGGAACGGGGGTTCTTGCTGACGGCCTTCTGCTCGATGGAGATGGCCGGGGAGAGGCCGATCACCCGGTCCACCTTCGGCTTCCGGAGCTGGCCCAGGAACTGCCGGGCGTAGGTGGAGAGGGACTCGACGTAGCGGCGCTGGCCCTCGGCGTAGACCGTGTCCAGGGCGAAGGAGGACTTGCCCGAACCGCTCACGCCGGACACGACGGTCATCTGCTCCCTGGGGATGCGCACGCTGACGTTCCGGAGGTTGTTCTCCCGCGCGCCGATGACTTCGATGTGCGTTATCGCGCCGTTGAAGCGATCTGAGTCGCGGGTCGCGGGTCGCGGGTCGCGGGTCGGTTGAGCTTTTGGCTCGTGACCGTTCAGGATGGTCTTCAGGACCCGGCCCGTGTGCGAGGTTTCGATTTGGGCGACCTCTTCGGGCGTGCCCACGGCCAGGAGTTCCCCCCCGGCCTCGCCGCCCTCCGGACCCAGGTCGATCAGGTAGTCGGCGGTCTTGATGACCTCCATGTTGTGCTCGATCACGACGACGGTGTTCCCCTCGTCCGCAAACCGGTGGAGGACGTTCAGGAGGTTCTGGATGTCCGCGAAGTGGAGGCCGGTGGTGGGCTCGTCCAGGATGTAGAGGGTGCGACCGGTGCTCCTCCGGCAGAGCTCGGTGGCGAGTTTGACGCGCTGGGCCTCTCCGCCGGACAGGGTGGGGGCGGGCTGGCCCAGTTTCACGTAGCCCATGCCCACGTCCTCCAGGGTCTGGAGGGTCCTGTGGATCTTCGGGAGGTCCCGGAAGAAGGCGAGGGCCTCCTCCACCTCCATGGCGAGCACGTCCGCGATGGATTTCCCCTTGAATTTGACCTCCAGGGTCTCGCGGTTGAAGCGCCTCCCCTCACAGATTGGACACTGAACCCAGACGTCGGCCAGGAAGTCCATCTCCACCAGGTTCGCGCCGTTCCCCTCGCAGGCCTCGCAGCGCCCCCCTCTCACGTTGAAGCTGAACCGGCCGGGGCGGTATCCCCGGACCTTCGACTCGGGCAGCTCCGCGAAGAGCTGGCGGATGGGGTCGAGCACGCCGGTGTAGGTCGCGGGGTTGCTGCGGGGGGTCCGGCCGATGGGCTGCTGGTCGATCTTGATGACCTTGTCCAGGTGTTCGATGCCGACGATCTTCCGGCATTGCCCCGGCTCGGTCTGTGCGCCGTTCAGGTCGCGCGCCAGGGTCGCGTAGAGGACGTCGTTGATCAGGGAGGACTTGCCGGACCCGGAGACGCCGGTGACGGCGGTGAACAGGCCGAGGGGGATGCGGACGTCGATGTTTTTCAGGTTGTTCTGCCGCGCGCCGCGCACCTCCAGCCACTTTCCGTTGATGGACCTCCGGCTCTCCGGGATGGGGATCTTCAGCCGGCCGGCCAGGTAGTCCCCGGTGAGGGATCCAGGGGTGGCGGCCACCTCGTCCCACCGGCCCACGGCGGCCACCTGCCCGCCCCGGTGTCCCGGCCCCGGCCCGAAATCCACGACCAGGTCCGCGTCCCGCATGGTCTCTTCGTCGTGCTCCACCACGATGACCGTGTTCCCCGCGTCCCGCAGCCTTCCGAGGGCGCCCAGGAGCCTCCGGTTGTCCCGGTGGTGGAGGCCGATGGAGGGCTCGTCGAGCACGTAGGTCACGCCCACCAGGCCGCTGCCGATCTGGCTGGCCAGGCGGATGCGCTGGGCCTCGCCGCCGGACAGGGTGGGGGCCGTGCGGGAGATGGCGAGGTAGCCGAGGCCCACGTCGAGCAGGAACTTCAGCCGGCCCACGATCTCCTTGAGGGCCTCCGAGGCGATGGCCTGCTGGGTCGGGGCCAGGTCCAGGCCGGTGAAGAAGGCGTGGGCCTCCTCCACGGACATGTCGACGACCCGGGCGATGGAGCGGTCCCCGATTTTGACGGCGAGGGCCTCCGGCCTGAGGCGTGCCCCAGCGCAGGCCTGGCAGGGGCCGGTGCGCATGAAGGCCCCGATTTTGCGCATCCAGGGGCCGGACCGGCCCTCCGCGAACTTCCGCTCCAGCGGGGTCAGGATGCCCTCGAAGGCGTCCCGGTGCCGGAAGAGGGCGCCGTTTCGCTTGCGCCAGGAGAACCAGATCTTCTGGTGGCCCAGGCCGTAGAGCAGGGCCTGCCGGGCCTCCTGGCTGATCCGTTGCCAGGGGGTGCTGTCCTGGAACCCGAAGTGGGCGAGCACGCCCTCGTAGTAGTGCGCCTTCCAGCGGTTCTGGGGGATGCCGATGGGGGCGATGGCCCCCTCGCAGACGGAGAGGTCCTCGTCCGGGATGACGAGGGAGAGGTCCATCGCGAAGCGCGTGCCCAGGCCGTGGCAGTCCGGGCACATGCCCTGCGGGTTGTTGAAGGAGAACATCTGCGGGGTGGGTTCCTCGGCGCTGATGCCGCAGTCGGGGCAGGCGAAGTTGCAACTCAGGAGGAGGTCGGACCCCTCTCCGGAAGGGGGAGGGGAGACCCTCTTACGACCCTTTTTCAAGGGAAGAGATATAGCCTGCTCCCATTCCTCCGGGGAAGGGGGATGAGGGGTTGGGTCGTTTTTCTTCTTTCCGCCTTCTGCTTTCTGCTTTCTGCTTTCTGGTTCCTCCAGGCTGACGATCACCGTGCCCTGTCCGAGACGGAGGGCCGCGTCCACGGCCTCGGCGATTCGCGGTCGGTCGCCGGGCCGGACGATGAGCCGGTCCACGACCACGTCGATGTCGTGCTTGATGTAGCGGCCCAACTTCTGGGTTTCGGCCAGGTTGATGATCCTCCCGTCCACGCGCGCCCGGACGTAGCCGTTGCGCTGGAGGTCCTGGAAGAGGTCGACGTACTCCCCCTTCCGCTTGCGGACGAGGGGGGCCAGGACGTGGATGCGCGTCCCCTCCGGAAGGCCCAGGATTCGCTCGACGATGCCCTCCCGGGTCTGTGCGCCGATGGGTTTTCCGCACTTCGCGCAGTGGACGGTCCCGACGCGGGCGAACAGCACCCGGAGGTAGTCGAAGATCTCGGTCATCGTCCCGACCGTGGAGCGGGGGTTGCGGCCCGCGGTCTTTTGCTCGATGGAGATGGTGGGGGAGAGGCCCGTGATGGCGTCCACGTCGGGTTTCTCCATCTGGCCCAGGAACTGCCGGGCGTAGGCGGACAGGGACTCGACGTAGCGGCGCTGGCCCTCGGCGTAGATGGTGTCGAAGGCGAGGGAGGACTTGCCGGACCCGGAGACGCCGGTGAAGCAGATCAGGCGGTTGCGGGGGAGTTCGAGGTGGACGTTGCGGAGGTTGTGAACGCGTGCCCCGCGCACGATCAGGTTGCGGGTTTCCATAGGAGAAGGCTCCGAAGAAGAAAACAATATACCCATGCCTTCTCATAGAACCCCGTGCGGCTTTCCCACTTTTCTCGCTCGTGCAAGAAAAGTGGGCAAAAGAAGCACGCTCGCTCAGGCGCCGCGAGGGGCTTGGCGCGCCGCAACCTCAACGTTCAGGAGTCGCACAGAATCTTGTGCCCCCGGCAGGTGGGTTGCTTCTGCTGGGCTCCTGCGGTGAGGGTTTCTGGCGGCGCGCTTTCTTTGGGACAGGCGTGGGGTAGAGGGAAAATTCCCTTGTTGATGATCGAATTGCCTGCACAAAATAGCATCTATTCAGGGCCCGTGTCAAGGTGAAAATCATCCGGTTTTTTTCGTTGTTCGCCCGGACCGGGTGTCTTATCTTATCGCACACGATGGATGACACGGCGAGACAGCAGGAATTCCGCGTCCAGAAGTGGGCGCGGGGGCAGGCGAGGGCCTATCCCCTCTGGCTCCGGCTGATCGGCTGGATGGGGTATGGCCGGATGATGCGGCGGGCCATCGCGGGTCTGCCGCACGCGCCACGGGACGTCCTTGACGTGGGCACGGGGACCGGGGCCGCGACCCGCATCGCGATGGAGGCGTATCCCGGGGCGCGGGTCGTGGCCCTCGACCTGTCGCCGGAGTTCCTGGAGGAGGCGCGGAGGCAGGGGGGAAGCATCCGGTTCGTCCAGGGGGGCGCGGCGGCCCTGCCGGTGAAGGCATCGTTCGACCTGGCGATGTCCTTCGGAGTGCTCTGTCATACGGCGGATGCGGCGCAGGTCGTGCGGGAGATGCGGCGGGCGCTGAGGCCGGGCGGGCAGGCCCTGCTCTGGACGCGCGGCAGAGGCCCGTCAGGTCAATTGCTCAGGTGGGTCTTTCCGCTGACGAGTGGCGGGGCGGAGTTCTACATTTACTCACGCCGGGAGTTGAGGCGGTTGTTCGAGGAGGCGGGGTTTGCGGAGGTGCGCGTGACGGGGGATGCGCACGGGGTGCTGGTCAGCGGAAAAGCCACGGTGCAACGATAGAGGAAGACGAAATTCTATGTCCACGGTGCGCGTAGCGACCTTTGCAGGCCCCGGGGCCGGGCCCCGGATCGAGACAGTACGCCGTCCGCAGGTGCCCGACAGGGCCGCGCTGATTCAGATCGGCGCGTGCGGGGTGTGCGGCACGGACCTCCATATCCTCAAGGGGCACTGGCCCAGGCCCCTGCCCTGGCCCTTCACGCTGGGGCACGAACTGGCCGGGGTGATCGTGGAGAAAGGGCCGGGGCTGGAGGCGGACTTCATGGGCCGGCCGCTGGCCGTGGGCAGCAAGGTCATGCTGCCGCCCCTGATGCCGTGCGGGGTGTGTTATTACTGCGTACACTATCCGGCCCACGCCAACCGCTGCCTCAACCCGACGTATTATGGCCGGTACCTGCCGTTTGAGAAGCCGCCCCACCTCTGGGGGGGGTGGGCCGAGATGGTGTACGTGGATCTGGACATGCTGCCCGCCACGAAGATCTATAGACTGCCGGATCGCATGTCGCTGAGGGTCGGGTCTCTGGCGGAGCCGCTCACTTCCTGCATTCGCGCGTTGAACCGGGCCGTGTCCGCGGGCGGTTTCCGCACAGGCGACACGGTGGTGATTCAGGGATCGGGGCCCATCGGCGCGCTGGCGGTCGTGGCGGCCAGGGAGATGGGGGCCGGGCGCGTGGTGGTGGTGGGCGCCCCGGAGCAGCCCCGGCTGGCCCTCTGCCGCGCGTTCGGGGCGGAGGCGACCGTGTCCCTGGAGACCCACACGACGCCGCAGGCCCGGATCGACGCGGTTCGTCAGGTCGTTGGGGGCTTCGGTGCGGACCTGGTCGTGGACTGCAGCGGCCACCCCTCGGCCGGGCCGGAGGGGATCGAGATGCTGCGCGACGGCGGGACCTACGTGGAGATGGGGCAGTTTACCGATGCGGGCGCGGTCGAGACGAACTGGCACCGGATCTGCGTCAAGGACATCACCCTCCTGGGGAGCTGGGCCTTCACGGCCAACGATATCCCGGTGGCCATCGACCTGCTGGACCGCGTTCGGGATCGTTATCCGTGGCATTTGATGCAACAGCAGTTCCCGTTCACCGAAGCGGGGGTCGCAGAGGCGATCCAGTGCGCCTTGGACATGCGGTGCGTCAAAGCCACCATCGTGCCGAGTGAGGGGATCGGCTGATGAGATTCTTCGTCGCGGAGTTTATCCTGAGCCTGTCGAAGGACTCCTCCAGGCGTTTGAGAAGGCCATCGGGCGGTCCATCTACAGCGTGCTGCCGGGCGTGATGGAGAATACGTTCGGGCTGGAGCCGAAAATTTGACGTCCCATCCCCGCATCTCCGTCATCATCCCCGCCTTCAACGAGCAGGAGGGCATCGTCTCCGTCCTGGGCGACATCCCGAAGGGGCTGGTCTCGGAGGTGATCGTCGTGGACAACGGGTCCACGGACCGGACCGCGCAGGTTGCGGAGGAGGCCGGGGCGCGGGTCGTCCGGGAGGCGCGCCGGGGCTACGGGTTCGCCTGCCTGGCCGGCATCGCCTCGGCGGATCGTCCTGACCTCTTCGTGTTCCTGGACGGGGACTACAGCGACCACCCCGACGAGATGCCGCTCCTCCTGGCCCCGATCCTGCGGGGGGAGGCGGACCTGGTCATCGGCTCCCGGATGCTCGGACGGAGGGAACGGGGCGCGCTCCTGCCCCAGGCCCGGTTCGGGAACTGGCTGGCCACGCGGCTGATCCGCCTGCTGTTCGGCGTGCGGTTCACGGACCTGGGGCCGTTTCGGGTGGTGACGCGGGGGGCGCTGGAGCGGATGGGCATGCGGGATACGACCTTCGGATGGACGGTGGAGATGCAGGTGAAGGCGGCCCGTCTGGGCCTTCGGGCGGTGGAGGTCCCGGTGCGCTACAGGCGACGTGTCGGGGTCTCGAAAATCACCGGGACTGTGTCCGGGACGGTCCGGGCAGGGTACAAGATCCTCTACACGATTTTTCGGTACTGGTTGTGGGGGTGAGGAGGGAGGGCGTTGGAGGGCGACCTGCGCCGGATGGGTCGCCTTTTTTGTGTTTGTGATTGTTCTTTTTTTATATTATCTTATCGCATTATACAAAAAAGAGGGGTGGAGGCACGACCTGTATCCTACTAATAAAGAGGGTGTCGCCCATGTCAGACAAGGTGCTCAGAAAACCGGCCGTGGATGCCGACCCCGCTGAGACGCAGGAGTGGCTGGAATCGCTGGACTATGCCCTCCAGAGACACGGCCCCGACCGGGTGCGGTTTCTCCTCGACAGGCTCCAGGAGCGCGCACGCAGACAGAACGTGGAGATGCCCTTCAGCGCGAATACGCCCTATGTGAACACGATCCCGGTCGAGCGGCAGCCCCCCTATCCGGGGGACCGGGAGATCGAGCGACGGATCAAGAGTTTCATCCGCTGGAACGCGATGGCCATGGTGATCCGGGCCAACCGGGAGGAGGCGGGCATCGGGGGGCACATCTCGACATATGCCTCCGCGGCCACGCTGTTCGAGATGGGGTTCAACCACTTCTTCCGGGGCAAGGGGGAGGATTTCTCCGGCGACCAGGTCTATTTTCAGGGACACGCCTCTCCGGGGGTCTATGCCCGCGCCTTTGTGGAGGGCCGGCTGGGCGTGGAGCAGCTTGAGAACTTCCGGCGCGAGTTGAAGCCCTCCGGCGGGCTCTCGTCCTATCCCCATCCCTGGTTAATGCCCAATTTCTGGGAGTTTCCGACGGTGTCGATGGGGCTGTCGCCGATCATGAGCATCTACCAGGCCCGGTTCAACCGTTATCTGGAGGACCGGGGGATCAAGGACACGTCCGGGTCGCACATCTGGGTCTTCATGGGGGACGGGGAGACGGATGAGCCGGAGGCCCTGGGGGCGATCACGCTGGCGGCCCGCGAGAAGCTGGACAACCTCATCTTCGTGATCAACTGCAACCTGCAGCGGCTGGACGGCCCGGTGCGGGGCAACGGCAAGATCATCCAGGAGTTAGAGGCGGCCTTCCGGGGCGCGGGCTGGAACGTGATCAAGGTGATCTGGGGGGAGGACTGGGACCCCCTTCTGGCCAAGGACGAGGAGGGCCTCCTGGTCCAGCGCATGGGCGAGGTGGTGGACGGTCAGTACCAGAAATACGTGGTGGAATCCGGGGCCTACACGAGGAAGGACTTCTTCGGGGTACACCCCAGGCTGCTCCAGATGGTGGAACATCTGTCCGACGAGGAGATCCGCAAGCTGCGCCGGGGGGGGCACGACCCCGAGAAGGTCTATGCGGCCTATCGGGCGGCCGTGGAGCACGAGGGCGCGCCGACGGTCGTTCTGGCCCAGACCATCAAGGGGTATGGCCTGGGCGAGCACGGCGAGGGGCGGAATGTGAGCCACCAGCAGAAGAAGCTGAACGAGGACGAACTCCGGGAATTTCGGACCCGCTTCGGGATTCCGATCTCCGACGACGAGGTGGCCCAGGCCCCGTTCTACCGGCCTCCGGGGGAGAGCCGGGAGGTCCAGTATATGAAGAGGCGCCGGGAGGAGCTGGGCGGGTTCGTGCCGAGCCGGGAGCGGCGCGCCGGACAACTGAAGGCCCCGGCCACGGAGACCTTTGAGGAGTTTCTGAAAGGCACCGGGGACAAGGACCTCGCGACCACCGCCGCCTTCGTGCGCCTGCTCTCCAAGCTGCTCCGGGACCCGGACATCGGCAGGATGATCGTTCCGATCATCCCCGACGAGGCCAGGACCTTCGGGATGGAGCCCCTGTTCCGCCAGTGCGGCATCTACTCGCACGTGGGGCAGCTCTACGAGCCCGTGGACCGGGACACGCTGCTCTACTACCGGGAGGCGAGGGACGGGCAGATCCTGGAGGAGGGGATCACCGAGGCGGGCGCAATGTCGTCCTTCATCGCGGCGGGGACGGCCTACGCGACCCACGGGGTGAACACGATCCCGTTCTTCATCTTCTATTCCATGTTCGGGTTCCAGCGGATCGGGGACCTGATCTGGGCCGCGGCGGACATGCGCTGCAAGGGGTTCCTGCTGGGCGGGACGTCGGGGCGGACGACGCTCAACGGCGAGGGCCTTCAGCACGAGGACGGGCACAGCCACCTGCTGGCCTGCTCGGTCCCGAACCTGATCACCTATGACCCGGCCTTCGCCTATGAGATCGCCGTGATCGTGCAGGAGGGCATCCGGCGGATGTACGAGGCGCAGGAGGACATCTTCTACTACATCACGCTGGGGAACGAGCCCTACCCGATGCCCCCCATTCCGGAAGGCGCGCAGGAGGGCATCCTGAAGGGGCTTTACAAATTCAAGGTGGGCGAACAGCGCCAGGGCTGGCCGCGCGTTCACCTGTTCGGGAGCGGGGCCATCCTCCGGGAGGCGCTCCGGGCGCAGACGATCCTGGCGGGGCAGTTCGGGGTGTCCGCGGACGTCTGGAGCGCCACGAGCTACAAGGAACTTCGGCGGGACGCGCTGGCCGTGGAGCGGTGGAACATGCTCCACCCGACGAAGCGCCCCCGGAAACCCTACGTGACGAAACTGCTCGAAAAGGAGGAGGGGCCGGTCGTGGCCGCCTCCGACTACATGAAGGCCCTGCCGGACATGATCGCGCCCTGGACGCCCGGCGGCCTGCAGGCGCTGGGCACGGACGGTTTTGGCCGGAGCGACTCGCGGGCGGCCCTGCGCCGGCACTTTGAGGTGGACGCCGAGTCCATCGCCGTGGCGGCGCTCTATGCGCTCCTGAGGCAGGGCAAGGTCAAGAAGGAGCGCGTGGAGGAGGCCATCCGGGCGCTCGGCGTGGACCCGGAGAAGCCCGATCCGGTGACGGCGTGAAAACGTGAGACGGCAGACGGCAGACGTAAAACCAAAACCAAAGACAAGTCTTTCACGTTTGCCATTTGAAAAAGGAGACAACGTGGGCAAGGAGTTCAAGCTTCCCGACCTGAGTGAAAACATCGAGGCCGCAGAGGTGGTCCGGGTGATGGTGTCCGAGGGAGATGCGGTAGAGGCGGACCAGACCGTCCTGGAGATGGAGACCGAAAAGGCCATGTTTGAAGTGCCCTGTCCGTTCGCGGGCCGGGTGGCGAAGGTACACGTCAAACCGGGCGACCGCGTGCCGGTGGGGGCTGTCCTGCTCACCGTGGAGGAGGCGGACTCGAAAGGGAAAGAAACGGAGGAGGAACCTGCTCCGCCGAAGGCGGAGGCGTCCACCTCCCCCAAGGCCGAAGCTGCCCCGTCGAAGGGGGAAGCGTCTGCTTCTCCCAAGGCCGAAGCGGCTGCCCCGTCCAAGACTGAAGCGCCCGCTCCTCCCAAGACCGAACCCGCTGCCTCGCCGAAGCAGGAGACGCCCGAACCGCCCGCCCAGGAGACGGGCGCGCCGACGCCGGCCGGTCCGGCCACGCGGCGGCTGGCGCGGGAACTGGGGGTGGACCTGAAGAAGGTGCAGGGGAGCGAGCCCGGCGGACGGGTGACGGCCGAAGACGTGCAGACCCACGTGCGGAAGGCGATGGGGGCGGGGGGCGCTGCCAGCGGAGGGGGCGAAATGGCGCTGCCCGACTTCTCTAAATGGGGCGAGGTGGAGCGGCAGCCGGTCCGGTCCGTGCGGAGGACGATCGCCGAGCACGTGAGCCGGGCGTGGCGTCTGATCCCGCACGTGACCCAGTTCGACCGGGCCGACGTGACCGAGCTGGAGGCGCTCCGGAAGCGGCATGCCGCTGAGGCCGAGGCGATGGGGGGCAAGCTCACGCCCACGGCCTTCGTGATCAAGGCGGTGGTGACGGCGCTGAAGGCGTTCCCGCAGTTCAACGCCAGCCTGGACGCCCAGGCAGGGGAGCTGGTGCTGAAGCATTACTATCATATCGGCATGGCCGTGGACACGGACCGGGGGCTGCTGGTGCCGGTCCTCCGGGACGTAGACCGGAAGGACATCTTTGAGTTGGCCCGGGAGTTGGTCGAGCTGGCCGAGCGCACCCGGCAGAAGAAGGCGAGCCCGGAGGAGATGCAGGGGGGGACCTTCACAGTCACGAACCTGGGGGGCATCGGGGGGACGAATTTCACGCCGATCGTGAACTATCCGGAGGTCGCCATCCTGGGCGTCGCCCGGAGCCGGGAGGAGGCGGTGGTGCGGAACGGGCGGATCGAGCCGCGCCTGATCATGCCGCTCTGCCTCTCCTACGACCACCGGGTGATCGACGGGGCGGACGGGGCGCGGTTCGCGCGCAAGATCGCGGAGTCTCTGGAGAACCCGGAGCGGCTGTTGCTGGGGGGATAAAAACATTTTACCACAGAGAACACAGAGAACACAGAGAAAAAATAGGAGTGGGCGAAAGGGCGAAAGAGCGGTTTCCCCCATTCTCCCACTCTTCCGTTCTCCCTTTTGTTTTTTTCTTCTCCGTGATCTCCGTGTGCTCTGTGGTGAATGCCTTTGACTTTAGAAGGTGGGTGCGATGGCGGAGCAGAGGGCGGACGTGCTGGTGATCGGGAGCGGGCCGGGGGGGTACACGGCCGCGTTCCGGGCGGCGGACCTGGGGATGGGGGTGGCGCTCGTGGAGGCGGATGAGAAGCCGGGCGGGGTCTGCCTGCACCGGGGGTGCATCCCGTCCAAGGCCCTGCTGCATGCGGCGAAGCTGATCGCGGAGGCGCGCGAGGCGAAGGCGTGGGGGCTCTCGTTTCAGAAACCCGGGATCGACCTCGACGCGCTGAGAGGATGGAAGGACGGGATCGTCAGCCGGCACGTGGGGGGGCTGGTGGACCTCTGCCGGCGGCGGGGGGTGACGCTGATCCGGGGACGCGCGGTCTTCGAGGACTCCGGGAGCGTGCGCGTGGAGGGCCCGGAGGGGGGCTCTCGCGTGACGTTCGGGCACGCCATTCTGGCCACCGGGTCGCACCCGGCGACGTTTCCGGGGCTGGACCTCCAGAGCCCCCGCGTGATGGACTCCACGTCGGCTCTGAAGCTGGAGGCTGTGCCGAAGTCGCTCCTGGTGGTGGGCGGGGGCTACATCGGGCTGGAGCTGGGGACGGTCTACGCGGAGCTGGGCAGCCGGGTGACGGTGGTGGAGTTGACGGACGGGCTGCTGCCAGGGGCGGACCGGGACCTGGTGCGGCCGTTGAGCGCCCGCGTGGAGAAGGTCTTTGAAGCTGTCCGACTCAACACGAAGGTGGGGGGGATGCGGGAGGTGGACGGGGGAGTCGCGGTGCGGCTGGAGGCGGAGGGGAAGCAGGTCGAGGAGACTTTTGAACGGGTGCTGGTGTCTGTGGGCCGGCGTCCGAACAGCGCGGGCATCGGGCTGGAGCGGACGAAGGCCGAGATGGACCGGAAGGGGTTCGTGGGGGTGGATGCGCAGCAGCGGACGCGGGACGAGCGCATCCTGGCGATCGGGGACGTGGCCGGGGAACCGATGCTGGCGCACAAGGCGATGCACGAGGGGAAGGTGGCGGCGGAGGTCCTGGCCGGAGAGCCGGCGGCGTTCGATGGGGTGGTCCCGGCGGTGGTGTTCACGGACCCGGAGATCGCCTGGTGCGGGCTGACGGAGACGGAGGCGCGGCGGAAGGGGATCGAGGTGAAGGTGGCCCGGTTCCCCTGGGCCGCGTCGGGTCGGGCGAGCACACTGGGGCGGAACGAGGGGGTGACCAAGCTGGTGATCGACCCGAAGACGGAGCGGGTGCTGGGGGTGGGCGTCGTGGGGGCCGGGGCCGGGGAGCTGATCGCGGAGGGGGTGCTGGCCGTGGAGATGGGGGCGGTGGCGCGGGACCTGGCGCTGAGCATCCACCCGCACCCGACGCTGTCGGAGACGATCGGCGGCGCGGCGGAGGTGTTCCTGGGGACAGCGACGGACCTGTATCTGAAACGAAAATAATGCGGGGCGGGTTGAAAACCCGCCCCTACTTCTATGCTGTCAGCGCCGTTAGATTCTCCCGCAGGCGGGTCAGGCTGGCCTCGCATTCGTTCCGCTTCTGCCGCTCCCGTTCGACCACGTCGGTCGGGGCCTTGGCCACGAACCCGGCGTTGGCGAGCTTTTTGTCGATCCCGGTGATGGCGACGGTCAGCCGGTCGATCTCCTTCTGGAGCCGCGTCCGCTCCAGGTCCAGGTCGATCAGCCCTTTCAGCGGGACATAGAGTTCGGCGTCCTTCAGCACCGCCGAGGCGGACTCCGGGGGCCGGGCCACGTCCGCGCCCACGGTCAGCGTCCCGACGCGGGCCAGGTCGGCGAGGATGGCGCGGTTGGCCTCGACCACCCGGCGCACCTCCGGCGATTCGGTCCGGATCAGCAGGTCCGCCCTGCGGACGGGCGGCACGCGCATCTCCCCCCGGATGTTTCGCACGGCCCCCACGATCTCCTGCACCAGCCCCACCTGCCATTCCGCCTCCGCGTCCAGATGGGACTCGTCGGCCTTCGGCCAGGCTGCAACCATCAGCGTCTCTCCCTGATGCGGGACCTGCTGCCAGACTTCCTCTGAAATGAACGGCATCATCGGATGGAGCAGGCGAAGCGTGCCCTCCAGGACGCGGGCCAGGACGGCCTGGGCCGTGGCCCTGCTCTGGGCGTCGTCCCCGTTCAACCGACCTTTGACCATCTCCAGGTACCAGTCGCACCACTCGCTCCAGACAAAGTCGTGGAGCGCCCGCGCGGCCTCGTCGAAGCGATAGACGTCCAGTGCCTCGGTCACGCGCTGGACCGTGCGGCCGTAGCGGCTCATGATCCAGCGGTCCGCCAGTTCCGTCGGACGGTCCGCCAGCGTCAGGTCGGGCTGACCCTCGAGGTTCATCAGGACGAACCGGGTGGCGTTCCAGATCTTGTTGCAGAAGTTCCGGCAGGCCTCCGCGGTGGGGGAGTCCTGCACGACGTTGTCCACCACGTCGGCGTCGAACCGGATGTCCTGCGAGCTGCCGCACTGGAGGAGCAGGCTGAACCGGGTGGCGTCGGTGCCGTACTTGTCGATCAATTCCATCGGGTCGATGCCGGTGCCGAGGGACTTGCTCATGCGCCGGCCATCCTTGGTCTGCACGGTCGGGTGGACGAGCACGGTCCGGAACGGGACCTCGTCCTTGAACTCCACGGCGGTCATGATCATCCGCGCCACCCAGAGGTAGAGGATGTCGCGGCCGGTGATCATCAGGTCCGTGGGGTGGAAGTAGCGCAGGTCCTCGGTCTTCTCCGGCCAGCCGAGCGTGGCGAACGGCCAGAGGGCGGAGGAGAACCAGGTGTCGAGCACGTCGGGGTCCTGCTCCAGGTCTGCGCTCTGACACTTTGGACAGGCCGTGGGCGCGTCCACCTGGACGATGATCTCGTGGCAGGCCCTGCAGGTCCAGACCGGGATGCGGTGGCCCCACCAGATCTGCCGGGACACGCACCAGTCCCGGATGTTCTTCAGCCAGTCGACGGAGTAGCCCCGGAACCGGTCGGGGACGTAGGCGATCTCGTTCCGTTCGAGGACGGGCAGGGCGTGATCCGCCAGGGCGCGCATGCTCACAAACCACTGCTCCATGGGGAGGGGCTCGATCACGGTCTTGCACTTGTCGTGGCGTGGGACCATGTGTTCGTAGTCTTCGATCCTGACCAGGAGGCCCTGGCCCTGGAGCGCCTCCACGACGGCCTTCCGGCAGTCGTAGCGGTCCATCCCGGCGTAGGGACCAGCCTCCGGGGTCATCCGGGCGTCCAGGCCGATGACGAGGATCTCCGGCAGGTGGTGGCGCTGGCCGACCTCGTAGTCGTTCGGGTCGTGGGCGGGCGTGACCTTCACGGCCCCGCTCCCCATCTTCGGGTCCGCGTAGTCGTCCGCGACGATGGGGATGAGGCGGTCCATCAGGGGGAGGCGCACGTGTCTGCCGATGGCATCCTTCCACCGGGCATCCGTGGGGTGAACGGCCACGCCGGTATCCCCCAGCATGGTCTCGGGGCGCGTGGTGGCCACGACCACGTCCGGCCCGCCGTCGGCGCCCGGATACCGGATGTGCCAGAGGTGGCCCTGCGCGGTCTCCTCCTCCACCTCCAGGTCGGAGATCACGGTCTTGCAGGAGGGGCACCAGTTGACCATCCGCCTGCCCCGGTAGACCCATCCCTTCTGGTAGAACCGGACGAAGGCCTCCAGCACGGCGCGGGCGTAGCCCTCGTCCAGCGTGAACCGCTCCCGACTCCAGTCGTAGCTGCACCCCAGGGCCCGGAACTGCTTGAGGATCAGGCCGCCGTATTTCTCCCGCCACGCCCAGATCCTTTTAAGCATCTCGTCGCGGCCCAGGTCGAACCGGCTCTTCCCTTCCTCCTTGTAGAGCAGTTGCTCCGCCCGCATCTGCGTGGCGATGCCGGCGTGGTCCGTGCCCGGCAGGCAGAGGGTGACGAACCCCTGCATCCGCTTGTAGCGCGTGACGGTGTCGTGGAGGGTGTGCTGGAGGGCGTGGCCCATGTGGAGCTCGCCGGTGACGTTGGGCGGCGGGATCGTGATGCTGAAGCGCGGGGCCCCGGGCTTTCGCTCGGCCCGGAAATATCCGCCCTGCTCCCAGAAGGCGTACCAGCGGGATTCGACGGTCTTCGGGTTGTAGACCTTGTCCATCTGAATTGAAGTTGAATCCATACCTACCTCGTGTGCGTTTAAAGATGCAGGGGCGACGCGTGCGTCGCCCCTGCGCGGGATGGCGTATGAAAAATAACAAGATGGACCGGGCGTGTCAATTGAAAAGGCGAGACATGAGGGTTGACAGGCCTGTTGCAGGGATGTTAGATTCATTCCCACGCTACCACAGGAGACTCACGTGAATTCCATTCTTATCCGAGGGGGACGGGTCCTCGATCCGTCGAGAGGGTTTGATGAGACCGCGGATGTCCTGATCGTGGACGGCCGGATCGCGCGGGTCGAGCGCGGCATCCCGGCGTCCGCCGAGGTCCTGGACGCCTCCAGAAAGGTCGTGGTCCCGGGTCTGATCGATATCCACGTCCACCTGCGGGAGCCTGGGCAGGCGCACAAGGAGACGATCCAGACGGGCTGCCGGTCCGCGGCGGCGGGGGGATTTACCTCCGTGGTCTGCATGCCCAACACCGCGCCGCCTCTGGACAGCCCGGAACTTCTCCAGGGCGTCCTGGACAGCGGACGCCGGGCGGACGCCCGGGTCTACCCCGTGGCCTGCATCACGGTCGGGCAGAAGGGGGAGGCGCTGGCCGACCTCCCGGCCCTCCGCCGGGCGGGGGCCGTGGCCTTCTCGGACGACGGGTTCCCGGTGGGGTCCGAGGACCTGATGCGGCGGGCCCTCGAACAGTCCGCGCGGCTCGGCTGCCCCATCGCGCCGCACGAGGAGGTGAAGGCATTGACCGCGGGCGGGCACATGCACGACGGGGAGGTCTCGCGCGCCCTGGGCATCCCGGGCATGCCGGCGGAGGGGGAGGCGGGCATGATCGAGCGCGACCTCCGGCTGCTCGAACAGGTGGGCGGGCGGCTCCACGTCCTGCACGTGAGCGTGGCCCGCGCGGTGGACCTGATCCGGGACGCCAAGCGCCGGGGCCTGCCCGTGACCGCCGAGGCGTGCCCGCACCACTTCGTCCTGACGGATGAGGCCGTCCGGGCGCACGGGACGCTGGCCAAGATGAGTCCCCCGCTCCGTTCCGCAGCAGACGTGGAGGCCGTCATGGCGGGCCTGGTTGACGGGACACTGGACGCCATCGCCACGGACCACGCGCCCCACGCGGCGGACGAGAAGGCCCTGCCGTTCGACCGCGCGCCGTTCGGGATCGTGGGCCTGGAGACGGCCCTGGGGCTGACCCTGACCCATCTCGTGACGCCGGGTATCCTCTCGCTCTCCGGCGCGATCTCCCGGCTGACCTGCATCCCGGCGCGCATCATGGGCATCCCCGGCGGGACGCTTCAGGCGGGCGACGTCGCGGACGTGGCGGTGATCGACCCGGACCTCGCGTGGACGGTGGAACCGGGGCAGTTTCAGTCCAAGTCGCGCAACACCCCGTTCGCGGGCTGGCCGCTCAGGGGGAAGGCCGTGGCCACCCTTCTGGGCGGGCGGATCACTTATCGAGAAGCGTGAAGATTCACCGCAGAGCGCACGAAGAACGCGGAGAAAAGAAGATGCAAAATGCAGAATGTAAAATGCAAAGCGCAAAATATAAATCTCACTTTTCATTTTGCACTTTTCATTTTGCACTTTTCATTTTTCTGTCTGCCGTCGGTCTGGCCCTGTGCAGGGTCGCCGTTGCCGAGGATGGCGTCTGGTCGGGGAGCGTCTCCTCCAGGGAGACCGTCGTCTCCCTGGCAATCCATCCCTCCAACCCGCAGGTCCTGTATGCGGGGACGGCCCGGGGGGTGTTCAAGAGCACGGACGGCGGGACCTCCTGGGCGAGCGCCAGCGCGGATCTGGAGAAGACGAACGTCAACGCCGTCGCGGTCACCCGCACGAGCCTGCAGACGGTCTATGCCGGGACGAACGGGGGGCTGTTCAGGAGCACGGACGGCGGGACCTCCTGGGAGGCGGTCTACCTGGGGCCGGCCAACGTCTACAACATCCAGGCCCTGGCGATCGACCCATCGGTCCCCCAGATCCTCTATGCCGGGGTGCTGGGCAGGGGCGTGGTCAAGAGCGAGGACGGGGGGACCGTCTGGAAAGAGGCCAGCACGGGGCTGGCGAACGCCTTCGTCCTGTCGTTTGCGATCGACCCGTCGAATTCGCAGATCGTGTACGCCGGGACCGTCGGGGGCGCGTTCAAAAGCGTGGACGGGGGGGCCTCCTGGACCGGCCTCGCGCTCACCGTCGCCTATGTATACGGCCTGGCCATCCCCGCCTCGCGTCCGCAGACGATCTATGCGGGGACGAGCAGGGGGGTCTTCCGGAGCGCCGATGGCGGGGCCCTGTGGGAGGCGGCCAATAAAGGGCTGACGGGCGACGCCGTGCGGGCGCTGGCGGTCGATCCGTCGAACCCCGACAGGTTGTATGCCGGGACACGCGACGGGGTGTTCCGGAGCGCGGATGGCGGAAACTCGTGGACGGCGGTCAACGCAGGGCTGGTCAACACGAATGTCTACGCCCTCGCCATCCGCCCTTCTCCCCCCCAGCGGGTGTATGCCGGGACGGCCGGCGGAGGGGTCTTCTCAGCCACGTTCCCCTCCGTCCTCAGCCGTCCCCTCTTCAGCGTCTCCGAGACGTCTCTGGCGTTCAGCGAGACGACGAGCGGGGAGTCGTCGCAGAAGACGTTCTCGATCACCAACTCCGGGGATGCCAGCCTGTCGGTGACGGAGATGGCCCTGACGGGGTCGGACGCCTCGCAGTTCAGGTTCTCTCCGGCCACGGCGACCCTGCCGCCGGGGCGAAGCCAGGAGGTGACGGTGACGTTCACGCCGACCTCTCCGGGGGCGAAGTCCGCTGTCCTGTCCATCGCTCACAACGCGGCGGGGAGCCCCTCTTCGATGGCCCTGTCCGGGACGGGGACAGAGCCGCCCAGGGGAAATGCGCCGGACACGTGGACGACCTACGGGCCTTACGGGGGGACGGTCAACGCCCTCGCCGTCGTCCCGTCGGACCCGCTGACCCTGTACGCCGGAACGGAGAGGGGGGTGTTCAAGAGCGTGAACGGGGGCGGGAGGTGGCGGGAGGCAGGCGCGGAGATTCGACACGCGGACGTCCGGGCGCTGGGGATCGACCCGGTGAGTCCCCAGACGGTGTATGCGGGGACGTTCGGGAGGGGGGTTTTCAAGAGCGAGGACGGGGGGCGCTCGTGGGCGGAGGTCAACCTGGGGCTGGGGAGTTCGACGGTCCTATCCCTGGCGATCGATCCCCTGAACCCGCAGAGGGTCTACGCCGGGACCAGCAAGGGCATATTTCTGAGCGGGAATGGCGGGAGGAGCTGGCAGGAGGCCGACGCCGGGCCGGCGAACGCCGCTGTCAACGCCCTTGCGGTCGATCCGGTGAATCCGCAGATCCTGTACGCCGGGACCGGCAGCGGGGGGGTTCTCAAGAGCTCGAACGGGGGAAATTCCTGGACGCCGGTCATCACGGGGCTGAACCGGACAGACGTCCGTGTCCTCGGGATCCATCCGGTGAATCCGCAGATCCTGTACGCCGGCACGTCCGGGGGCGTGTTCCAGAGCGTGGACGGAGGGGGGCTGTGGACGGAGGCCGATGCGGGTCTGGTGAATGCGGATGTTCGGGCGCTGGCGGTGGACCCGTCGAACCCGCAGGTGGTGTATGCCGGGACGTTCGGGGGTGGGGCCTTCCGGAGCGCCGACGGGGGGATCGGGTGGGTGGCGATCAACTCGGGATTGACGAACGTCTTCATCCGGGCGCTGGCGGTGGACCCGTCGAACCCGCGGGTGGTGTATGCGGCCACGGACGGCGGTGGGGCCTTCCGGAGCGCTGACGGGGGGGGGGCGTGGGCAGAGATCAGCGCCGGGTTGTCGAACACGACGGTCCTGTCCCTGGCGGTGGACCCGTCGAACTCGCAGGTGGTGTATGCCGGGACGTTCAACCGGGGGGTCTTCAAGAGCCTGAACGGGGGGAGTTCGTGGGGGGCGACGGGATTGACGAACGCCTTCATCCGGGCGCTGGCGGTGGACCCGTCGAATTCGCAGGTGGTGTATGCCGGGACGTTCGGCGGAGGCGTGTTCAAGAGCGCCGACGGGGGGCGCTCCTGGACGCCGGCCAACGCCGGGTTGTCCAACCCCAATGTCTTCGCGCTCGTGGCCGCGCCGTCGAATTCCGGGAGGCTTTACGCGGGCACGGAGGGCGGGGGGGTCTTCACGTCGACGAACGGGGGGAATTTGTGGACGGAGGCGGGCGCCGGGCTGTCGAACACGACGGTCCTTTCCCTGGCGGTGGACCCGTCGAGTCCAGATACCGTGTACGCCGGGACAGGGGGCGAGGGGGTGTTCAGGAGCCTGAACGGCGGGAGGTCGTGGGAGGCGTTCCGCGCGGGGCTGGGGGAGGCGGATGTCCGGACGCTCGCCATTCCTCCCCTGAACCCCCGGGTCGTGTATACGGGGACCTTTGAGGGCACGGTGTTCACGCTCACGCTGTCTGGGCCGGATACGACGAGGCGCGCGGACCTGGACGGGGACGGGGACGTGGATTTCGACGATTTTTTCCTGTTCGCGAACGTCTTCGGCAGGTCGAAGGGACAGGCCGGGTTCGACGACCGGGCCGATCTGGACGGAGACGGGGATGTGGATTTCGACGATTTTTTCCTGTTCGCGGCGGGGTTCGGAAAGCCGGTGAAGAATGGGTAAGTTAAACCGGAAGAGACGGTGAAACGTCTATACATACCCTGTTTGGGATACATTTTTTGTCCGGGAATGTCTTTGATTCTCATCCAGAAAATTCGACACTGTTCACTTACCATTCCCAACTTATGCCCCCCGAAAACCTCGGCAGAAAGCTTTCGGGCCTGAAATATAGGCGTCAGCTTCACCAACGAATACGGCTCTCTAAGAGGCGGTTCCTGCGATAATCCAAAACTGCTATTTATA